>JALHMA010000267.1 GCA_022844265.1 Saprospiraceae bacterium | reverse complement strand
CGGTATGGTCGGCCTGACACAATTCGGTTCCAACCAATGGTGCCTTACCCTTTCCATGAGCTGGATCGGGCAGGGGGTGTTCAGCGAATACGCCAGTTTTTACAACCTGGACAACATGGAAAAAGTTTTCAACTACGTCGTACATGAAGACAACAGCGGCGCCCTGGGCGCTGCCACGGAGGAATCCTATTCTTATGATAAATCCATCCACTTTATCACCCATGAAGAAACCGAATCCGGTTGGTGGGATTTTGAAATCGTGACGCGCGGCACACAACCCGGCATCGGCGACGACGTCAAGTCAGTGCCTGCCAACGGTGTGGAACGCTATCATTTCAACTGGGAAACGGATTATTACATGCGGGTGTGCCCGTAGCAACTTAAGGCAAAAGGGCAAACATGAGTCATTCCGAATTTTTGTAATTTATACAAACCGGATCGAAGTGGACATGTGCGGGTCTTTTGACCTACGGTATGCACACAAGTATAACAGTTCATTTACATTGTATATCATAATAAGGATTATACTATAGGGATTTTTTACCACAACGGACACCAAGTGGTTTTCACAAAGGACACAAGGCGTAGAGTTGACCACTCTTTTTTTGGCCATCTGTAATGATTCATGCCAGGCTTACAGAAAATACTAAACGGGACGAGTCAACTCTACGCCTTGTGTCCTTTGTGAAAACCACTTGGTGCCCGTTGTGGTAAAAAGTTTTGCCCTTTACTTTTCGCCCTTTGCCTTTTGCTTTTCACAATACATTCTCCATCGTATTGTCCCCTTCTCTCACAAACGGCTGATCGCGCAATCGTTTTCCCATCGCTTTATAAAACGCATTGGCCACCGCACCGCTCAAAGGTGGCAATGCCGGTTCGCCAAGTCCTGTCGGGTCGATGCCGTTGTCTACAAAATGGACTTCCACTTCCGGGATTTCGTTCATGCGAATGAGCCGGTAGGTATTGAAGTTTTTTTGCTGGGTTTCGCCGTCTTTGAAGGTCAGTTGTCCGTACATGGCGTGGCCCAGGCCATCCACGACGCTGCCGATCACCTGGTTGAGCGCGCCGCTCAGGTTGACGACGATGCCGCAATCCACCGCGCAATACACTTTTTGCAGGGTGAATTTGCCTCTGCGTTTCACTACCTCCGCCACTTGCGCTACATAGGACAGGTGCGAATAATACACGCTGAAACCCAGAGAAACGCCTTTTTTGCGTTTTTTGAACCATCCCGATTTTTCCGCCGCCAGTTCAATCGTTTTGATAAAACGTTCGGTGTCGTAGGTCGGTTTGCCTTCCGCATTAAGCGGCGCTTTGGCCTGCCGGAACAAGTCAAGCCGCATGGTCACAGGGTCTTTTCCGGCTGCTTCGGCCACTTCGTCGAGGAAGGATTGTTCGGCGCCCGCGAGGAAATTGGTGATTGGCGCCCGCCAGGGGCCGGTCGTAATGGGCGATTTGTGGTCGACTGATTCGATGAGAACATTCGGAATGGCGCCGGCCGGGAAATTGTTTTCGCGCACCGGATTGCCGGCATTGATGCCCACGCCGCGCAGTTCGTAGGCTGTGATATTGCCTGCTTTGTCCAAAGCCGCGCGGAAACGGTACCGTGCCGCCGGGCGATAAATACCGCCGGTCATGTCGTCTTCCCGTGTCCACATTACTTTTACGGGCGCTTTGATGATGCTCGACAACTCGGCGGTTTCCACCGCGTAGTCGGGGCGCAGGCGGCGACCGAATCCGCCGCCGATGCGCATCATTTCCAGGGAAATTTTTTCAGCAGGAATATCCAGCAGTTTGGCCACTTGGTCGCGGGCAGACTGGGGCGTCTGCACCGGGCCTATGAGTTCTACTTTGTCGGGGCGCACGTCGGCGAAAAAATTCATCGGCTCCATGGGTGCGTGGGAAAGGAAGGGGCACTGGTACTCGGCCTCGACAATTTTATTGGCCGTTGCAAATGCCGCTGCTGTGTCGCCGTCCTTGCGTTTCACCTGTGCCTCGCCGGATGTCATCAGTTCTTTAAAAATGCGGTCGTGATCGGCGCTGCTTTCCAGTTCAGCCTCTTTTTCATACTCCACATGGAGCGCCTCCCGGGCTTTCATCACTTCCCAGGTCGATTTACCAACGACGGCCACGTTGTTTTTAAACGAAACAACATCCACGATGCCGGGCATGGCTTTGGCGGCTGATCCGTCGACAGATTTGAGTTTCAGGCCGAATGCCGGCGGATGCTGTATCATGGCGAACAACATGCCCTCGCGGTAAAAATCCATGCCGAAGATGGGTTTTCCCGTCAGAATGTCCTGGTTGTCCACCCCTTTGACGAAAGTACCGATGATTTTGAAGTCTTTGCGGTCTTTGAGCGGCACGTCCTTCGGCGGGGTAAGCAAGGCGGCATCTGCGGCTAATTCGCCATAAGTTGCCTGTTTGCCGCTCGGGTGCAGCACCAGGCCTTTATCGGTCGTGCAGGTACCCGCATCTACGCCCCAGCGTTTGGCAGCGGTTTCGATGAGCATCCGGCGGGCAGTGGCGCCGGCCTGGCGCAGGCGTAGCCAGGAGTGCGGGGTGGAATAACTGCCACCGGCCACCTGCCGTTCAAATTTGACCGTGTCTAACGGCGCCTGAACAACTTTGACCTTCGTCCAGTCAAAGTCTAACTCCTCAGCGACCGTCATTGGAAACGAGGTTTTGATCCCTTGTCCGACTTCCGGGTTGGGCGAAAAAATGGTCGCGGTGCCATCACTGTTGATGGAAAGATAAGCGTTGAAATCGAAGCTGCCTTCGAGCGCTGCGCTGGCAACGCCTGCGTTGAATTTTCCGGAGGCGAACAGGTCGAAACCGAGGAAAAGTCCGCCGCCGACAAGGGCTGAACTTTTCAAAAAATCGCGTCGGCTATATGAAGAGGAGGATTGCATATTTTACCTGATTTTGGAAAGTGGATGGATTCTTTTTGGTTGATGAAGTTTATAAGGTTGATGAGGGTTGATAATACAGCCGCTCGGAAAAAGTAAAATTGCTTCATTTTCGAGTGGCTGAATTATCAACCCTCATCAACCTTATAAACTTTATCAACTTTTTTGCGCTGCCAGTTTCACCGCATCCCGTATCCGGTGGTACGTACCGCAGCGGCAGAGGTTGCCGGACAAGGCTTGTTCTATTTCCCGGTCGTTCGGTTTGGGGTTGCGCTGGAGCAGCGCTGCCGCCGACATGATTTGTCCGGACTGGCAGTAACCGCATTGCGGAACATCTACTTCATCCCAGGCGCGTTGTAGCGGATGGTCTCCTTTTTCGGAAAGCCCCTCGATGGTGGTGACGCGCATATTGCCGACGGCAGAAACCGGAAGTACGCAGGAGCGGGTGGCTTCACCGTCGAGATGAATGGTGCAGGCGCCGCAAGCCGCAATGCCGCAGCCGTATTTGGCGCCGACCAGGCCTAAGTGGTCGCGCAAAACCCAAAGCAGGGGCGTATCGGGGGCCACATCAGCGTTGTAGCTGCGGCCATTAATATTGAGTGTGTAAGTTGCCATATTAATTAGTTATCGGTTATTCGTTATCAGTTATTCGTGTTGGTAATCAAGCATTTGTAAAGAATTTAAGCAACACTAATTTTGCACACCTATTTAGTCAAAAATTTGACGTGGAAAAAAAGCCAGCGAAAGATAGGGGTTTTTGTGTGGAAAGACAAAACTGCGAGTGGGTGTTTTGCCGAAAGTAGTGCCGAACCCTGTGCTGTACCGGCTGCTTTAGCTGCCGGAGAAAGCCGAGGCCATTAGAATGCGTGGAAAAACGAGCAAATGTTGCCTGTTTGGTATCCGGCAGCTAAAGCAGCCGGTACATTGCAACGCCATTAAATCGCTTTGACAATTCTTCGAATGATTACTTCAAACAGGCACAGGGTTAGAAAGCCAATAATTAATACCAACCCCTCATCAAGGTCTTTCAGCGGGTCGATTGTTTTTAACACCTTGGCAAATTGGGAGGTATACAGGCAAAGAACAATCCAGTTGACTGCCCCCCAACCAACCTGTGCATCAGGATCCCTGGATTTTACAGATTTATACTCCAGCCAGGTGGATAATGTCATATAAAAAAGTAAAAGCAGGATTTGCTTGTCTGACATAAGGAAACAGGTTTGTAACGCCGAACAGGGTGCTACGTACCGGCTGCTTTAGCTGCCGGATACCCAAACAGGCAACATTTGTTCGTTTTTCCATGCATTCTAATGAACTCGGCATGCTCCGGCAGATAAAGCAGCCGGTACAGCCGCCGAACAGGGTTCGGCGTTACTTTTTCCCCGCAATTTTCACCAGTTCATTCAATTTCCACAGCGCATCCATCGGCGTCATGGTGTTCAGGTCGAGGTTCAGCAGTTCTTCCTTGATTTTCAGGGTATAATCGTCCACATCAAAAATATGCAGTTGCAGCGGCGCGCCGATGTTTTTGACCTTTTTGCGCATTTGCGCCTGTGTGGTTTGTTTTTCCGAACCGGACGAATTGTTTTCCGTTGCCGGTTTATTGCCTTCTACCGTCTTGTCTTCCAGCGTTTTAAGTATTTCATTCGCGCGTTCCACAATCACCTGCGGCATACCTGCCATACGGGCTACGTGGATGCCGAAGGAGTGGTTGGAGCCGCCGGGCGTGAGTTTGCGCAGGAAAATAACCCGGTGACCCACTTCTTTCGTGCTGACATGGAAATTGTGGATGCGCTCATGCGTTTCGGACAACTCATTGAGTTCGTGGTAGTGTGTGGCGAACAAGGTTTTTGGCCGTGCGCGCTCGTTGTCATGCAGGTATTCGGCCAGGCTCCAGGCAATGCTGATACCGTCGTAGGTGCTGGTGCCGCGCCCGATTTCGTCGAGCAGGATGAGTGAGCGGTCGCTGATATTGTTCATAATCAGCGCGGTTTCGTTCATTTCCACCATAAATGTACTTTCTCCGCCGCTGATGTTGTCGCTGGCCCCAACGCGGGTAAACACCTTGTCCACCAGGCCGATACGGGCGCTTTCGGCGGGCACAAAACTGCCCATCTGGGCCATGAGCGCGATGAGCGCCGTTTGCCGCAGCAGCGCCGATTTGCCGGCCATGTTCGGGCCGGTGATCAGCATCACCTGTACGGCATCGTTGTCGAGATAGACGTCGTTGGGAATGTATTGTTCGCCGACGGGCAATTGTGTTTCGATAACCGGGTGCCGACCGTCGCGGATATCGAGTACGGTGCTTTCGTCCAGTTCCGGTCGCTTGTAATTGTTTTTTACCGCCACTTTGGAGAACGACAGCAGGCAGTCGAGCCGGGCGATCAGTTGCGCATCGTGTTGTATGGGCTGGATGTACTGGCCGATTTCTTCGATCAGCGAGCGGAAAATTTTATCCTCCAGTTCCAGGATTTTTTCTTCCGCGCCGAGGATTTTGGCTTCGAGGTGTTTCAGTTCGTCGGTGATAAAACGTTCGCCGTTGGCGATGGTCTGTTTGCGCGTCCATTCGGGCGGCACCTGGTCTTTCCATTTGGAAGTGACTTCGATGTAGTAGCCGAACACGTTGTTGAAAGCGATTTTCAGGCTGGTAATGCCGGTGCGTTCAATTTCGCGCTGTTGAATTTCCAGCAGCAGTTCGCGGCTGTTGCGCACCACGTGGCGCAGGTCGTCGAGCGTGGGGTCGGCGCCGTCGGCAATGGCGCCGCCTTTGCGCACATCGACGGGCGGATCGGGGGCGAGGTCGCGTTCGATGCGCTCGCGGAGGGTGAGGCAGGGTTGCAGCGATTCGGAGAGTTTGCGGAGCGGGAGCAGACCTTCTTCGCCGGTGTGGAGCATCTTTTTGAGTTGCTCGACGGCCATCAGCGCCCTGCGCAGTTGCATCACTTCCCGGGGGTTGATTTTGCCGACGGCGGTTTTGCTCATCAGGCGTTCGAGGTCGCCCATGTGGCGGATATGCGGCTCCATTTCCTGTGCAAATTCCTGATTTTCAACAAAAAAGGAGACGATGTCGTGGCGTTCTGCGATCTGGATCAGGCTGGTGAGCGGCAGCAACACCCATTTGCGCAGCAGGCGCGCGCCCATCGGGCTGACGGTTTTGTCGAGCACCTGAAGCAGCGAAATGCCGTTTTCGTGGTTGCTCGCCACCAGTTCGAGGTTGCGGATGGTGAAGCGGTCGAGCCACACGTATTTATCCGTCTGGAGCCGGCTCAGGGCGGTGATGTGCGACAGTTTATTGTTTTCGGTAGCGGCCAGGTAGTGCAAGGCTGCTCCTGCGGCGGTCTGTCCCAGTTCAAATTCTTCCACGCCGAAACCTTTCAGGCTCTGGGTCTGGAAGTGGTTCAGCAGTTTTTCGCGGGCAAAATCGTGGGTAAAAATCCAGTCTTCGAGCGTATTGGTGTAAAATTTTTCCCCGTAAATGGCCGAAAACTCTTTCACCCGGCTTTTGGGTAAAATGACTTCCGCCGGTTTAAAACTCTGCAACAGTTTGTCGATGGTGCCGGTGTCGCCTTCGCTGACAAAAAATTCGCCGGTGGAAATATCGAGAAAAGCCGCGCCGAACTGTTCGTTTTTGCCGTAGGCCACGGTAGCCAGGAAGTTATTGGTGTTGTGGTTGAGCAGGGCGTCGTCGGTTGTGACGCCGGGCGTCACAACCTCCGTCACGGCGCGGCGCACCACCTTTCCCGGAACGGGTTTTTCCATTTGCTCGCAGATCGCCACCCGGTAACCCGCCCGGACGAGGCGCGGCAGGTACACATCCAGGGAATGATAGGGGAAGCCGGCCAGTTCGATGTCGAGTCCGCCGTTGTTGCGGCTGGTGAGGGTGATGCCGAGTGCGCGGGAAGCCTTCACGGCATCTTCTCCAAAGGTTTCATAAAAATCGCCTACCCGGAACAGCAGAATGGCATCCGGGTACTTTGTTTTCACCTGTATGTATTGCTGCATCAGGGGCGTAGTAGCGCCGCCTGTAGCTGCGGAGCCGTTGTTTGTTGCGCCGTCTTTTTTCGGTCTTGCCATCTTGGTGGGTCGTTGTCGTCCTGTTTGCGTCCCTGTTTTTGATCCGGGACGATAAAGGTAGAGCACTACAATTCTTTCCTTTGCTTTTTTTTAAAAAAATGAAAGCCGGTTAAAGGTAACGTTCCTGAAAGGTGTCTAATTTTAACATTGATAATCAATGACTTAGAAAACTTTCACTTTCTTTTGGACATCGTTAACAGCATAGATGTAAGTATCAAATCACTACCCGCCTACTTTTGTACCATCATTTGACAAAGAAACTCAATTTCTCATCTAAAACGGTAATATCCGATGAAACAAGTTCTCACTATCCTCGCCTTCGTTCTGGTTGGTTCTTTTTACGCCACTGCACAAACTAATGGCGCCGTTATGACTTTCGACGCTACCACTATGGACTACGGTACCATTGAAAAGGGCGCTGATCCGATCCGCAAATTCAAATTTACCAACACTGGTAATGAGCCGCTGATCGTAAAAGCAGCAAAAGGTTCTTGCGGTTGCACAGTTCCTACTTACCCGAAAGAGCCGATCATGCCCGGCGAAAGCAATGTAATCGAAGTGCGTTACGACACTCAGCGTGTAGGCGCTTTCACTAAAACGGTTACACTGACTACCAACGAAGCAAGCGATACCCATACCCTGACGATCAAAGGCGACGTAAAAGCGCCTGCTTCCCAGGAAAGTGTTCCTGCCGGTAACGGTGGTTTGAACAATAACTAAGAAACTGATTGATTATTGGTTTGACGATATGAACCCGGCCGGTGGCAACACCGGTCGGGTTCTTTTTGTGAGTGGTGAGTAGTGAGTAGTGAATGGTGAGTAGTGAGTGGCATTCGTTTAGAAGATCGAACTCAATGTTCTTCTAAACAAATGCCACTCACTACTCACTACTCACCATTCACTACTCACCACTCACGACTCACTCCTTAATCACCTTCGCCGTATACACGCCCTTTTCGCCCGTTATTTTCACGACATAAATACCCTTCGGTAAGCCGGCCATTGAAAACGAAACACCCCCAACCTGTTGATTTTCAAAAGAAACAGCAATGCGCTGGCCGTTAATGGCATAAATTTCCAGCGATTCGGCGCGGTCTTCACCGATGTAGGCCACGGCAGCGTCAGTTGCCGGATTCGGCTGGACAGAGGCCGTTTGAAAACGCGGCTCGCCTGCGGATAAAACGAAGTTATCGAAACGGGTGCCGCTGTTCAGTATTTCTTTGGTGGTGGTATTTTGAATAAA
>JALHMA010000266.1 GCA_022844265.1 Saprospiraceae bacterium | reverse complement strand
GCTCCGGAAAACAAGGAGGTTTTATATGATGTACGCTGTATAAATGAAGACAAGTACGGCAATATCTGGATTGTGAACAGAGGCGGCGGCCTGTACCGGTTGAGCATTCCAGATACCTGGAAAAATGCATTGCCCCAAACACCGAACCTCGGGATGCTGACTACGCTAACGCCTGTGAAAATTCCGCGTTCGGAAGACGCTGAAAAAGGTTTGCAGGAGGAGTTTCTCGACCTTTGTATGTTGCAGGACGGGAACATCTGCGTTGGCACATCCAAGGGTTTATACCAGGTCGATTCCCGGACGCTTCAAACAAAGCGCATTCAGACACCGCCTGGATTCCCTAAAGAGGCAGGCAGTTTATTCCAAACAAATTCCGGGGAAATATGGGGCGCTTCCAGCAATAGGGTTTTTCACATTCAAAACGGGACATTCAACCATTTTACCGTTGGAAATAACCTGGAAATCGGCACATCGCCTACCCTTCAAACAGATAAGACCGGCGGTATCTGGATTTTGTTTGAAACAAAATTATGGCGCCTGACACCGCAACGCGGGTTTGACCCCGCCCATCCCGACTATGTGCTGGACCGGCCTGCCAATACGCTGGCCCTGGATATTCAGGGGAATATATGGGTGGGTACGCTGGGTTATGGATTGCGTAAAATTACCCCCCGCAAATCCGTGTTTCGCAGCAGCTTGCCGGGAACCAGTATCTGGGGTATATGGCAGGACAAACAGGGGCGTATTTTCTGTAAATTATTCAATAAAATTGTTGAATACGACCCACTGACCAACCAATTGTCCGAACAATCGGCATTCCCCGATGCGCCGCCCCAACAAAACGACCTGCTTTTTGAAGAGACCGGCGATGTGTGGTTGTTGTGCGGACTACGTGAGGGCGTCGTTAATAAAAGCCAGTTAAGGCGGTATCGGCCCGACCGTTCACTTGCTGCCGTTTTTGACATCGAACTGGATCGCTACCCGTATGCGCGACTGCTTCGGACGACAGACGGATGTATCTGGGTATCAGGCACTTCGGGGCGTCTGCTGCGTTGTAATCCGGCCACCGGGCAAATATCCAGGTTTGATTTTGGCCGGCTTTTCGGAGAGCAGGCGCCTGCCGTTTTGACTTTCGCGTTGGTAGAAGATGGAAATGGCGTGATTTGGGCCGGAACGCAACTGGGTCTGGTAAAATGCCAACGGGTACATAATTCCATTGATTTTCAATTGTACAGGGCGACAGTAAACCTTAAAACCACGCTCAACAACAATTCTATTGCCTGCCTGCTGCCCGACCCGAAGGAGCCTCGCAAAAGACTCTGGATCGGTACAAAAGGAGGCGGGATCAACTGCCTCGATCTGCAAACCGGTCGGTTTTCATACATCACTACGGATCACGGACTGCCGAACAATGTTGTTTACGGCATCGTACCCGATCAGTCGGGCCACCTCTGGTGCAGCACCAACCGCGGATTAGCCAGGATTACCTTGAGTGAAGCGACCGTGAAAGACATGCAATTATTTAGCCTTGCTGATGGTTTGCAGAGCAACGAATTTAACACACAGGCATTTTTTAAGGCGCCCAACGGCGAATTGCTGTTTGGCGGAATCAATGGCCTGAACCGATTTTTGCCAGAATCGCTGGAGCTCAATACCCAGGCCCCGGCCGTATTCATCGTTGGTTTGGAAATCAACCACCAAGCCGCCCATTTACCCGTTTCGGAAAACGATGAGCTGCCTGCCCCGATCGAATACCTGCGCCAGATAACTTTACAGTCCGATCAGAACAATCTCTCCTTTGAATTTGCGGCGCTCGATTTTACAGATCCCGCAAAAAACCGCTACCGCTATCAACTGTTGCCCATTGAAAAAAACTGGTTGAATGCCGGCGAAAACCATTTTGCCCACTATACCCACCTTGCTCCCGGCAACTACGTCTTTCAGGTACAAGGCAGTAATAACGACGGCGCCTGGAATGAGATACCCGTAGAAATGGAAATAACAATCCTGCCACCCTGGTGGCAAAGCCGCCTTGCCTGGTTTGTCTACTTTTTAATGATCGCACTGGTAATCTGGCGGATATACCTGTCGCAGGCACACAGCATCCGCCTGAAGGAACAGGTCGCATTGGAGCAGCGGGAAAGTGAGCGGATGCGGGCATTGGAACAAATGAAAACAAACTTTTTTTCCAATATCACCCACGAGTTCAGGACGCCGCTTACCCTCATTATTGAACCCCTGCGCCAGGTGTTGAAAAATCCGAATGCCGACAACTGGCTCCCCAAAGTGCATCTGGCGGCCCGCAACAGCCATAAAATGCTGCATTTGGTCAATGAATTGCTCGACCTGGCGAAACTGGAAAGCGGCGCCATGCGGGTCGAATACCGGAAGGGATACATCGGCGACATCCTGCGTCCGGTTGTGGAGTCCTTCGCCGGAGCGGCGGAAAGTAAAAGCATACATCTGCAATTGTCTGTCCCGGAAAACGATATCCAGGGCGCGTTTGACCAGGATAAACTGGAAAAAATATGTTTTAACCTGATTTCCAATGCTTTAAAATTTACCCCTGCCGGCGGAACCATACAGATAACGGCTATGAATACGGCGGGAAATACCGAAATGACCGCTGTCAATATACAAACCGGCAACTACCTGCTGTTGAGCGTCAAAGACAACGGGAAAGGAATTGCGCCGACCGATTTGCCTTATATCTTTGATCGGTTTTACCAGGCCACCGATGTGCCGGAGCGCGGGCAGGTCGGTACAGGTGTCGGATTGGCCTTGAGCCGCGAACTGGCTGAACTCATGGGCGGAAAAATAAGTGTCGAAAGCCAGATCGGCCAGGGAACCGTTTTTTATCTGCGGCTACCTTTGATACAAAACGCTTCCGAAGACGCAGCGCCTGAAAAGGAAAACAGCGGCGTTAAAATCCGCCAACCTGTTGATTATCAAATCATTTTACCAAAAACAAACAAGACTGGAGGAGCGCATATACCGACTTCGGAACAGGCGCCGACATCCGCCCGCCCGCTACTGCTACTGGCGGAAGACAACGATGAATTGCGGGCATTTTTATCTCAAACCCTGTCCGATAGATATGAGGTGATCGCAGCGCCGGATGGGAAAGAAGCCATCGAACTTGCCCGGCAGCGGGTACCCGATATTGTAGTATCCGACATCTTTATGCCGCATGTAGATGGAATCGGGTTGCTGGATGCCTTAAAAACAGACGTGGTAACCAGCCACATTCCAGTGCTGCTGCTCACCTCGAAAACAGCGCTGGAGAGTCGCCTGAAAGGATTGCAACACGGGGCAGATGCATACCTCGGGAAACCTTTTCAAACCGAAGAATTGCTTGCATGGCTGAGTAACCTGCTGGAAACCCGGAGAAGGTTACAGGAAAAATTTATGCATTACATACCGGCCGTCGGTGCGGATCAGTTTAATATTTCAGACTCGCTGGATACCGGGGCGCCGTCCTCCGCATTCATGGGCGCACTCGATCAGGCTTTCCTGGAAAAACTGCGCCAGGTGGTGGAACAGGAAATAGAAAATGAAAACCTGAGCGTCGAAGACGTGGCCCGTTACATGAATATGAGCCGCTCTCAACTGCACCGCAAACTCTCCGCTATCACAGCCCAATCGGCCGGTGAATTCCTGCGCAATTACCGCCTAGACAGGGCCATGGAATTGCTCCGCGCCCAAACCGGCAATGTCAGTGAAATTGCCTGGCGCGTGGGTTTCAGCAACCCAAAATACTTCTCCACCACCTTTAAAGAGCGGTTCGGAGTTTCTCCGAGCGAGGTTTGAGACAAAATGGTTTAGAACGAAATGCCAGTACAAATGCCTGAAAGCGAAGACTCCAAACCATCTAACCATCAAACTACTCAAACCTGACTATAAATGGCACATCATCAAACCATTTTGCAACAGGATCGAACCTCCCTTTTGGCAATTACCCGGAACTTTATCCTGTTAATTGATATCCTTTTCAATGGGGAGGGGTATGTAAAGGAAGAAGATAATACTCGGGGGCGTAGTAATTACGGTTCTGCAAAGGCCTGCTGAAAACGTTTCAGCAGGCCTTTTTGCATTGAAAATTGAACATTAGACATTGAAAATTGGACATTTTTTGAATTATTAATTAAAAAATGCTCAATTTTCAATGTTCAAGTACCAATGTACAAGTAGCACTTGACCGCCCTCCCCTCAAATCGCTCCCAGCACCTCCACATAAAATTTCCAGAATTTCTTAAAACTCGACACCGACGCCCGTTCATCCGGGCTGTGTGCGCCCTCGATCAGCGGGCCGAATGATACCATGTCGAGTCCGGGGTAAGCCTGGCCGATGATGCCGCATTCCAGACCTGCGTGGCAGGCTTCAATGACGGGCGCATCGCCGTACATCTTCTGGTAAATGCCGGCCATTTTCTGAACGATTTTGGAACCGGGGTTGGGTTTCCAGCCCGGGTATTCATTGGCTGTTTCCACCGCTGCGCCCAGCAAATCGAAGGGCGCGCGAAATGCTGCGGCTACGTCCAACTTGCTGGATTCGACGGAACTGCGCTGCAGCGAGCCGATTTTCAGGTGTCCGCCGCCTAAACTTATTTTGGCCAGGTTGGTAGAGGCTTCCACCAATCCGGGTATTTCAGGACTCATGCGAAACACCCCGTTTTGTACGGCGCGGATGGCATTCAGAAATTTAGCCTGGTCCGCTTTGCGCATGACTTTGCCGGGCAAAGGCGCTTCAGTGGCGGTCACTTTCAGGTTGGGTTCCACCGTTCTGAATTCAGTGGCGATCTCTTTTTCCGCAGCCTTCAGAAGTTTGGCGAAACGTTTTTCATTTTTCACAGATACCCATGCTTTGGCTTCGCGGGGAATCTCATTGCGCAGGTTGCCGCCGTCAAATGCGGACAGGCGCAGACCAGCCGGCGCGCAGGCCATCAGTACCCGGGCGAGGATTTTATTGGCATTGCCGCGGCCGCGGTGGATGTCCATACCGCTGTGGCCGCCCTGAAGGCTGCTGAGCTGGACCAAAAACGATTTCCCGTTTTCGGGGACGGGTTCTTCCCGGTACTGCCAGTCGATCAAAGAATCGATGCCGCCGGCGCAACCGATGGTCAGCACATGGTCTTCTTCGGTGTCGAGGTTGAGCAGCAGTTTTCCTTTCAGCAGCCCGCGGCCGAGGTTCTTGGCGCCGCCAAGTCCCTGCTCTTCATCGAGTGTAAACAGGGCTTCCAAAGGCGGGTGTGCGATGTCTTTCGAGGCCAGAACGGCGAGAATGGCGGCCACTCCCAGGCCGTTATCAGCGCCGAGTGTGGTGCCGCGCGCGCGTACCCAGTCACCGTCCAGGTACATATCGATGCCCTGGGTCTCGAAATCGAAATCGACGTCCGCATTTTTCGAGTGCACCATATCCAGGTGCCCTTGCAGGATGGTCACCGGGCTTTTTTCCCGCCCGGGTGAGGCCGGTTTTTTGATAATAATATTTCCGAAATCGTCGGTGAGTACTTCCAGACCCAGTTTGCGGCCAAATTCCTGCACCCATGCAGCAATGCGCTGTTCTTTTTTAGAAGGGCGGGGTACGGCATTGAGGTCGGCAAAAATACTCCAGGGCGCGGAGGGTTCGAGTTGGCGGATTTGGTCGGACATGTTATGGCGAAAAATTGGTTGAAATGTTGAACAGTCAGTAAAAGGCAAAACTACGTAGTTATCCGTTATCAGTTATTGGTTATTAGTCGTGATAATCAAGCATTTGCAAAGAATTTAATCCAAACTATTTTGCCTGATATAACTGTGTCAAATTATTTCGGACATTTTTCTACCTTTCCACGCCAAATTCTCACCACTCACCACTCACGATTCACGCCATGATTTTAGGTCTCGAACTTTCCACCTGGTGGTTTCTGGTAGTCGGGGCGGTTTTTACCGGCTACGCCATCCTCGACGGTTTCGACCTGGGCGCGGGCGCGTTGCACCTCTTTTTTCGAAAAGAAGAAAGCCGCCGCATCGCCCTGAATGCCATCGGTCCGGTATGGGACGGCAACGAAGTATGGCTGGTGATCGGAGGCGGGGCGCTTTTTGCGGGATTCCCGGTGGTGTATGCCACGGTATTGTCGGCATTTTACGTGCCGTTTATGCTGCTGCTGACGGGCCTTATTTTTCGCGCCATCAGCATCGAATTTCGCAGCAAGGAGCCGATGCGCTGGTGGCGCTTGTTGTGGGACATCAATTATTCGGCGTCCAGTATTCTGATTGCCGGGCTGTTGGGGCTGATCCTGGGCAATGTTATTCAGGGCATTGCCATCGGGCCGGATTTTGAATACCGGGGCAGCACCTGGGATTTTTTCAATCCGTTTGCCTTGCTGACCGGACTGACTACGATTGCCTTGTTTGCCATGCACGGCGCCATTTACCTGGTGATGAAAACGGAAAACCGCCTGCACGCCCGCCTCATGGGCATGGTGGCGGTTACCAGCCGGGGTTTTGTGGTATTGTATGTTATCCTGACCATGGCGACGCTGATTTACAACCCTGAAATGGCCGATAAATTCCGGCAGCACCCCACTTTGTTTGTCGTGCCTGCCATGGCGGTGGTATTTGCCATCAATGTCCGCCGGCTCGCTGAAAAACGCCGCTACCTGCTGGCATTCGTGTTTTCGGGACTAACCACGGCTTTTTTGCTGCTGTTGGTGGCCATCGGTTTATTTCCGGTCATAGTACCCAGTAGTATTGATCCCGCATTTAGCCTCACGGTAGCGAAAAGCGCTTCCACACCCTATACTTTGCGCATTTTATTGCTGATTGCCGCCATCGGAACGCCATTGGTCGCAGTATATACCGCTTTCGTGTTCTGGACGTTCCGGGGGCGGGTGAAACTGGATGAAACAAGTTACTGAGTGTATGGTGATCCTCTGCGATGTGAAACTGCCCGATGCCAATGGGGTAGAACTGATCCCACAATTTAAGAAAATCAGACCTGCCAGTGAAGTGATCCTGCTGACGGCAAATGTCATCTCAACGCTACTGATAACGAATAACAGATAACTAATAATATGAAAAAGATCGTCATCACCCTGACCTTGTTCCTGTTGATGATTAACCAATCCCATGCCCAAATAGACACCTCGAATCTCAACATTTCCATCTCCGGATATGCCGAGCCCTACTACGGCTTCGACCTGAACGAGCCTTCCGACGGCAACCGCCCCGGATTCGTGTATGCCTACAACCGGCACAACGAATTTAACCTCAATATTGCCTATCTGAAAGCCTCTGTCAATGCACAGCGTTTTCACGGAAATCTCGCCATCATGGCCGGCACCTACGCCAATGCCAACCTTGCCGCCGAGCCGGGCACTATGCAAAATGTTTACGAAGCCAATGCCGGTGTGAAACTTTCCAAAAACCGTGAACTCTGGCTCGATGCCGGTATTTTCGGTTCGCATATAGGTTTTGAAAGCGCCGTGGGTAAGGATTGCTGGACACTCACACGCAGTATCCTGGCCGACAACTCGCCGTATTATGAATCCGGCGCTAAATTGTCGTACACCACGCCGGACGGCAAATGGCTTTTGAGCGCCCTGGCCCTCAACGGATGGCAACGGATACAACGGGTACCCGGCAATTCCCTGCTTTCCGGCGGCACACAAATTCAGTTCAAACCCAACGCCAAAGTCACCTTGAACAGCAGCACGTTTTTTGGTACGGATAAGCCCGACGATGCCCGCTTATGGCGCGCGTTCCACAATTTTTACGGTATTTTCCAATACAGCGATCATTTTGGAATAACGCTTGGATTCGATACCGGCTGGGAGGAAAATGCAAGAGCAGACGCAGGCCCGAATTTCTGGTACAGCCCGGTTTTGATCGCTCGTTATACTGTCAACGACCGCTTAACTTTGGCAGGCCGCGCAGAATATTACAGCGATAAAAATGGTGTCATCATTGCGACCGGTACGGAGAACGGATTTCAAACCCTGGGCGTTTCAGCCAACCTCGATGTACAAATTCACAAGAACGCTGTGTGGCGCCTGGAAGGAAAACTATACAATAGTCAGGACGAAATTTTTGTAAAAGACAACACCGCAAGCAAATCTAATGCCGTAGTGACGACCGCGTTTGCTGTATGGTTTTGAAGATTGGTTGATAAGGGTTGATAAAAAGGTTGATGATTGTTGAGGGTGTTGAGGGTTGAGATTGTTGAAGGTGGAGGGTGGTAACTCATGGCTTGAGTTACCACCCTCAACCT
>JALHMA010000265.1 GCA_022844265.1 Saprospiraceae bacterium | reverse complement strand
AACTGGATATCATGGTTGAATTCGCCGGTATAGTCGCCTTCCACATTGTTGATGACCCCGATGTTGTGGTTTTGCACATTGGCAACGGAAGAGCCGTATTTGTTGTACATAGACCGGTCGGAAGCGATGGCCAGGTCGAGTTGGTAACAGGCGGAAATGGTTTCAGGAGTACGCTCCGGGTCTTGTTCCTGTTGAAAATGTTCCCTTTTTTCCGCCATTTCCCGCACGGCACAGGTGGCGTCGGTGTTCGGAATGACATCGCTGTTTTCATACACCACGAATAAGTCGGGTGCTGCTCCCGGTTCGTAATACCATAACGGCTCCACATACCAGGTTTTATTTCCTTCTGTGACATATCCATAAATAAAATCTTCGGTCAGGGTAAGCCGCACCTTTCCGCCGCTGTTCGTTTCATAGCCTTGAAAAGCAATTTCTTCCGGGATTCGCTGTTCTTCTGTCCCGGAAGGCGTTATGATCTGGAGCGTATAATCGGGAGAGATGATCTGGCTGGAAGACAGTTCCAGGCGCCAGATGTGGCTGCCCAGGGTGATTTCAGGGTTTGTCCTGTTTTTAACGCCGGACGAAAGCGCCGGAGCATCCACGCGGTACACTTCCCACTGCTTTAATGCCCGGGAAAGTGGCCTGGAATCCTGATATTCGTTATTTGGTTCTGCGAAAAGGGATTGTGCGTGGGTTGGGGAAGCAAAAAACAGTAAGAGCAAGGCACTGAATGCCATGCATCGGAAGCCGATGGTCATGTATTATTTGAATAATTGATGTGAAGGAAAGTTACTCGAATCGGTACTTTCAGGAGTGCAAAAGTAGGAAATATACTTACTCCGAATATGCCCAAATAAGCAAAACCTAACCTTGATTTAATTGATTTACATTTGCACAAATTCTTTTCAACTAAAAAATGAAGTACATGAAATATCCAAAATGCTCCACATTGTTAGCAGTAGTGCTTTTGCTGCTTGTTACGCAACAGGGTTTTGCACAGCGCAATCCCGATAAAAAAGCCGCAGAAGAGGCGGCTAAAAAAGAAGCGCGGATGTCGCTCAAGGAAAAAATATGGTTTGGCGGGAGCCTGAATCTGGGATTTCAATCTTTTGGTGGTCAAAGTACCTTTGGATTCGGCGTGGCTCCCATGGTAGGATATAAATTCTGGGGGCCGTTTTCTGCAGGACCGCGTCTGTCCGTTTTTTATACTTCAGTAAAATTTCAAGGATTCAAGTCCCTTTCATTATTCAACACGGAGTTGGGAATCTTTTTGCGAGCCAAAATATTTCGTGGCTTCTTTTTGCAAGGTGAACTGGCTAATGAATGGATACAAGAGCCAGATACAAATGCACCTATTGTTGATAATAAAATCAGTAAACGTAGGTTTACACGTGGTAATCAATACATCGGCGCCGGGTACAATTTCGGCGGCGGCCCCGGTACCGGCGGTTCCGAAATCGGTATTTTCTATAATCTAGCCGTTGGCAACGATCTTTATACTACCGAACAACCCTGGGATTACCGGTTCGGGTTTACGTATAATTTTTAGTTATTCGTTATCGGTTATTGGTTATTAGTGGTGGTAGTGGACGATCTGTGCTTATTGACGGGGTGACT
Organism: Saprospiraceae bacterium; assembly: GCA_022844265.1. GTDB lineage: Bacteria > Bacteroidota > Bacteroidia > Chitinophagales > Saprospiraceae > M3007. The sequence continues at coordinate 6,636 of JALHMA010000265.1, read as the reverse complement.
GGAAGTCACCCCGTCAATATAACAACGGCAATTTGAAATATACCTTGTCAGGCATTCCTTATCGTGTAGCCCAACAATTGTATAGATGGTCCCCTACCACCACTAATAACCAATAACCGATAACTAATAACTATTTCACAGGCTATTCTGCTCCACATACTTCATCTGCCAGTCTTCCACCTTTTTGGTTCGTTTCCAGCCTTCAGCGGCGCAGAGGTCGGAGAGTTCTTTGGTGGTAGCGGCGAGTTTGGTGCCCGGGTATTTTTGAGCGATATAGGCCCACACTTTTTTATAATCTTCCGTAATCATCTGGCTTTCATAGTCGAAAGAAGGTGTATTGTCGGCGCCGTTGACCATGACGAGGCGCATCCAGCGCTCCGATTCTTTGGTTTCTTCCTGCCGAATGAAATAGGGGTTGTCTACGTTGAACTTTTCCCAGAAGGCAGCCCGGTCGGCAATTTCTTCCAGTGGCGCTACAATGCCGCCGTCGCTGAACACCGTGAGATTGCTTTCTGCCGTTTCCTGCGTCAGGAATGTCTGCATCGGGGCGGTCACCTTGCTCTTAAAAAACGCATTTAACTGATTCCAGTCCACCACCGGAAACACCATGCCTTCGCCGGTAGCCAGCGTGAATCCGCTTTCAGCCAGTGATTTGGTGACAGGATACCGGTTCATGTCGAATTTGTTTTCAAACATGTCCTTGTAGTCCTGTTCTTTCCATTCCATTTTTTCAGTAATAGTGTAAAATTCGCCTTCTCTTTCCATGCGGAACAGGAAATGTTCGAGCAGTGTAAAGGCGGCATCGCCCAGGGAACCGTTGGCGGTTGCAAAGTTGGTTTTTACATAATCCCAGGCTTTTTTACCGCTTTCCAGTTTTTTGGCGTCGAGCGTTTTCAGGAACATGGTAAATTGGGAAAGTTTACCCAGATCGGGGCTGCCGGCGCGCGAGCCGGCATAAACGCGCTGCAAAGCCCCGCCGTATGCCCAGCCGTTGTGTTGTTCCGGTGTGGTGGAGGTCACTTTGAAATAAGGCTCCAGGTAAGTAATGCCCCTCAATTGAGCCTCTTCTTTATTGGGCGACACTTCACCGTTGCTTTCCACAAAGTCGCCTTCTGCAAACTGGGCGATGACCTTTCCGGCTTGATTCGGCTGGTCGCGCAAATTCAATTTGTCGACTGTTGTTGCAAAAAGATAGACCTGGGGTTTTACTTTGGCGTCTTGCGAGGCCGATGTAAGCGCCGGCGTAGTGGTGGTTTGCTTTACGTCTTGTTGGCAGGCGTTCAATATAACAAGCGCTGCCAAAACTGCAGGCGCGAAAAATTTCAGTGATTTCATTGATCTGGTTTTAGAACGATTGGCTAAATTCTTTGTAAATGTTTGAGTATCAACACTGATAACCAATAACTAATAACGGACAACTACTTAAATCCACGCGTACACACTGCCCGGCATCAAGGTCAGCAGTGCAATCAGCAACATGCCTGCCAAAACCACCCAGCGTACGCCCACGGGAATACCTGTTTCATAAACGTTTTCTTCCCGGCTGAAATACATCGCGATGATGATTTTAAAATAATAATAGATCGAAATGGCGGAATTGATGACTGCCAGTACGATCAGCCAGGGCGCTTTGGCAAAGGCTGCTGAAAAGAGGAAATATTTGCCAAAGAAACCGGCAGTGGGCGGAATACCTGCCAGCGACAACATCGAAATGGCCAAAACAGCAGCCAAAAGCGGGTGTTTTTTGCTCAAACCGTTGAATGCGGCAAAAGAACCGTCGCCGTTTTGCTCGGCTACCACCATGTAACAGCCGAAAGCGCAAATCGTTGCCAGGGAATATGTCAGCGTATAAAACAACAGTGCGCCCTCGCTACCGGGCGTGCCGATTGCCAGGATAGCCAGCAATAAATAACCCGCATGTGAAATGGACGAATAGGCCATCATGCGTTTGAAATTCGTCTGGAAAATGGCGGTCATGTTGGCGACTGTCATGGTCAGCGCTGCAATGACGGTGACCGGGACACTCCAGAAATCCATCGCTGGTTCAAATGCCAGGGAAAACAAGCGGTAAAACGCTGCAATACCTGCCGTTTTAACCACTGTGGCCATAAAGGTCGTCACTAAGTTGGGGCTGCCCTGGTACACATCGGGCGCCCAGAAATGGAAAGGAACGGCGGAAATTTTAAAACTCAAACCGACGATGATGAGTATGATACCTGTCTGCAACATGCCCACTGAACCCTTGCCCGTTGCAATGGCTTCGTTTACAACGGCGAGGTCGAAACTGCCGGTAGCGCCATATACCAGGGTCATGCCGAACAACAGAATACCTGTCGCAAATGCGCCCATCAGGAAATATTTCAGGGCCGCTTCATTGCCCGCAAGGTCGTCGCGGCGGCTCCCCGCAAGCACATAAAGTGGAATGGAAAGGATTTCAATGCCGAGGAACAGCATGACCATATTGGTAAACGAGAACATGCACAGGGCGCCGCACAAACTGAACAGGATCAGCCCGTAATTGTCGCCGAGCGTATCGTTCAGTTGGCGAAATCCCCAGCCACTCAGGCCGATGATGAGCGTGGCGGCCAGAATGGCTACGCCCGAAAACGCCAGCGCAAAGTTGTCGAACTGAAACATCGAAATATAGCGCTCATTCCAGCCCATGGGGTTGTAGAAAGTTGCGCCCAGCGCCAGCAGGCAACCGGCCAGTGCAATCGGCTGCAACAGGGAACGGTTTTTCGTCAGCCCTGTGAACAGCGTTGCGATGGCAGTGGTAAAAAGTATCAGTATTGCAGTCATTGTCTTGTTACTTTTAAAGAATCATAATCGTCGCTTTCCCAAACTCCACTTTATCTCCTACCCGCAACTTTTTGCGTTTTTGCGTTTCTACCGCACCATTCACCCGCACTTCTTCATTGTCAATCCAGATATTGGCTTCGCCGCCGGTACCCACGAGGTGCAGGACTTTCAACAGGTTATTGAGTTGAATATGATCCTGCCCGTCGAGTGTAAATTCCAGATTTTTCATAACTCGTTGTTATCAGAAGGTTGTTTGCTTGCCTTGCGCTCCTGTAAAAAGAGTACCACACTGCTTCCCAGGAAAAAAAGCACAGCCGTAGTGCTCTGCTGCGCCCAATTTACCCGGCTATTGAGAAAAAGCATCAACACCGATGAAATGGAAAAGGCAATCAGGGTTACCACTGCGGCATTGCGAATCACTTTTTTCCAGTTCATGGTTTGGTTATTAGTTATTAGTTATTCGTTATTCGTGTTGATAATCAAGCATTTGCAAAGAGTTTAATCGAAGATTATTTCTGATAATAGTGTCGAAATGCTTTTTTTACTACTCTCTCACTCTCTCACTCTCTCACTCTCTCACTCTCTCACTCTCTCACTCTCTCACTCTCTCACTCTCTCACTCTCTCACCTCTAAAACTGTACCGTCCCCAAAATTCTGTTCACACTTCCATCCGTCAGGTGCAGCACGAGGCCCGGGAAAAAGCCCAGCACCACGACCAGAGTGGCGATGACGCCCAGCACAATCCATTCGTTTGTTTGCACATCCTCGAATTTAGCCGTTTCCGCATTGGATTCTCCAAAAACGACCAGTCCGTAAGCGCGCAGCATGTATACAGCGCCGAAAATAATCGTCAGACCGGCCACTGCGCCGAGCCAGAAATTGTAATTCCAGACGCCGTTCAGCAGCAAAAACTCACCGGGAAAACCGTTGGTCAGCGGCACCGCCACCGATCCGAGCATCACAATCATAAACAACGCCGCAAATTTCGGCGCCGATTTGGCAATGCCGCCCATGTCGTACAAAGAGCGGGTGCCGAGGCGCCGTTCGATCATATCCACCACAAAAAACAGCCCTACCACATTGATACCGTGGTTGAGCATCTGTATCAGTCCGCCTTGCAAACCCGCTTTATTCCACACCATGACGCCCGCAGCAATCAGGCCGACGTGCGCAATGGAAGAATAAGCGATCAGGCGTTTCAGGTCCGTTTGTTTCACAGCAATGATGCTGGCGTACACAATTCCGATCACAGCGAGTATGATAAAAACCGGCGCCAGGTCGTGCATGGCTTCCGGGGCCAGGGGCACCATCCAGCGGATCACACCGTAAACGCCCATTTTCAACATGATACCCGAAAGCAGCATCGTGCCGCCGGTAGGAGCGGTCGTGTAGGTGTCAGGCTGCCAGGTATGGAAAGGAAACACCGGCATTTTCACCGCAAAGGCGAGGAAAAATCCGAGTAAAACCCACCACGCTGCCGTCGGATCAAGTTGTACCCTGACGAGTTCTTCCCAGGCAAAAGAGTGTGTTCCGGGCGTTTGGAGGTACACATACAACAGGGCCACCAGCATAAACAGGGAGCCTGTGAAGGTGTAAATGAAAAACTTCAGTGTGGTTCGGATGCGATCCTGACCGCCCCAAATGGCGCAGATAAAATAGATTGGAATGAGCGCCAGTTCGTAAAAAACGTAGAAAACCAAACCGTCGAGGGCCATAAACACGCCGTTCAAAGCCGCCAGCATGAGCATCACCAGGCCATAGAAGCGGCCTTCCGGCTCCATCTGTTTGCCAAAACTGCTCAAAACGATTAGCGGCGCCAGCAGGTTGGTCAGGATAACCATCAGCAGGCTGATGCCGTCCATTCCGAGCCGGAAAGTAATGCCCGCTTCGGCCACCCAGGGCACACTGAATTCGTGGTTGAAAGAGCCGTCGCCCACAAAACCCATGCAGGCAAATCCGCTCACCGCCAGATTGGCCAGCGTAGCCACCAATGCGATTGTACGCGCTCCCGAGGGGCGGGCAATCAGCAGAAAAATGGCCGTTATTAATGGTATTAGTACGAGTAAAAGTGACATATTTCGCTTATTCCAATGCTTTCAATATGAAATTCAATCTTTTTATAAAGGTTGATGAGGTTTATAAAGGTTGATGAGGTTGATATTGATCCGCTCAAAAAAAGTAAAATCTCTTCATTCCCGAGTGAATGTATATCAACCTTATCAACCTTCATAAACCCTCATCAACCTTTACAAAAACACCGTCAGCAACAGCAGCACCGCGCCGGCTACCATGCCGATGAGGTAGTACTCGATGTTGCCGTTTTGCAGTTTCCGAAACTGGGCGCCCAATTTCTGCACGCCTGTTCCAACTCCGTTGACGATACCGTCAATTCCTTGTAAATCAACGTAGTAATGGAAGATTTTTGATATTTTTTCAATGGGGCGCACAATCAGGAAGTCGTATATCTCATCCACATAAAACTTGTTGGCGATCACCCGGATCAGACCTGTTTGTTCCGAATCCGCCACTGGCAGGTTCGATTTTTTTCCGTAAATGAAATAGGAAAGAATGATAATAGCTACGGCCAGAGAAGTGGTGATGATCATCAGGGTCCATTCCGTAGCAGCGTCGAGCTGTACTTCCTGTATCGGTATCACCCAGGAGAACCAGTGCGCCATCCATTGTTCATTGTTCAGGTGGAAGAAGTGCGGCGTATTCAGAAAACCGCCTGCCAGCGACAAGCCGGCCAGGATAGCCAGCGGCGCGGTCATGGTCGAAGGGCTTTCGTGGAGGTGGTGTTCCTGTTCTTTTGTTCCGCGGAATTCGCCGAAGAACGTAACGTACAGCAGTCGGCACATGTAAACAGCCGTCAGTATCGCGCCCAGTGCGGCCAATCCCCACCAAACCGGGCCGCCGTTGGCGTAGGTAAACGCGAAAATTTCGTCTTTTGAAAAGAAACCGGACAACAACGGGAAACCGGAAATAGCAAAAGTGCCGATCAGAAATACCCAGAAGGTAATCGGCATGGCCTTGCGCAGGCCGCCCATTTTGCGAATATCCTGCTCACCGCCCATGCCGTGGATCACGCTGCCCGCTGCGAGGAACAACAACGCTTTAAAAAACGCGTGGGTCGTCACGTGAAACATGGCGCTGGTATAAGCGCCCATACCTAGCGCTACAAACATCAGTCCCAACTGTGAAACGGTAGAGTAGGCGAGTACTTTTTTAATGTCATTCTGCCGCAATCCGATAACGGCGGCAAAAAGACAAGTTGCCAGACCGACAGTAGCCACAAATTGCATGGCTTCGGGCGACAACGAGTACAGCGGATTGCAACGCGCGATCAGGTAAATACCCGCCGTCACCATTGTGGCGGCGTGGATCAGGGCAGAAACGGGCGTCGGGCCGGCCATCGCATCGGGCAGCCAGGTGTACAGCGGCAACTGGGCGCTTTTGCCCATCGCGCCGATAAACAGCAACACGCAGATCGTAGTGACCACACCCGCTTCAATTCGCATTGTCGGCAGGCGTTCAAATACATCTGTAAAGTTCAGGCTGCCGAACAACTGGAAGATCATAAAGATACCCAGCAGGAGACCCAGGTCGCCTATCCTGTTCATAATGAACGCTTTGCGCGCCGCCTTGCCGTATTCTTTGTTGGTGTACCAAAACCCGATCAGCAGGTAGGAGCACAAGCCCACACCTTCCCAGCCGAAGAACAGCATCAGGAAATTATTGCCCATCACGAGCAGCAGCATGGAGAAAATAAACAGGTTCAGGTAAGCAAAAAACTTCCAGAATCCGTCATCGTCGTGCATGTAACCGATGGAATACAC
>JALHMA010000264.1 GCA_022844265.1 Saprospiraceae bacterium | reverse complement strand
CCCGGCGGTAATGTTTATACGGTCGGTATTGATAATGGCTCTTATCCGATTGCAAAAACTGTTTTGTTCGGTTTGGACGTAAGTTTCTAGTTGATGAGGTTTATTAGGGTTGATGAGGGTTTATAAGGTTGATGAGGTTGATAATAGCCACTCAAAAGTGGAGAAATCTCTTTATTGAGCGGCTATTATCAACCTCATCAACCTTATAAACCTCATAAACCTTCCGAGATAAATGCTGTTTTTCAAAAATATCAATTCACTAAAAAAACATTCATTTTCACATGAAAACGAATTTTTTGATACATAAAAAAATATTCCTGCCGGTGCTGTTCATCGGTATGTTCGCGCACAGTTGCCAAAAGGAATTCCTCGACCGCAAGCCGCTTGGTCAGCTTACGTTCGATACTTTTTTCCAGAATGAGGAACAGGCGGTGCAGGCTACCAATGCGGTATATAATCAGTACCGTTCTTTCGATTGCGCAGCCCTGGCCCTCATCGGCAATACGGATATTATCAGCGACGATGCTGACAAAGGTTCCGTTCCCAATGACCAGCCTGCCCTGCAGGAGATCGATGATTTTGTGGCGGGGCCGACAAATGCCCATTTCAGCGCAATCTGGCGCGGCCATTACCGCGCTATTGCTCGCGCCAACCTGGCCATTCAGAACATCCCCAATGTCGACATGAACGCTGCTTTGCGCGACCGCCTGGTGGGCGAATGCCGCTTTCTGCGCGCGCACAGTTATTTGCTGCTGACCCAATGGTATGGCGCATTGCCGCTGATTACCGAGCCACTGGAAGAAAACGAATACTATGCACAGGAGCGTCAGCCGGTAGAAGTGGTGTATGCCCAGATTGAAGCAGATTTGCTGGCAGCTATTGCAGCCTTGCCGGAGAAAAATCAGTACGCTGCCAAAGACCTGGGTCGTGCCACCAAAGGCGCCGCGAAAGGTCTGCTGGCCAAGTTGTACATGGTGAAAAAAGACTTTGCAGCCGCCGAGCGCTATTGCCTGGAAATCATTCAGTCTAATCAATACAGCCTGGTGCCGAAGTACGCCGATATTTTTACGCAGGCTTATGAAAACGGTTCCGAGTCGCTGTTTGAAATACAGGCAGCGGCCTATCCGGCAGCGGTAGCGGGTCCGGGTGCTTCACCGTATAATATGGTACAGGGCGTGCGCGGCGTGCCCAACCTGGGCTGGGGTTTCAACCGGCCATCCGACAATTTAGTGGCCTCCTATGAAAATACGCTGGATCCGCGCCGCAAGGCTACGATCATCAACGAGGGCGACCAGTTGCCCGACGGAACGATTGTACAGGACAATCCGAGTATTCTATACGCGCGTTACAACAAAAAAGCCTGGGTGCCTTCTCATTCCGGCTTGCAGGACAATGGTCCGGGTAACATCCGCATTTTGCGTTATGCCGATATTTTGTTGCTGGCAGCCGAGGCATTGAATGAAAATAATAAACCGGCGGAAGCGCTTGTTTACCTCAACGAGGTGCGCAAACGCGCGCGGGACTCCAGTCCTGTTCCGTTGCCGGGTTTGCTTCCCAACCTGAACATCACGGATCAGGCACTGCTCCGCGAACGCATCTACCGCGAACGCCGGGTGGAATTGGCGATGGAACAACACCGCTGGTTTGATCTGCTGCGCTGGGGAAGGGCCGCATCGGTGATGCAGGCTGTCGGTAAAACGAACTTTGTAGCAGGGAAAAACGAGTTGTTGCCTGTGCCGCAGACCGAAATTGACCTGACCAGCGGAAGGATGCAACAGAATTCGGGGTATTGATTTTTAACGATAAAAGGAACGGGGGTTTTACCACATAGTTTTATACCACATAGTTCACATAGAATTTACCACATAGAACACATAGTTTTAGAGTACTCTACGGCTATGTGTTCTATGTGGTAAAAAACTATGTGGCCCTATGTGGTAAATTTATGTATTCTATGTGGTAAAAAACTATGTGGTAAGAAACGACCTCCGTTCTTCCAGAAATGCCCGCACCGAGCTGAAACTCACCGTCTGGGCCTGAAAAACATGTTGCGCCGTTGCCGCTTCTTCTTCCGAAGCGCCCAGGTGGTTCAGTATATTGGTCAGGTGCATTTTCATGTGACCCTGTTGTATGCCGGTGGTTACCAGAGATCTGACAGCCCCGAAATTCTGCGCCAGACCTACCACCGCAGTGATGCACATCAGCTCGCGGGCCGATGGATGCCCCAGTATTTCCAGCGAACGTTTGGCTAAGGGATGAAGCGCTGTAAGCCCGCCCACAGTACCCATTGCCAGCGGTACTTCCAGTTCAAACCGAAACATACCGTCTCGCACGACACAAGTGCTCAGGCTGCGGTATTGCCCATCGCGACAGGCATAGGTGTGCCCGCATGCCTCGATCGCTCTGAAGTCGTTGCCGGTGGCTAAAACAACCGCGTCGATACCATTGTAAATGCCCTTGTTGTGGGTTGTCGCCCGGTAGGGATCAATCTGTGCAATACGGACAGCCATAGCAAAACGCTCAGCCAGTGTGACGGCATCCATGCCCTGACTTCGGGCCAGATCCGAAAAAGAAGAAATCGGGCACTCCACCCAGGCGCGTACCAGGCAGTCGGGTGTATAATTTGAAAGGATGGACATGATGACTTCCACATCGCGTTCGGCATCGCTGAGGTCGTTATAATCCATAAAAAAATCCTCCAGCGCAGCGGCGAAGCGCTCCAGCACCGAATTGACAAAATTGGCGCCCATACTGTCGCAGGTCTCGAAAGACACGCGCAACTGGTAGTAATCCGGCTCCACATCTTCAAAACCAAGGAGTGTAATATCGAGGATGCCGCCGCCGCGTTTTTCCATATTGACCACCAGGTCGGCGCAGGAATTGAGCAGCCTGGAACGAAGATCCGGGAAAATCTGGCGCAGGCGGGCCGGGGCGCCAAACCAGCGAAAATGCACTTGCCCCAGTTTGACCGTACCCAGCACTTCGGCGTGGAAGCCGCCGCGTTCCTGCCAGAATTTGGCGGCGCTGCTGGCGGCTGCCACCACACTGCTTTCCTCGATCACCATGGGTATGGCATAGGTTTTTCCATTGATCAGGAAATTGGGCGCAATGCTGTAGGGCAACACAAAGTTGGCAATGGCATTTTCTGTAAAACCGTCCAATACGCGCTGCACCTGCGCATCCGGGTGTTGCCAGGCTGATATTTCATTGGAAAAGGCCTGCGGGTCGGCAGTAAAATGCTCGGCTAACCAGTTGATTTTTTCCTGCTTGCTGAGTTTGGAAAAGCCGTTGATGGTATTCTTCATTTTAGAAGTGAGAGGTGAGAGGTGAGAGGTGAGAAGTGAGACTGCTTGGCAAACCGCTCACTGCTCACTTCTAAAGTCATTCCGGACGCGCAGAAAAGCATGTGCTAACTCCAGTCCGCGGATTTGTGCCCGTACAAAAGAACACAATTCGTCGTAATCGCCCTGCGCGTGTTTCAAAAAACCGGATGCCTGCCCGTACACTGCCGGAAACGCTGATTTTTGCAGTAAATAATATCCGTCGAGGAAATCGCGTACACCGCCGGAAAGAATCAGGTTTTCTGTGCGGCAAGCCGCTCCCAGCTCCGCTTTATATTGATTGGCCCAGGCCAGCATGTCGACGGCACTATGCCCTACCGTCGCTATTTTTTCAAAAATCATTTGTTTGACCGGATCGCTGCGCAAGAGTTCGAGCCTGGCAAAATTGGTGCCGCCGGCCGCGGCAAATTCGATGCCTGCCAGGGGCAATTGCAGCAGCGCCTTTAAACTTTCAGGGCCGAAGCCTTGCCCCACTTCTTTTACAATAACCTTGCAGTCAAACAGTTGCAATACTTCTTCTATCACTTCCAGCGGCGGACGTTCAAACATGTCACCTTCGGGTTGCATGGCTTCCTGTAGCGGATTGACATGGATAAAAAGCCCGTCGGCACGGAGTTTTTGAAGGAGTGCCGGAATCCGATCTCCCTCTTTTTGTTTCAACAGTTTTTCCACCTGCGCAATGCCGAGATTGGCATACAAAGGCAAATCGGCGCCCATTTCATCGCGCACATCGAAGTCAGGCAAAAATTCGTCGCTGTACAGCAGTTGGCGGCAGGAGCCAAGCCCCATGCCCATGCCGAACTCGCCACAGGCGCGGGCTAACAGGCGGTTGATTTTGCGGGCTAAAGCCGTGCCTCCGGTCATAGACGAGACCCAAACGGGCGTGCGCAGCGTTTTACCCAAAAAAGGTATAGGCCGCAGCGATCCGGGCTTCGGGTGGGCCGTCAGCATGGGTTCGTAGTAAAAACGCGCGTCCAATTCGCCCGTTTCCACCCGACTTTTGAAAGCCATTTCAATATGGTCTTTCTTGCGGTCGACAGCGGTCGGATCTTCATCCCTCAGGCCTTCCGGCGATATGTCTGGTTGTTCGGTTGTCATTTTTCGCAGATGAAAGTGCACAAAAGTAGCAGATTTGTTCCGCCGAATAACAAAGCGATGGACAGAAGGTTGATAGAAGATGATTTTTGAACGAACAAGCGTTTGGAAAATGTGTTTGTTTCACATCCTTTTCACGTTATTTTGCCGTATATTTTGAAACAACTCTATCTGAAATATCAACTCACCGATGCCTCTATCGACCGCATTATCGAGATGGCCTGGGAAGACCGCACCCCTTTCGACGCCATCACGGCGCAGTTTGGGCTTTCAGAAGCGGAAGTTATTCAACTGATGAAAAGTGAAATGACCCTGCGCAACTGGCAAAAATGGCGGGCACGCGTACAGGGCCGCCGCACCAAACACAGCGCGCTGCGGGGAGAAGATGTGACGCGATTTCGTTGCAGCCGGCAAAAACAGATTACGCGCAACCGTATTTCAAAAAGGTAAGGGAGTCTGAAGTGCGAAGTCGACAGTGCGAAGTCCGAAGTGCGAAGTCGTCAGTCGTTAGTGCGAAGTGAACTATGTGGTAAACAGTTAAAAAAAATCAACATGCCACGCCCGGTATTACTGACGGCTCTGTTCCTTATTTTGGGCATAAAGGCCTTGAATAGCCAGTCTTTTCAAAAGGAATATACCATTTCAGGCAGTACTTCGGTGGTTCCTTACCGGGTTGCGCAGCGCCCCGATGGCTGTTTTCTGGTATCCCACCTGGTACGCGAAGATGCATTGCGCCTGCACGTCACTTGCCTCAACCCTGTGGGCGATGTGTTGTGGAGCACACGCCTGAACGCGCATTTTAACAGCGACAACGCCGGTGAAGGCATTAAAATAACCCCCATCATGGCTACCGGCGACAATAGTTGTATCGTACTGGTGTCCAAAAGTTTGGTTTCGACGGGTCAGGGCTGGGCAATCGTAAAACTATCACCCGACGGCGTCGTACAATGGAGCAGGGAAATTGCCGGCGTCGGCTCCGTATCGGATTTGCTGGGGTATGCACAAGGGCGGATTTACCTGCTGGCGCGTTACTGGTCTTTCGATAACAGACCCTTTATGGCCTGCCTCGATGATAACGGCAATGTGATCTGGGAAAAAAATATCCAGTCCAATTTAGACAATGTCGTCGCTACCGATATGCGGATTTTGCCCAATCAAAGTGTTTTACTGAGCCTTGCGGAGAGCAGTTTTTTGCAACAAAGGGGACATATAGCCCGGCTGAACAGCAACGGCACTTTGGTCAACCTGCTCACTTTGCCCAACCTGTCGCTGATGGGCGTCGATGAACATCCCGACGGGCGTTTGTTTTTTCTGGCGCGTACCCTCGATTCGCTCAACCTGAAAAACCAGGTATTGCTGGGCGCCGCCCAGAACGGGCAGTTGCAGTGGGTAAAAGTTGTGGATATTCCGCAAGACTATTATTTTTCCGGTATCCTGACGTTGAATGCGGCGAAAGACAGCATCGTCACCTCTTTCCGGGCTTCTTTGTTCGAGGCGCAGCGCTACTGGATTCGCTTCGACCTGAATGGAAATCCCGGTGCTGCGCATTACATGCCGGTGGCAGAATCGTCCGGCAATGAAATAATTTCCACTTCGGACGGCGGTTTTGCCTGGGTTTCTGCCGGATCGGGCGCCGGCAATCAGACATCCTTTGTTTTTTCCAAAACGAATACACAGGCTTTGCTCGATGATTGTCCGGCAGGCGTTCTGTGTGGCATGACGGTGCGGGACACGTTTTTTCCCACCCTGTCTCCGCTGGGCTGGAACACCCCGAATGTCGTGCGAATCATAACAGGAACCGCCACGCAGCAGCCCAGAAACGTCACTAAGGGCGATTTTTGCCAGCCGCTTCCGGTGCTGGATGCTGCCATTCTGACCACAGATTCGACGGGTTGTAGCGGCGAACCATTTGTATTTCAGCGCCAGGCTTTAGCGAACGGTATTTCTACCTGGACCTTTTCGGGTGGTATGCCCACCAGATTTTCCGGCCCGGAACCACCAAAGATTATTTTCCCAAATCCGGGTATTTACCAGGTGCTGCATGTGCTGAATCAGGCGGGTTGTGTGGATACCGCCCGACTACTTGTGCGGGTGGACGCTTTCCCGGTGCTGTCATTGCCTTCCGACACGGTTGTATGCCCGGAAAACCCGATTGTCATCGGGGTGCAACAGGAGCCGAGCCTGACTTTTCTCTGGAATGACGGCGATACCAACGCTTCGCGAAGTATCAGCACAGCGGGCCAGTATTCGCTGACGGTGACCAATGCAGCAGGTTGCAGCAAAAGCGGCGCCATAACAGCACGCCCACTTGCTTTGCCAGCCGGGTTGTGGCAATCGGATACTTTTTTTTGCGCCAATGGGGAGGTTTCGGTTCATCTGGGAGCGAGCCAGGGCTGGCAATACGATTGGGCGGATGGTTTTCCCGACCCGGAGCGGCGTTTTTCAGCGCCGGGCATCTTTTATTTACAGGCGCTGTCGCCGGGAGGCTGTGCGCTGAACGACAGCACGGTTATTTTAGAAAAACCGCTGCCGGACATTTCCCTTTCCACGATCCCGCCGTACGATTGTGGTACGCAACGTATAACGGCAACCGGTAATACACTGCGTTATTTTTTGTGGAATACCGGCGCTACCGCTGCCGAAATAGCTGTTTTACAAAGCGGTGCTTATACCCTCACGGCCTCGGATGGGTTCTGCGACAACACAGCAACGACGCAGGTCGAAATAATACCCTGTCCGGAGTGTTTTGTGTATATTCCCGGCGTTTTTAAACCTGCTGCGGGACCAGCAAATGGCGAATTCAGGATACAATCGGGTTGTGCCATCTCTGATTTCCTGTTGCAGGTGTATGACCGTTGGGGGAATCTGGTGTTCGAGAGCCGGGAGCCGGGATTCGGCTGGGACGGAACCCTGAACGGCAGGCAGGTCAGCCCGGGCGTGTATTTATACCGGGCACAAATGACGCTTTCTTTGGGGGATTTAAGATTCCCGGTAATAAAAACGGGGGATGTGAGTGTAGTTCGTTGAGCGATTTTCCAACCCTTCCGGTTTTTTGATGTTTATTCGCGATGACAGAGGTGAGAGGGTGAGAGAGGTGAGAGGGTGAGAAACAGTAAACAGTTTGGTTTCTTGAGGAAGCCTATAAGATAGAAATATGAAAATCGGTATCGTTTGTTATCCAACCTATGGCGGTTCCGGCGTAATAGCCACCGAACTCGGTCTTGGATTGGCCCGAAAAGGCCATGAAATCCATTTTATCACGTACCGTCGTCCGGTGCGGCTGGCCCATTTCGACGCCAATGTTTTTTACCATGAAGTCGACAATGAAGACTACCCGCTGTTCGAGTACCCGCCGTACGATACCGCGCTGGCTTCCAAAATAGTAGATGTCGTGCAGTACCAGAACCTCGATCTCCTGCATGTACACTATGCCATTCCACACGCCGCAGTGGCGTACATGGCCAAAAAAATACTGCTCGCACAAGGGCGTTATCTACCGGTCATCACCACCTTGCACGGAACGGACATTACACTGGTTGGCAACAACCGCGCATTTGCGCCGGTCGTGGAATTCAGCATCAATAAAAGCGACGGGGTGACTGCCGTTTCGCAAAGCCTGAAAGACGATACGCTGAAACTTTTTAATATTCAACGGGACATCAAAGTCGTTTATAACTTCATTGATTTTGATCGTTTTAGAAAAACGGACAAAGAACATTTTAAAAAGATCATTGCGCCGAACGGCGAGCGCATCCTGGCGCATACCTCCAATTTTCGCAAAGTAAAACGGGTGGAAGATGTGATCCTGATTTTCAAAAAAGTGTACGACAAGGTGCCCTCCAAACTGCTCATGATCGGCGACGGCCCGGAACGCCAGAATGCCGAACGCATGTGCCGCGAAATCGGCCTTTGCGACGA
>JALHMA010000263.1 GCA_022844265.1 Saprospiraceae bacterium | reverse complement strand
GAGGCGGTGCGGCTTTTAAAAGTACAAATGCCCGCGCTGCAAATTGCCATGTGTACCGTCTATGAAGACGATGAGCATATTTTTAATGCCCTGAAAGCAGGCGCAAGCGGTTATTTGCTCAAACGGACGTCGCCGGAAAAACTATTGGAAGCCCTCACGGATTTGCACCAGGGCGGGTCGCCTATGAGCGGCGAAATAGCGCGCAGGGTCGTGAGCTCCTTTCAGCGTAAAGCGGCGCCCTCACCCGAACTGGCAGTACTCACCACCCGCGAAAAAGAAATTTTAGACCTGCTCGCCAAAGGATACCTCTACAAGGAAATTGCCGCAGAACTTTTTATCAGTATCGAAACCGTCAAAAGGCATATTCATAATATTTACGAAAAACTGCATGTGCAGACGCGGACGGAAGCGCTGAATAAGGTGTTCAGGACGTCGTTGTGAGTAGTGAGTTGTGAATAGTGAGTGGCGTCCAGTTAGAAGAATGAACTCAATATTCTTCTAACTGGACGCCACTCACTATTCGCAACTCACAAAATAAAAACTATATTTGCCCAACAAAACCCAACTTTTTTTATGTCTGAAATTCGTTTTCTGCCAAGAAAACTATTGCTCAACAATTAACTTTCAGATATGAGAACATCGTGGAAAATTTCGCTGTCCGGATCAAAAAATACGTTGCACCATGTCAAATATAGCAGCGTTGTTTGGTTGATATTTTGTGCGGTTTGCTCCGCTTTTTCCCAATCCAGAATCGACAGTTTAGAGAAAGTGTTGGTGGATGCCACTGGCAACCACAAGGCCGAGTTATTGTATGTCCTGAGTTGGGAATACCGGTTTTCCGATAAAGACAAAGCCTTGCAATATGGCCAGGAAGGACTTCAATTGGCCAGGGAATTGCGTGACACCGGCGCTATCGCAAGTTCCTTGAACAGTATTTCAGAAACATGGCTGAATTTCGGCGATTACGAAAAGGCGGAAGAAATAACCCGGGAAGAACTGGTTTATGCCCGGTTGCTTCCCCAGAAAAAAAATTTACTGGGCGGGCTTACCCGAATGGGTACGATCAAATACCGCATGGGGAAATTTGACGAGGCGCTGGTGTATCAGTTGGAGGTGCAAAGGGAAGCGGAAAAACTGAACAAACCCGAAGTGACCGGTATCGCCAGCCTGAACCTCGGACTTACCTACATGGATTTAAAACGGTATGATGAAGCTTTGCAGTATTACAATACGGCCTTGCGGGCCTTTGAAACCATTGGCATGGCAGCGGGCATCGGCGCCACTTATATTAATATTACGGAAGTACTGCGTAATAAAAAGAAATACGACGAAGCCGTGGAGACCGCATTTAAAGCGGAAAAGTTCTTGCTGGAATCCGACAATCAACTCCACCTGGGCTACATCTACGGTATTCTGGGCAAAATATATCGCTCCACAGGCGAACAGACCAAGCGACTTGAATTCCTTGAGAAAGCCCTGGCGCTCTCACAGAAACACCAGGATGAATTTATGATTTGCCAAACCAAAGCTGATCTGGGCCGCACTTTTCTCGAAGCAGGCGATATGGCAAAAGCCAAAACCTATTTCGACGGGTCGCTCGAACTTGCAGAAAAAATGAAGCAAAAATCCATGATTCTCGAAAACTATGCACACCTGCGGGACTGGAATCTGATGCAGAAAAATTTTGAGCAGGCTACCCGTTTCGATGAAAAATTTATTGCGGGCATGGATTCGGTTTTTAATACCAAGATGGCCGAAAAAGTGGCAGATTCGGAGACGAAATACGAAACCGAAAAAAAAGAATCCGCTATTCGCGATCTGGAAAACCAAAACAGAATCCAAAACATCCGAACATACAGCGCCCTGGCGGGAATACTTGGACTGCTGGTGTTGCTCTACCTGATGCGCCGCGCTTATCGCCAGAAACAGCGCCTCTCCGCGCAGCAGGAACAACTCCAGCGCGCTACCATCGAACGGCTCGAAACCGAACGGAAAGTAGTGGCCCTCAACGCCCACCTTGAAGGGCAGCAACTCGAACGGCTCCGCGTCGCCGAGGACCTG
This sequence comes from Saprospiraceae bacterium, assembly GCA_022844265.1. Lineage (GTDB taxonomy): Bacteria > Bacteroidota > Bacteroidia > Chitinophagales > Saprospiraceae > M3007. Next base: position 6,381 of record JALHMA010000263.1, on the reverse strand, counting down.
CACGACGATTTCGGCTCCGGACTTTCCAAAATTTCGCTGCTTAGCGAAGTGGCCAAAAAGAAAACGCCTGTTTCAAGTGAACTCGACAAAATATCTGCCGCAGCCAAAGAATTGCTCTTGAAAATGGGCGAAATCGTGTGGGCATTGAATTACCACAACGATACCCTGCCCAGCCTGGCAGCCTACATCCGCCGTTATGCCGGCGGCTATTTTGAAGATTCCGGCATCCGTTGCTTTTTCGACATTCCCGAACTGCCTGCCATGCACCTGAGCGGCGAACTCCGGCGCAATGTTTTTCTGGTGGTCAAAGAAACCCTGCACAATACCCTGAAACACGCGGAAGCGGGCAAAGTCGATATCAACTTTGTGCTCGATCACAACACCCTGGAAATCCGGATCCAGGACAACGGAAAAGGTTTCGATGCCTCCGCATTGGAAAAAGCCGGCAACGGACTGCTCAATATGGAGCGCCGCATGGATGCAGCCGGAGGAAGTTATGAAGTAAGCAGCATGCCGGGAACGGGGACGGTTACACGGATCAGGTTGCCGCTGGAAAGAGAGAAAGCGATGGTGATGGCGGCGTAATCGTGTTTGGTGTTTGGTTTTTCGTGTTTGGGGGTGGTAACTTTTGGTCATTCCCCCGACCCCTGAAGGGCAATGTCGTTGACTTAAGGGTAGTGAAGAGGTGTCATCTCCTGACGAAGGAAGGAGGTGACATCTCGAAACGATTTCGAGTAAGCCTCCGCTACGAGATGTCACTTGCTCCTGCGTCGCAAATGACACCTCTTCGCTAAGTCATAGGTTGACAATTTCTAACTTAAAGTTCAGATTGTCAATCAATTGCGATGTACTCCCCTTCAGGGGTCGGGGGCCGTTGCCAAAGGCGAAGCGCCCCAAACACCATACACTAAACCCCAAACACGCTTTTCACAGCATTTTCAAACAAACCGGCGTCGGCACCAGGCTCGGCTTGCCAGCCGGAGTCAGCAATCCCGTGGCAGGATCAATGCGAAATGCAGCCACATTCCCGGAGTTCTGGTTGGCGGCCAACAGCCATTTCCCGTCGGGCGTAACCAGGAAATTGCGGGGGGCCAGTCCCTGCGTGGACTCGTGTTCCAACAAAGTTAATTTCCCGGTTTGGGTATCCACCGAATACGCGACGATACTGTTGTGCCCGCGGTTGGAGCCGTAAAGGAACTTGCCGTTCGGGTGAAAATGAATATCCGCGCAGTAATTTTCCTGCTTAAAATCTGCCGGCAAAGTTGATAAAGAGTCGATTCTGCCAACGGTTCCGGCAGCATCTTTCCAGTAATAATTAACGCTGTTGCCCAGTTCATTAATCACGGCAAATTGCCCTTTTGCCACAGGGTTAAAATCAAGATGTCGCGGTCCGGCGCCTTTAGCCGTCAAAATATTTCCCTTCGCTTTTAGTTTGCCGTCCGGGCTTAGTTGGTACCTAAATACCTTGTCTGCACCTTTGTCGACAGCCCATACCTCCGATGGGTCGGGCGTAGGTATCATCATGTGCGCCCAGGGGCTTTTGCCCGGATGTTGTACCACACACAACGAGTCTGTCAGTTTGCCATCGGCCTGGATACCGTAGGTGGCAACGTTGCCAGTGCCATAATTGGCCACCAGTACAAATTTGCCAGACTGATCGGTAGAAACATGACAGGGCGCCACACCATACGAGGGCATTTCATTGATTTTCAATAATTTACCATTTTCCTTGATTTGATAAGCCGCTACGCTGCCCCAGGGTTGTTCGGGTGTTCCGCCGTTTTCAGCAACAGCATACAGGTATTTTTTATCGGGTGATATGCACACGAAAGAAGGGTTTTCAATATCCGTAGTGGAGTCGACTACCGTCAGAGCGCCGGTTTCGGTATCAAACCGGCAGGTGTAAATACCTGATGCTTTGCCGTCTACATGACCCATTTTCTGGGTGTAGGTACCTACAAAAATCAGCGGACGCTGATCGGTTTGTGGCGTGGCAGGAGGTGTTGGTGTAGATTGGCAGGCATACAGGCCCAGCAGTGCAAACAAAATTTTTTTCATCGTGTGTATATCCGGCAGGAAGGAAGGCCGTCGGACAAATGTATACACATTCTCACATTTTCATCACCCACTTCCACAGCGGACGGGTCAGGAAGTTATATCCCTGAAAACTGTCTACAAATTCGCGCACAGTACCCAGGCACTCCTGTGCAAAGCGGTTGCGGTAATGCGGGAAAGCCTGCCGGAACACTTTTTCGGGGTTTTCCAGGCCGATATCGCGGTATATCTCCGTGCGGACATAAGTGCCCAGGAAAAAGCGGATGTTGAACAAAACCACGATACTGTACCAGCTGCGCCGCCAGAATCCTGCCCCATCGGTATACTGTTTGAGCAGGGCCTTGGTAAAAATGATATGCCGCGCTTCTTCGATGTTGTGCAACTGGGAAATCTTTTGCAAAACCGGAAAAATACCCGTTTCCTGGCGCAGGTGTTCGCCGTATCGGTCTGCCAGCATTTCAACGGTGAGGCAGGAAATAAAGGCAAAATCAGCGGGAAAGATGCGCACGGCAAATCCGCCGAACCACTGCTGAAAACCGGTTACCGGTATGGGCGACCTACCCAGTTTTTGAATGGTAGCGGCAAACATTTCCTGGTGCCGGCTTTCCTCGATGATCTCGCACAACAGAAAGCGCCGTTCCAGGTCGTCGGGCATCTTATCCTGGATGTAGCGGGTCATAAAGACGGAAAAAAGCCCTTCTGACCAGCAGTAGGCATAAAGGGCCTGCGTCACTTCCCGGCGCGCCAGTTCGCGTTTTTGCGCAGCGCTGAGCGTTTCATAAATCGGCAGTCCAACCAGCGACACCAATTTTTCAGACAAAAAAACATGATGTTCCTGTTCGGGTTCCTCCCAGGGAATGAAGGTCTCCGGCATAAGCGGCTTTTCCTTGCTGATGCGGATCAGGCGCTCGATTTGGGCGGTGTCTTCAGGAGAGTAGGACATGTTGTTAGGTTGATGAAGGTTTATAAGGTTGATGAGGGTTGATATTCATCCACTCGAAATATGATCCATTTTCCCATTTTTCGAGCGGATGAATATCAACCCTCATCAACCTTATAAACCTTTATAAACCAATTAGTCGTTCAACTTCAGCACTTTCAAAAACGCCTCCTGGGGCACTTCGACATTGCCGAATTGTTTCATTTTCTTTTTGCCTTCTTTTTGTTTTTCCAGCAGTTTGCGTTTCCGCGAAATATCACCGCCGTAACATTTGGCTGTTACGTCTTTGCGCAGCGCAGCGATGGTTTCGCGGGCAATTACTTTTTGGCCGATAGCGCCCTGAATAGCGATCTGGAATTGCTGGCGCGGCAACAGTTCTTTCAGTTTTTCACACATCCGGCGGCCCATGTACTCGGCTTTGGAGCGGTGAACCAGCGCGCTGAGCGCATCCACCTGTTCGCCGTTGAGTTTGATGTCGAGGCGAACCAGGTCGGTTACGCGGTAGTCGATCACATGGTAATCGAAGGAGGCGTAACCGCGGGTGAGCGATTTCAACTGGTCGTAAAAATCGAATACAATCTCCGCCAGCGGCATGTGGAACACCATTTCCAAACGCGTCGGCGTCAGGTAATGTTGTTTTTGCAGGATGCCGCGTTTGTCCATGCACAGTTTCATAATACCGCCGATATACTCCGGTTTTGTAATGATCTGGGCGAGAATGTACGGTTCTTCCGCGTTTTGCAGGTGGTTGGGGTCAGGGAGTTCACTGGGTTGGCGCACCGAAAAACGGGTACCTTTCATGTTGGTGGCGAAGTACGTTACGTTCGGCACCGTCGTGATGATGTCCTGGTCGAATTCGCGCTGGAGGCGTTCCTGCACAATTTCCATGTGCAACATACCTAAAAATCCGCAGCGGAAACCGAATCCCAAAGCCATCGAACTTTCCGGTTCGAATACCAGCGATGCGTCGTTGAGCTGGAGTTTTTCCAGCGAATCGCGCAGGTCTTCGAAGTCATCGTTGTCCAGCGGATATACCCCGGCGAATACCATCGGTTTCACCTCTTCAAAACCTTTGACCGGTTCCAGGCAGGGGCGGGCCACGTGTGTGATGGTATCACCCACTTTAATTTCGCGGCTCACTTTGATGCCCGTGATCACATAACCGACGTCGCCGGTGCCGATCTCTGCGGATTCAAACTGGCCGAGTCGCAGCACGCCGACTTCTTCGGCTACCACTTCTTTTCCGGTATTGTAAAACTTTAGTTTGTCACCTTTGCGCATCTTGCCGTTCATCACCCGCACATAGGCTACCACACCCCTGTAGGAGTTGAACATGGAGTCGAAAATCATGGTTTGCAGGGGTGCATCGGGATCACCTTTTGGAGCAGGAATACGATCCACGGCAGCCGCCAGGATTTCGGGGATACCAATACCAGTACGTCCAGAAGCGGAAATAATTTCTTCCCGCTTGCAACCGATCAGGTCGATGATCTGATCCTGGACTTCCTCCACCATGGCGCTTTCCATATCCACTTTATTCACAATCGGGATAATTTCCAGGTTGTGATCGACGGCCAGATACAGGTTGCTAATCGTTTGGGCCTGAATACCTTGTGAAGCGTCTACGAGCAACAAAGCGCCTTCGCAGGCAGCGATGGAGCGGCTCACTTCGTACGAGAAATCCACGTGTCCCGGCGTATCGATGAGGTTGAAAATATACTCCTCCCCGTTGGCCGGGTGTATGTAGTGCATCTGAATGGCGTGGCTCTTGATGGTAATGCCCCGTTCGCGTTCGAGGTCCATATTGTCCAATGCCTGGTCTTGCATATCCCGTTTGCTGATGGTGTGGGTATATTCCAGCAATCGGTCAGCGAGGGTACTTTTTCCGTGGTCGATGTGCGCAATAATGCAGAAATTGCGGATGTTTTTCATATATCTATGTCAATGGCGGTAGCCGGCCTTTCTTTAAGCGGCGCAAAGGTACGTCAAATTGCTTGTTTTGACGGAATATCGTTTGGGATGGCGGAATTTTAGAAAAGGAAAAAATAAGGGAGAGACTCACTTCATGCCGCCTGCATTTGTATCACTTCCAGTTCAGCCCCGTTTTGTACGGAATTTTCTGCTTTCTGTAGCACAATACGGGTCATTGCCGGGTCGAGAAAGTAACTGGAACAGTTATTACAAACCTGGGCAGGGACATTCTTCAAGAGCACGATGGAGGCCCCTTTTTCAAGGGTTACCGTAACGTTTCCGTCTTTCAATTCGCCAACTTTGCAGATAGAACAGTTCATAGATTGGTTTTATACCTGATGCTTTTAATAACTTACAAAGTTACCAATACATCCTTAGGTACGCTATTTTTATTAAGATGTTTATTACCCCCTTTGCCACCCAACAACCTCTCCGTACTTTTACCCATGCCCGTGTTCACTACCTACATCGACTCTCCACTCGGCACCCTGGAAATCAGCGGCACCGAGGCCCATCTCCACACCGTGCTTTTTGCCCGCGCAGAGCATAAACCCGCGCCCGGCCAGCCCGCGTCGGAAGGTGAAATACCCGCAGCAGTATCCCAAACGATTCAGCAATTAAACGAGTATTTTGCAGGTAAGCGCCGCGATTTTGACTTGCCCATCCAACCGCAAGGCACCGATTTTCAGCAACATATCTGGAACCTGCTGTTGGAAATTCCATACGGTACCACTACTTCCTATCTGGAAATTTCAAAACGATACGGCGACACAAAAGCCATCCGGGCAGTGGGTACCGCCAATGGCAGCAACCCGATCAGTATCATTGTGCCCTGCCACCGCGTCATCGGAAGTAATGGCAAGTTAGTGGGCTACGGCGGCGATCTGTGGCGCAAAGCCTGGCTGCTGCAACATGAACTGGAGCACGCACCAATTCCGCAGGGAAGGCTTTTTTAGGGATGAGGAATGAGGGATGAGTGGCACGATGTTTTTGGCTTATTGTACCAAACGCCAAACACTAAACACCATACACCAAACACTAAAGCAAATTATGGTTATTCGGCTTCGGCGCGCTTTCTGAGGGTTGTTCGTTGTTGCGCGTATCCTCTTCCGGTGTTTCCAGTTCCGTATTTTCTGTCCAGTCCGGGTTTTCCGGCGCATCGGTGTCCGAATCAGCGGATGCGAAGGCTTCATCTTCCAGTTTTTCAGCATCTTCCCAGGTAACGGCAGGTTCGGCAGGCGGTTCCTGCTGCACAAATCCGTCTTTGAAAAACCGGCGTTGAAACAATATTATAGATATGACGCCGGTGGTGATGGCAGCGTCGGCTACATTAAAGATCGGGCTGAAGAACAAAAAATCGTCGCCTCCGATCCAGGGCATCCATTCGGGAATGTGCACCCATTTTATCGGGAAAT
>JALHMA010000262.1 GCA_022844265.1 Saprospiraceae bacterium | reverse complement strand
CATAAAATTTACGAAGTATGTTTTAAAGGTATCGGCGCCGTCGGATCCAATTCACTGGTCACTTTTGACGGCGTGGGTATTCCTGCCGGTTCGGGTGGCGCGGAAGCGTACAATGTCTCCAATGTAAATGTCTGGGGCGCTACATCCGGCGTAACAGACACCATGTTTGTGACGGCTGCTCCATTGCCCAATACAAGCCTTACATTTACGGTAGACCGGGATTCGGTACCAATTGGTACAACTACCTGCGTAAATGTCAAGGTTAGAAATTTCCTGGACGTTGTGGCCATGCAATACGGTATGACTTACAATCCTACCCAATTACAGTTTCAGTCTATCGACCTGGGCGCCAACCCACTGTCGCTCCAATCGACGTTAAGCGGCCCCAATTTTGTGGCAACACCGACTATTCCTGCCGGCACCATTCGTTTTATCTGGGATGACAGTACGGCGCCTTTCGGGGTTACCGTTCCAGACAATACCACGATTTATTCTGTTTGTTTCACCGTAGCAGCGCCTACGGGCACTACGTCGCCGATTACTATTGGCAATGTTTCGGGTCTTCCGGCGGCATTTGCAAGAGAAGGGGTAGGCGAGGTGTCTGCCGTACTGAATAGCGGACACGTGTATACCAGCGCCCAGGCGCCCTGTACCGTGACCGGCACGGTTACGAATGCCACCTGTAACGGTGCAAGCACAGGCGCAATTGCCTTGACGGTATCAGCCAGTTGCCCCAACCGCACCTTCGCGTGGGCAGGCCCCAATGCTTATACTTCCACATCGGAAGACATCACCGGCCTGGCAGCGGGAACTTACAATGTCACCGTTTCATTTACAGGTGGAACCACCCAGACGGCTACCTTCAGTGTAACGCAGCCTGCTGCCATCAGCGCTACATCCACTGCCACGGCAGTCAATTGTTTCGGCGGCCAGGACGGCGCTATCACGCTTACGCCAAGCGGCGGTACGGCCCCCTACACCTTTGCATGGACAGGCCCGACCGGCTACACTTCTACAACGCAAAGCCCTACCGGGCTGAGAGCAGGCAACTACACCGTAGTCATTACAGACGCCAACAGCTGTTCGTTTACCGCTGCGTCGGTGGCTATAACACAACCCAATGCGATTGCTATTCCGACGAACCAACTGACCATCACCAATACTTGTTTCGGCCTGTCAAATGGCGCCATCAACATCGGCGTAACAGGCGGTACGGCTCCGTATTCTTTTGTATGGTCAGGCCCCAACGGCTTCATCGCTACATCCGAAGATATTAATAACTTAGCCGCAGGCGCTTACACGGTGACTGTTACGGACTCCAAAGGCTGTACGTTTGTCAGCAGCCCGGCATACAACGTGCAGGCGCCTGCTGCTGCCCTGGCCGTTACCGTATTGACAACTCAGAATGTAACTTGTTTCGGCAGCAACGGACAAATCACCATCAATGTAACGGGCGGTACTGCTCCGTTTGGTTACGCCTGGCGCGATCAGAATAACCAGCTGGTTTCCAGCGCTAAAAACCCGATGCTACCGGTTGGTACCTATAATGTAACGGTAACCGATGCCGGCAACTGTACGGCTACCTTAGCCGTTCCGGTCACCATCACCGGCCCTGCCTCCGGTTTGTCGGTGAGCCATACCAAGACAAATGTAACCTGCCCAGGTGGCAACAACGGTTCGATCAACCTGACCATCAGCGGCGGCGGCGGTACCAACACCGTTACCTGGACGCCTGCTATTCCGGGCGGCGCCAACCCGACCGGCCTGGTTGCAGGCACATACACGGCGACGGTAACGGATCAGGGCGGTTGCTCGGTCACTTCGCAGCCGATCACCATCACCAGCCCTGCCCCGATCACGATCGGTACGCCTGCTGTAACGAACGTAACCTGTGCGGGTTCCGGCAATGGCGGTATCGTCATCCAGCCGACAGGCGCCAACGGCGGCCCGTATGATGTGATCTGGAATGGCAGCACGCTGTCCGGTTCTGCCATCAGCGCCCTGGCCGGCGGCATGTATGCCCCCGTAGTGACAGAGCAAGTTACAGGTTGTTCTGCAACCTTCGCTGCAATCACTGTAACTGAACCCACACCGATCACCCTCGATACCAACATCACGGCACAAAATGGCGCACAATTGGGCGCTATCGACCTGACCGTAGCGGGTGGTTCGCCGAACTATTCCTTCAACTGGGCGCCGGGCGGCGCTGTGACGGAAGACATCAGCGGTCTGAATGCAGGCACTTATAATGTCACTGTCACGGATGCGAATGCCTGCTCCATCATCGGCGTGTACACCGTTCCACAAACCAACGTGGTGGCCGGCTCGATCGTCACTTCCGTGGTGAATTCCTGTAACAACGACGGTTGTATCAATATTACAATACCCGCCGGAGCAGTTGGTCCTTTCCAGGTAAACTGGACGGGCGGCGGCTCGCAATTATCCCCGAACAACATCATTTCTATATGCGACCTGGCCTCCGGCCCTTACAGTGTAACGATTACGGCCCCGAACGGCAACTCCGCTGTATTAAGCGCAACGATCAACCAGTTGCCTGCGGCGATTGTGAATTCCAATTTCCAGAACCCGTTTGATGATTTTGTAAACGGTTCGATCACACTGACGCCGACGTTTGTGGGCGCCACCTACCAGTGGAGTTACCAGAACCTTACCACCAGTTCGATCAGCAGCCTCGATTCCGGCGCTTATGCCGTGACCGTTACGAACCCGGCTTCCGGCTGTACTGCTGTCTACACGTTCCAACTGACCCGTCAATACCTGCCGTTCTCGGCTGTGACGACGCCTACGAACCCGACTTGTCTGAATACAAGCAACGGATCGATCAGCCTGGCAGTCTCCGGTGGTAACGGTCCTACTTATACCTATCAATGGTCCGGCCCGAACGGATTCAGCGCTACCACGCAGAATATCTCCAGTCTGATTGGCGGAACCTATACCGTAACAATTACCGATGAAAGCGGTGTGCCGCGCACGGCTTCCGCTACCTTGGTTGTACAATCGACGCTCGCGATCACCAATGTCAATGAAACTTCCATTTATCCGGGCAACTTCCAGGTAAGTGCATCCAATGCCTGCGATGGCGCTGCCAATGTATCCTTCAGCGGGGCGGTCGGCAATGCAAGTATCCTGTGGAGCAACAGCGCTACCGGCACCAGCACCAATACACTTTGCGGCGGCGCTTATTCCGTCACCGTAACCGATGGCGTGGGTTGTTCTTCCGTTTGGACGGATGCACTGACCGTGCCGCCAAGCCTGAGCGCTAACAGTGAAACCTCCACACCCATCAGTTGCCACGGCGCCTGCAACGGTGCAGCGCGGGTATTTGCAGTGGGCGGTGTGTCGCCTTACAATGTAAGGTGGTCGACCGGTCAAAACGAACCGGTTGCCGGCGGCAATGACTATTCCGAAGCGGTGAACTTGTGCGGCGGCACTTATACTGTAACCATTACGGACAACAACGGCGCTTCCGTCATCGAGGAGGTCGTTGTCGAACAGCCCGCTCAGATCACCGTACAATTTTCCGAACCGATCGTGCCGAATACTTTTAATTCCTGCGACGGCCAACTGTTTGCCAATGTCTCGGGCGCGGTTGAACCCTTGAATATCATCTGGTCGGGCAGCCTGGGCTCCAACGGTACCGGCCCCCGCTCCGAAGGCCTTTGCGCCGATGAAGTGGTGCAATACATCATCACCGACGCCAACAACTGCGTCGCTATCGCCACCGATACGGTTCCCTATCCGGTAGACGGCTGCCTGCGCGTCCGCCCCGTGCTGACGCCCGTCGACCAGGATGGCAACAACGACTACGTACACATTACCTGTATTGAAAACGTCGACCACCGGGTTGAAATCTACAACCGCTGGGGACAAATTGTATTCGAAACGGAAGACTACCAGAACAATGATGATGTGAATCCCGGCTCTACCACTACCTGGTACGGCCTGAACCGCAGCGGTCAGCCTTTTGCTGAAGGCGTTTACTACTACATTCTCACCTACGAGGACGTCGACGGAAATACGAAACAACTGAAAGGGCATATTAATTTGCTGAAGTAAGAAACACGAGGCACGAGGTAGAGCCTCGCGCCAGCGGCGCCCACACTACTGGACATTTTCGCGGAGATAGACTTTCCAGGTTTTTAAAACTTGGAAAGTCTTGGCACTCGAAAAAAAATATCCAGTAGCGTAGGCAAAGCCTCGCGCAAGCAAGGGCCAAAGCGTTCCTCGATTTGCCAGCCGCAGCGCGGCGGTAATATTTGTAGAAACAGTTGCGATGATGTGTTCAGAGGTGCAGCGCACCGGTCATATTATATTGTCGGTGCGCTGCACCTCGCCGTTTTTGTTTTGTTACAGGCTACAAATATTATCGCCGCGCTGCGGCTGGCAAATCAAAGAACGGTTAATCCATAAAAACGCATTCAATCGCCGCCCCACTTGAAAAATCTCATTTTTGCTTTTTGCCCTTTTTTTTGCTTGCTTTTTAAAAAAATTGGCCCGGTATTTGCCTAATATGATATGAGTCGTTTATCTGACAAATTAAAAGATAATGACTTGATAATCAGTATGAATTAGATAAGGAAAAAGATTGATGTGCTACAACTTCAAAAGCCCGTCAATCTTTTTCCCCACGATTCACGGCCAAACGAGTACGAAGGATTTAGTTCTTCGCTTGTCCTCCCCCGGCCTGCGGCCACCCCCTCCCTGCTCCAAAGGGGGATAGGCTCCGCGCTCGGCTTTAGGATAAGACAAGACCTTGATAATGAACTGATTATTTGACAAAAATTAATTTCTAAGGCCAAACGCGGAGCCTATCCCCCTTTGGAGGGGGTGGCCGCAGGCCGGGGGAGGACAAGCGAAGAACTAAATCCTTCGTACACCCCTAACTCACGATTGACATCTTAATCTTTACGCCCAACATCGATTTACAATGAAAAAGGCACTTTTTACACTCTTATTTGGGCTGTTCGCCGCCGCTGCTTTCTCCCAGGAACAAGCCATTTATTCACAATACCAGGTTTTTCCGGTACTCATCAACCCTGGTTACACCGGTTTTGAAAACACCCACCAGGTGATCGCGAATGCGCGCAGTACCTGGACGGGTTTCCCGGGCAGGCCGACCAATTACACCCTGATGTACAATGGCCCCGTAACAGACAGACTGGGACTGGGTGCAGGCGTGTTCTCCGAAAAAATAGGCGATCTGACCACCCTGAAACTGCAACTGAACTATTCGTTCCGTTTCAAAATTCAGAAAGCGCAAATCGGTCTGGGGCTTTCCACAGAATTCTTGCGCCGGCAGGCTTCCGCCGATTTGCTCTCCGACCCGCTGGTGGATCGCAATGACAGCGCACTGGAAGGCCTGGTAGACGGGCAGCAGATTTTTGATGCGTCGATTGGTACACATATTCTGTATGATGAACGTTTCTTTGTAGGACTTACCCTGCCGAACACCATCCGCACGCGCCTCGACGAGGTGCCGATAGACGAGGAACCCACAAGTGGCAACCTTTTTCAGCACTATGTTTTCCAGTTGGGTTACATCCTGGATGTGCCGAGCCAGAATTTTAAGATCGTGCCATCGCTGACGATGCGCCAGTTCCGCGATACGCCATACCAGATTGATATGAATGTACAGGCCCGTTTCCTGGAAGACAAACTGATTGCAGGACTGACCTATCGTCCGAACAGCAGGGGTTCTGCCGCATTCCTTATCGGCAGCAAATTCAAACAGTTCCAGTTTTTCTATTCCTACGATGTGTCTTTCTCGAACTTCCAGCAATACAATGGCGGTTCGCATGAAATCAGCGTAGCCTGCTCGCTGGCCCGCAACACGGCCAAACCGGGTACACCTACCTCGCAGTCCGATTTGTTTCAGTGATTGAGATATTGAGATATTGAGATATTGAGATATTGTGATATTAGGATATTGTATCGGCAATCAATGAATTGGGTGGAATATCCTAATATCCTAATATCCCAATATCCCACAATACTGCTCGCTTTTTTTGAAAATCGCTTCGGTGCTACCGAAGTTGAACGATAGATGTCTTTAACAATTGGTTTTTGGGATGGCCTCTCTGCGAAAAGTCGCACGAGAGGCTTTTTCCTTTGCCGTACCGGCTGCTTTAGCTGCCGGATGGTATGAACGGGTCGCTTTATCTGCTGATGCCCAATTGTTACATCCGGCAGCTAAAGCAGCCGGTACCCAATTGTTACATCCGGCAGCTAAAGCAGCCGGTACCCAATTGTTACATCCGGCAGCTAAAGCAGCCGGTACACGCCTTTTTCCCGCCATTCCAAAAAAATCTCGGCATTTTTTGGGAAATAATTAACAAAACCTTTTTTTGTTGGAATAAACCTGTATATATTTGCCCATTCAAATGGTAATACCGATTCTATTCATCCTTCTTTTTTTGCAATATATCGGTTCTCTTCATTGAATTAACATCTTCTGGCACAGTAGTTGGAGATATTTAATCCGCGTACAAAAATATAATCCGGGTCGCTTTTACAGGTGATCATCCCGTTAATCTAATCACATGAAAAGAATGTACTGTTTTCAGTCGCCTTAAGGGTTCTCTATAGAGCATTGATGATAGCTGCCATGCGCGCTATCGCCAATGCTCTTTTTTATTTTCATTAGTATTTTTTCATAATTTTTCACATTAAAAAGTTTGACATGAACAAATTAAAAAATTTGTCGAAGTTTTTGGGTGTAGTTATCGGATTGTTGTTGGGCCAGGCTCTGTATGCACAGAAGGTTGTTAGCCCACGCGTTCCATCCACTACGCCTCCCGTGACGTATGTCACAGGCAGCACGGCGCTGAGCCGCATTGACACGAAGATTACACAGTACCTGGGACAATGGAAACAGAATGTAGCCGGCGCTCAGATCAACCACCAGTTTTACACTTACCTGCGCACTTACGTATCTGAAGGTGTAAATGGCACCACTGCCATTGCTGCTGCGGCTCGTAAAATGTATGAGTCTGGTTTGGTTACAGACAGCAACAAAACCTGGGCGACGAACATCTACACAGAGGCAACAACATTGTTGCAGCAGTAATGCAAGCCTGATGCTACATCAGGTATCCGGATCCGAATTTGTAAAGTTGTTCGGGTCTTCTATGATTATCAACAATTCATTAACTGAAATTTTCAATCTCTCATGAAAAAAGGTACACTTAAGTTAGCCCTCGGGCTGGCAGCGGGGCTTTTCACTTTAGCAGTTCTGGCCCGTCAGTCGGGTTTTGTAACGCTGTGGGAAGGATTAGGCGCCTCCATCAGCACGACAGTGGCTGAAGATGTGACTCCCCCAAATGACGCATGTGCGGATGCCGTTGCGTTGACCGTAAACACGGACGCTTGTCCGGACGTAGTAGCCGCTCCTACAGCAGGTACTACCATCGACGCTTCGAACGAAAGCGCTCGTCCTATTGCATCATGCCATTTCCCTGGCGGTGTTGTTACTGCACAGGCATTGGACGTATGGTACACCATCCCTGTAACGAATGGTCGCGTATATACTATTACAGTGGCTGGCGCCGCTAACATGGACGCTGTCGTGTCTTTATACACCGGTTGCGGTGTAGCCACGAACATCGCAGGCGCTTGCGCGGATGCTACTGCAGGCGGCAGCACTGAAACCATCGTTTACACGGCTACTTTCACCGGTACAGTGTGGGTGCGCGTATACGACTGGAGCACTACTGTTCCAATCGGCGGCGACTTCACCATCCAGGCGTCTGTTGCGCCCCTGGCTCCTGCCAACGACCTGTGCTCCGGCGCTGTAGCATTAGGAGTTGGTGCAAGCGTGGCCGGCACAAACATCGCTTCTACTGCTGATGCCCTTTTCGGCCCTTGCGGTGGATATGGCGGTACTTCTTCCTCTGTTTTCTACACAACATCCGTTACCCAAACAGGCAACGGTGAAAACAACGTCGGTTTCAGCACTTCTTTTGCCGGTACTGATTTTGACTCACAAATCGGTCTCTTCACCGGTACTTGCGCTGCTCCGGTATGCGTTGGCGGCGATGATGACAGTGGCAACGGTCTGCAATCCTATATTGCACAGACCACCTTTGCTACTACCAACTACATTGTGGCGATTCGCGGTTTTGCCGGCGGTCAGGGTTGCTTCACTTTAAGCCCGATTCAATTGCCATCCATCACGAACATCGCAGCAGGCGCTGCGGGTGTTGGATGCGATGTACCTACTAATACCTACAGCCAGAACGTTGTAGTGACCTACACAGGCGCTTTTGCAGGTTCTTCTTTGGTTGTAAACGGCCAGACATTTGCCCTGACCGGCAGCCCACAAACTGTGACGCTGACCAACGTACCTGCTAACGGCCTTCCTACAGCTGTTACAGCTTCTTTGACAGGCGGTACTTTACCTGCGGCTTTGGTTGGTACAACTGAATCAGT
>JALHMA010000261.1:6724-8454 GCA_022844265.1 Saprospiraceae bacterium | reverse complement strand
ACCGCCACTACCCGTCCGCTTGCCAGCACCGCACCTGCTTCATTTTTCAGTGCTACAAACAGTATCCCCTCCGGCAAATCGCCCCGCTCCACCAGCATTTTGTCGCCCGAAAAAGCCTGGCTCCGCAATAAGCGCCCGGAGGCGTCGGTGATTTCGAGGTTCAAACCCAGCGTAGTGAGGTGGTGGCTTTGAGCTACCACCTCACTTAGAGTGACCAAAAAGCGCTCCGAAAACGGATTGGGCGAACACAGCAATCCCGGTGTTTTTTTGTTTGCAACATCCGAAACACCCGACACCTGTGGCAGTCCCACCGTATGCCAGGTCTCATTGGTGATGACCGGCAGGTTAAAATCGAAATAAATACCCGCGCGGTTGCGGATCACTTCGCCGTCTGGATTATCCGCTTTTTGCCAGATGGAATATTTTACAAAACCGTGCGAGTTAACTTCATTGATATTGGAATCCGGCAGCATGATATTGTTGAATGTAAATACCAGTTCGTTGGAGTCCCGCACATTCATCAGAACAGCATGGCTGGCAGTGCCGAGTTGTAGCGTTTCCATATTCAATAAAGGCGAAATGGTGTCGCGAATCACCACCGTGAATGCCGTATCCGTACCAGTGTTCTGGAAACGGATGAGGTATTCGAGCGGTTCCGTTTTTTCAATGTGGTGGCCCGCCCCGATGCCTTCCGGAAACCCGGTTTTGTCGTTTGGATCAAAAGAACCGATGTTGCGCATACACAGTTGATCGCGGCTGGGCTCGTACACCTGGTATTCGTAGGTGTAGGGCAAATTGCCGCTGTCGTCGCAGTGCAGCAGCACCGACTGCGCATAACCCGAACCAAAAGGGTAACCCGTTTCCTGCGGCGCCCGCAGCAACAGCGTCGCATCGCCCGGAGTGGCTATTTTTCTGGTAAAAATGCCGCCTGCCTGAAGTTGGAAATTGCCCTCCGATACCAGCAAAGAATCAAAATTAGTCCAGATGCCGCGCCAAATCTGCCATTTTCGCGGCAAGGCCATGTCGCCTGCGCCTGTGTTTTTTATTTCCAGTAAAATGGAATCGCCCAAACATTCCAGGCGGGTGCGCAGCACAGCGCCCTGCCAGCCGGAGCAAATCACATCGGGAAAAATTTTGGCTTCCGTGCAGTGCATCTGGCTCAGCGCCGCATCGCAGGACACCAGAATGTCGATATAAATGGTGCTTTTTGCGTTGGCCGCTACCGTGCCCAACTCAAAAATCAGCGTATCGCCCGATTGTGCGGCGATGGGCATCGACGTGCCCAGTACTTCCAGGTACGGATCGAGGGCCAGTTCGATACGCGCATTGGTGGCGGTTTGCGTGCCAGTATTTCGGTAGGAAACAGCCATTTTGGTCTGGAAACAACGGCGCAGCAGCGGCACCGCCACATCTACTTCGAGTCGCGGACAAAGCGCGGCGGGTTTGATGGCGACGTTTTTACCGCCAATGTTGCCGGAACTCGGCATAGCGGGCACCGTCACGGGCAGGGTGCAAGGCGCCCAGAGTTCGTTGGGGGCAATGGCGCTGACAATGTATTCGCCGGCCTTTGACAACAGGCGATAGTAACCGGTTTCATCGGACATGCCGTATTTGGTCTGGCCGTTGGCGCCGACGGATTTGACCATAAAACGGCTCAATCGCGGCTCGGAAAAAGCCAGCGTACAGTCGTCGACCAGGTCTGTGCCGACCGAACCGCCTATGGTCAGGAG
>JALHMA010000261.1:5099-6624 GCA_022844265.1 Saprospiraceae bacterium | reverse complement strand
GCCTGTGGCAAAAAGCACTCCGTCCACTTGCCGGATGGTGATGTATGAACTGCCGGCTGGAATACCGGCTGGGGTGATTTCCGTCCAGCTGATGCCGCGGTCGATACTGCGCATGATTTTGTTATCAAAAACGCAACAAATTGTGCCGGTGAGTAAAACGGCACCCTGAACAGATGTTTCAGAATGGTCCAGGGTATTGTACCGGATTTCCCAGTTGGTAGCAGCATTCGGGCTGTAAAAAACACCCGTTTGAGTGATGGCAACCAATCCATTATCGGGGTAAAAATGTAAGGTTACGGGGCTCGTGTGGTGGTTGATGCCAAATGCCGAAAACTGCCAGGAATCGCCGTTGTCGTTGCTGCGGTACAAGCCGGTGTAGTTGTATTCGGCGAAGATGGTACCGTCTGGCATCACGGCAAATTTGCGCATCAAACCGACCGGGGCAAGTTGCCAGGATTCGCCGTTGTCGTTGGAATAGAAGGTCCGTTCCGTGAAAGTTCCATTCAGGTCCTCGATCAGGATACGGCCGCTCAGGGCAACCGCCACATCTCCTGCGCGCACGGTCGTCTGCGTCCAGGTAGCGCCGTCGTCGGTGCTGCGCAGCATCTTCTGGTCGGTGGTGACAAACACGGAGCCGTTGGGCGCAAATACGATGCGGTTGATGGTCCGGCCGGTTGTGAGCGGGTCATTTTCCCAGATGCTCCAGTTCAGCCCGCCGTCGGTGCTGCGGTATATTTTATTGATCTGGCCGGCCACGGGCGCGGTTTTCCAAGAAAATATATGGCCGTTGGCGGGGTTGTAAGCCAGCGCATCGAGGCCGCCCACTACCGGAAATACCGTGGTGAGTGTCTTCCCGAGGTTGGTACTGCGCACAATGCCTGTGCCTTTTGCGCCGAGCATGGATGCACTATCGAGCAGCAGTGTTGCCAAAAAGTCGTTTTCGATCCAAAGGGAACTATCCCCTTCCACTTCTACCCAGTTTCGGCCGTTATCGGCGGAATGCAGTACCTCGTCGCGGTCAAAAAACCACAGGTGGCCGTCGATACCAATGTGCAGGGCCGCCTCCGTGTGGATCGTTTGCGGCAGCGCATTCCAGCGCCAGCTTTGCCCGCCGTCGGCGCTTTCATGCACGCCAATAATGGAGCCGTGCTGCAGCCATTTGCCGTTGGTGCCTATGGCGAAGGACCCGAAGGAAAAACCGCCGGGCGGGCCGGGCATACGTTGCCAGGAAAGTTGGGCAGAGAGGTTTTGTGCACAAAAGATGCAGATCAATAAAAATGGTATGTGGAGACTTTTGAGGGGAAGGTTGTTTTTCATATTGTTTTGATTGTCAAGTTTTTATGTAAAAATGCCAAGGAATCCGGGGGGAACAAGAATGCGGGCGGCCACGAGAATACGGGCGGCCACAAGGGCCGCCCCTACAAAATCGGGGGATAGGCTTGCCAATAACAAGGTTTTATGTTCATGTCACAGGGGCGACCCTTGTGGTCGCCCAAATTCCAAAGGTTTCACGTCGCTGGCACGA
>JALHMA010000261.1:0-4999 GCA_022844265.1 Saprospiraceae bacterium | reverse complement strand
TTCCAACTCTACATGGCCGGTAAATGGCAAATCAAATGTTTTAATCAGGCGATTGTCGCTGGAAATCAACACGCTGGTAAGGTCATCTGCCACCACGATTTCACCGCCGTGCAGCGTCTTGCTTACCATAGCATCATTGTTCTGATAACCCACTTTGGGTACGTTTGGAAAACGGTGCAGTAGTTCGCCCTGCCAGTTGTACAGCAAAGCCACACCATTGGTATCGCGGGCCCCGAATAGCCGGTCGGGTGCGATAATCTGTACATTCAGGTGGCGTATAGGCCCCACCAATCGCCCGGTCGAGTCCATAATACCTTGCAGGGTGCGGAGTTTTCGGGCGGCATCATTCATTTCCTGCATGGTCATTTTGCTCCATTTTTCGGCTTCGGCTTCGGGCAGGCGCTCGTTCACTACAAAGTAATCCAGTTTCCAGTCGTGTCCTTTTTCATGGGGAAATTTTGCACAGAGCAGGTTCTTCAAATCAAAAAGAGTTTCTCCTTTTTCATTGATAACCAAGTGTTTGAATTCTTTCTGGTTATCGGGATTTATCAGCGAGATCACATTGCGCGATTTCAGGTAAAAAGGGCCCTGCCACACGCCGAATGGGGTGAGTTGATTGCCTTTTTCATCGAAATAGGCGGGCAGCACCCGGTCGCGCAGTTTGGGAAATACCCTGCCCATCTGCATGGTTTTTCGGCCTCGTTCAAATTGGGCGTCACGGATATAATCGACCTCGATAGCGGGCTGCGGCGGCTGATTGACACGGTGGATACGCAGCGTTTTGGGTGACTTTCCGCTTTTAAACTCCATGCCGACGGGTATTTCCAGCACTAAGTAGGTAGACATAGGCCGGTAGATCACGCCGGCTTTGGGCGGCATGGCCCATTTACCGTCGGCGCTCAGCACGCCGCAGGCGTCGAATTGCAGGGTTTCGCGACTAGATTCCACTACTTTTCCCGCTTCCACGACTATTTCTTTTACCTCCTCTATTTGTGATTCCCGTTTCGGGTTCGGTGCGGCGGGCGTCGGTTTTACTTTGATGCGCATCACGGTCACCAGGCCCGTCTCCCTGTCGTCGTTTACGGCAACGAAGCCCGGCGGGACAAGGTTTTGCATGCGTTCATCAAAATAAAGCGCTTCAGATCTACCGTTGCGGTACCGGGCGAAAACGACGAGTCCGCCGCTGGGGGTATGCACCTGCCGGGCCTGGCTCCAGTCTTTGAGCGAGTCGGGCAGCGTCATGCGGGTACCATCCGAGAGAATAACTGTGACCGGTCCGTAGCCGCTCGATTTGATACTGATAACCGGGTCATAAAAAACACTGGGCGCCAGCCGCCCGGATTCGGGCAGTTTTTCACCTTTCCGGTTGAAAGCCATCCAGCGACCGTTAGCTTGTTCGCCCCAGAACAGGGTGTCGTTGCGAAATGTTTCTTCTTTGACAGACAGGTACTGCGCGGGCACCAGCGTTTCTCCTTTGCTGTTGATGATCCCGAACAGCGTGTCTTTTTTTACGCGGTAAAAATGCGGAACCAGGCGCACAAGCTCATCGAATGCTTCCGGGTGCAGCATATTGCCGTCGCGGTCGTACAGGCCGTGCTGGTACTTGTTACCTACGATTTTGCTGAATTGAAACACCAGCGGGTTTGTTTCTGCAATTTTCCCATTGTCGATGCCCTTAAAACGGGCTATTTCCTGCAATTCCGCGTCGTAAAAAGCCGTGTATTCGGGGAATTGCAACAAATAATGCAGAATAGGTGTGCTGCCTGGGAACCCGATACCGCGCACGGCATCCGGCAGTAATCGGCGCCCGGAAGAATCAATAAAATTGCTGCGCAACTGGCCGTTGGTCGGGTCGGTATCGATCACGTACAACCAGCGTTTGTTTGATAACGGATGGATATCGCGTGCGGTAATGGGCTGCACGGTCTTTCCGGCGTAGTCCATGAGGCCGTATTTGTTGTCTTTTCCCACAATCAACACATCGCCAAAAGGCCTGATGTCACGGTACACCGTGTCAAGCACAATGTTGCCATCGGCATCGATCAGTCCGGCAATACCCGATTTCCCGTGGTTGTAGGTCGGGCCGGTTACAATAAAAAAACCTTCGCGACTGGAAGCCTGGATGTTGGTCCATACGAAAGGTGTGCGCACTTTGCCGCTGCGGTCGCCGATGGCGTACTGGTAAACAGTATCCGCCAGGACAAAGTGTTTGGCGTCGACCACGCGGCCTGCGGCAAAATCACGGGGGAAAATTTCTTTCAGGTCGGCGTCCACAAAATTCATTGTGTTGGGTGTTTTCCAGACTTCCGCCACGCCATGCGTAAAGCGGAACGGATCGAGGTATTCCCGTTCATGTGGATAATACCCGGAGAACCACATCCTTGAATTGGTGCGCGTCAGGCGGAGGTACGTTTTTTCGGTATTTTTCCGCAGGTCGTGGAACACGATTTCTTTTTCTTTGGGAAACACAAGCAGGTGGCCGATACTGTCTATTTTTTTGCCGGCGACGTTATAATTTTGAACGCCTACTACCACGTCCCGCGGATTGTCGGTAGCGATGCGGCGGCCGCTGCGCAGCAGTAAAATGGCTTTACCTGCCTTCAGCGGCGGCTCATCGGGGCGCATCAGTATCCGCTCCATTTCAGGGTTGCTCAGGACGGTAAAAATTTTCCCGGCAGGCATTATCTCGTGGATGCCGAGAAAAGTGGGCTTGATCACTACCTCTCCGTTTTCCGTGGCATATCCGTAGCGGCCCTGCCCGGTGAGGCTGCTGCCGCCGAAGTAGGGTATGAGGTTTTGGGCGGCTGTGCCGGAAGCAAGCAGCAGGTATAGAAACAGTATGTAAGTCCGGATTTCCATAATTTTTTTGATGATTGGACAGCGAATGAAATGGATTCAAGCGGATTGTGACAGTTTGCTGCTGCTTTGTTAGCCTTGTTGGGCCTTTGGACACAACCCTGACACGTCTACTTTTTACTATACTCATACTCCGCTCCGGTATCGTCAATTGCATAAAACCGCAAACCGGCATCGCTCTTGTGTATTGCGCAGGCCACGATTTTTCGACCTTTAGGCAGGGCGGCTTCCACTTCGGGCAGACTGCCGCAGGGTGTCATGCCGGCCCAGTATTTATGCGGCGTCAAGCGGCGTCCATCGGGTGCGTGCAGAGCCGTGGAATTGCCGATTTTGGTAACAAAGTAGCCGTTCATCTCGTCGTAGTTGTGGAAAAACCAGTCGTCGTAGTATTCCGGCAGGATTTGTTTGCCGGTGCCGGCGCTGATCAGGGTTCTTTTATCATTGGCGTAAGCCGTCACATAAGCCGGATGTCGCGCGGAAATACCCAGGCCATCGTAATCAAAACCCGATATTTGCTTCCCCTTGATATTGAATAGTGCTCTTTTTTCATTCAGGGTGACCTCGATGGGCCCTTGGGGATGATAGATATTAAAATAGTCATACACCGGCTTTATGATTTCGCCCTGGTCGATTTTCCAAAGACCTACTTTCCCGTTTTCTATGTATCTATGGACAAAATAAATGCCGTACGCTTCTTCCTGAATGATTCTGGATTTGCCGGATTTGTCTGTTTTTTCCGTAGATAAAAAGTGTTTCCAGGCCATAATATCGCTGAATTGCAGGGGTGTCCGGAATTTGCCCTTCATATCCAGGATGCCGCATTTGCCGTCTTTTTTTACTTTCATCAGGTCGCAGTAGTAAAATTGCTCCACCTGATCGTATGCCGCCGGTAGCACGACGCGGCCAACCGAGTCGACTAAGCCCCAATAGTACCTGCCGGCTGAAATGCCAACGCCGAAGCGAAAAAGGCCGTTTTTCAGGCGTTCGCCGATGATCTCATACTCAAAAGGCACTTCCGGCGCACCATTCAGATCGACGATGCCCATTTTTCCATTTTTGACGGCTACGACGTGCTGATCGAGCACGTTGTGGATTTTGTCATACTCGCAAGGAACCAGGAGGTGCTTTTGATAATCCATGATGCCCCAGCGGCCTTGTTGTTTGACGGCAAAAATTGGGCGTCGGCCGGTGGGCTCTATAGTGATTTCTTCAAAATCACCGTCCATCAGCACCTGCAGATTTTCACTGTCCAGTGCCTTGACAATCAATTGTTTGTCCGGAGCATACAGTACCACGACAGAATCTGCGTTGTAAAACCCCTTTTTATATTCAAAAGGTACGAGCACTTTGCCTGTGTGCGTCATCAACCCGTAGCCGGCTCCAGTTTTCCATCCTAAAACGATGCCTGCGGCATTTTGGCTCAGCACGTTATATTCAAACGGAACCACCGTTTCTCCCTTTTTATTGATCGCGCCGTAAAGTTTTCGCGGCTCGCGGCAGATCATAAAATCGGAGTATTTGTAATCTAATTGCTCGTATTTCAGGGGAATTAAAATACTGTCGTTGAGGATATACCCCGCCAGTTTGTCCTGGTGATAATACTGCGGTTTACCGGTTTTAAGATGTGCGGGAATGCGGCGGCGGAAGTATTCTTCAGTAGAAACTTCCTCGATCCCAACGTCATGCATGATGTGATCTACCTCTTCGACCTGGGCGAAAACGCCGAATGGGAGCAAGAGGAATATGATATGTAGCGCTTTTTTCATGGAATTTTCTTTGATAATTACCTGATCAAAATCAGTTCGAGTTATTTTTTGTACGAATCCCTGCGTATCAAGACTGATAACTGATAACGAATAACCGATAACTAACTAAGTTATTCATTCACAATCATTCCAGTGTCATCGATCCACAAAAAAGTCATCACCTGCCGGGCCGGCACATCGGCCATACCTTTGGCTACGATGCGGTGGCCGGGGCGGAGCATACCTTTTTCGCGGGCTATTTTATTTTCGTCGCCATCAGGCGCTTTGATGTAATAAAAGCGGTAATCCGTGAGCCGTTTGCCGTAGGGATCGAACAGCGCAAAACGATTGTTGGTGTCGGGCATAGTCAGGTAGCCGTAAGGAAGCATGCCGTGTGC
>JALHMA010000260.1 GCA_022844265.1 Saprospiraceae bacterium | reverse complement strand
AATCCCAGGATTGGATCCAATCCGTGTACCGGGAAAGGCGTATACACATCCATAATATCCAGGTGTGCAGCGCTTGCTGCCCGCACAGCGCCTTTCAGGTCTTCTTCGTCGTTATACAGGCCGTAAAGGACTTTTTTACTTTCAGTAGCCATATTCAGAGTGATGAATTAGCAATGATAAATTATTTTTCGTGGAAACTTAAAGTACAAATACTTGTACTGCTCCACCTGTTTTTTTAGTGCTTCTCTTCTTTCTTTTCAGCAGCGGATGCGCCTTTCTTCGCGTCGTGGTGACCGTGTTTGGCATCCGGGCCGACGAATTGATCGCCTGCCACTTTCAGAATGGCTTTCACCTCTGCGATGGCTACTACCGGCGCTACCCTTGTGAAAACGAGGTACAGGGTAAAGAAAAGGCCCATCGTACCTGTAAAGATGGAAATCTCTACCCAGGTTGGACGGTAATAACTCCAGGAAGAAGGTAAAAAGTCGCGGGCCAGCGTGGTGGCAATGATCACGAAACGTTCGAACCACATACCGATATTGACCACGATACTCAGGAAGAACGTCCACCAGACACTGCGGCGAATGCTGCGCGACCAGAAGAGTTGCGGACTGACCACATTACAGAACATCATACCGAAATATGCCCACCAGTAAACACCGAATACACGGTTGTAAAACGCAAACTGTTCGTAGATATACCCGGAATACCAGGCGATAAACAATTCCGTGAGGTATGCCACACCGACAATCGTACCCGTAAGTACGATTACCTTGTTCATCGATTCGATGTGGTTGATTGTAATATAATCCTGTAGTTTGAGTACTTTCCGGGTAATAACCATCAGCGTTTGCACCATGGCGAAACCGGAGAATACCGCACCCGCAACGAAATAAGGCGGGAAGATGGTGGTGTGCCAGCCCGGAATAACGGAAGTGGCAAAGTCAAAGGATACAATCGTGTGTACGGAAAGTACCAGCGGGGTAGAAATACCTGCCAATACCAGCGACAAGGCTTCCCAGCGCTGCCAGTGTTTGGCGCTGCCCGTCCAGCCGAAAGAAAAAGTCTCGTACATCTTGCGGCGAAAACCGGATGCGCGGTCGCGCACCGTCGCCAGGTCAGGTACCAGACCGGTATACCAGAACAGGAGCGATACCGAGAAATAAGTGGAGATCGCGGCTACGTCCCAAAGCAGGGGCGAGTTAAAGTTCGTCCACAAAGGACCGCGGGTATTCGGGAATGGCATGATGAAAAATGCCAGCCAGACGCGTCCCATGTGGAAAATCGGGAATTGTCCGGCGCATATCACCGCAAAAATGGTCATCGCTTCTGCGGCACGGTTAACACCTGTGCGCCAGCGCTGGCGGAACAGCAACAAAATCGCGGAGATCAGCGTACCGGCGTGACCGATACCGATCCACCAAACGAAGTTGGTGATATCCCAGGCCCAGTTGACGGTGCGGTTGGCGCCCCATTCACCGATACCTTTCCATACCGTCCAGATGATCGCGAAAACATACAGACCCAGGAAAGCAGATGACAGCGCAAATGCTATGATCCACTCGCGCGTTGGACTTTTTTCTGTGGGCGTACATAGATCCTCCGTGATGTTGTGGTAGGATTTATTTCCCGTAATCAATACGTGCCGAACCGGCGCTACTGCTTGAGACATAATTTTATCAATTATGAATGTTTTTGTGAGTTGTGAGTAGTCAGTTGTGAGTTATGTAGCACTCACTATTGACAACTCACTACTCACCGAAACATTTATCATTAAGAATAAAGTTCTTCGTTACTGTTCATCACTTTGGCGGAATAATTCACTGCCGGGCGTACGTTGATTTCTTCCAAAACCTTATACGCCAAAGCCGCCGCTGCTTTGCTTTTCTTATTGACTTCGCTGTCGGGGTTATTCAGGTTGCCGAATACGATCGCGCCGGTCGGACAAGCCGTCTGGCAGGCAGAACGCACATCATTGTCCAGAATAGCGCGGCCTTCGCGTTTGGCCGTCAGTTTGCCTTCCTGGATGCGTTGTACACAGAAAGAACATTTTTCAATCACACCACGCGAACGAACCGTCACATCGGGGTTTAAAACCATCCGAACGAGGTTGTCGGCATAGAATGGTTTTTCGTCGCCTTCGAGGTGGAAAATGCGCTCTTCATTTGCAGGCCACAGGTCGGCAGTGGTGTAGTCGAGCCAGTTGAAACGGCGCACTTTATAAGGGCAGTTATTGGCGCAGTAACGCGTACCGATACAGCGGTTGTAAGCCATCTGGTTCAGTCCCTCCATGGAGTGCGTAGTAGCGGAAACCGGACAAACGTTTTCGCAAGGCGCATTGTCGCAGTGCTGGCACATCATCGGCTGGTACACCACATTCGGGTTTTCGATATCGCCGTAGAAGTAACGGTCGATGCGCAGCCAGGTCATTTCGTGGTGGCGTGCCACCTCTTTTTTACCTACTACAGGCACATTGTTTTCGCTCACGCAGGCCACCTGGCAGGCGCCGCAGCCGATGCAGGAATTCAGGTCGACATACATCCCCCATTTCAGGCCGGTTTTGAACCATTCGTCGGTGCTGGGATACAGGGTTTGTGAATTCAGGTGCTCCGCTTCTTCGTGGAACTCTTCCATTTTATCGCCCAGTTCCTGCAAATCTTTCAGGTTGGTCTGGAAAATAATAGAGCGTTTGGTCAATGAACCCTGGAAGTATTCGGCTTCGTCTATATTTTGTGTCGCATCTGCAGCGCTGTGCAAGCCCATGGTATGGTGGTGCTGAACGCAGGCGAAGTTTTTGTCCACTCCTACTTTGTCGGACACATTTACATCCGAAGCATAGTATTGTGTCAAACCGCCTTCCACTTTCAGGGCGGGATTTACATTCACCCCGAAGGAAACGCCGCAGCCGCCCATTTCGCGACCGCCGCCCAATGCAATGGATACCGTGCCGGGCGCCTGACCGAAGTTGCGCACTACGGTACAGGTCAGTTTCTGGCCGTTTACATCTACTTCCACCTGTTCGCCGTCTAACAGGTTTTTCCAGCCGTTGATTTTATCTTTTCCGTTGGATTCTACCGGAATATTGAGGTGGTTGCCCCAAACAGTGCGGTTCACCGGATCAGGCATTTCCTGCAACCAGGGGTTGTGGGCGTACTGACCAGCGCCGATATTGACCGTTTCGTAAAAAGAAATTTCCAGCGCTGCGCCGGATGGTTTGGAAACACCGTTTACGTCGACCGTACCGGCAAAAGCAACCGGAGTAGCCGTTGCAGGTATTTCAAAAATGCCGTCGTGGAGACTCATGTCCCAGAAAGCGGCTGGTGTGTTGTATTTTGACTGGCGGGCAAATAACTCGCTCGCCCAGTGTGACTTCAGGTACTGGTAATAAGGCTGCTCGTCTTCGCGGTTCAGATCAGCGCTATCCGCCCATTCGAGCAGGCTGTGCTCCGCCTGACGGGTGTCGAAGAGTGGTGAAATAGTTGGCTGGATGAGGCTCAGGTGGCCTTTTTTCGGCTCTGCATCGCCCCAGGATTCGAGCAGGTGGTGAGCCGGAGCGGCGTAGTTGCATACCGCTGTGGTTTCATCCATTACCCCGTTGAAAGAAACGCGGACAGGTACTTTGGCAAATGCG
This sequence comes from Saprospiraceae bacterium, assembly GCA_022844265.1. GTDB lineage: Bacteria > Bacteroidota > Bacteroidia > Chitinophagales > Saprospiraceae > M3007. The sequence continues at coordinate 4,849 of JALHMA010000260.1, read as the reverse complement.
GCTTTGAATGCTTCCGCGTTGCGCAGTTCCCAGGCCGGATTGGCGCCCCAAACGATGGCGACCTGTACCCGGCCGGCGTTCATTTCGGCCAGCAGTCCGTCCAAAGCGCGCTCGTCGCCCTGACGCTGGTAAGAAGGTGTGCCGAAATCAACCGTCGTATTCAGGTTGCCCAGCAAATCATTGATTTTATTGACAATCACCTGCTCGGCAACATTGTTGGAGTCGCTGACTACCAATGATTTACCTGCGGCGTTACGCAATTCGGCTGCTATTTTTTTGATGGCTGCCGCTGCTTTTTCATTGACTTTCGGTCCGCCGCTGCCGCCGGAGAGTTCGTTGTACAAGGCAACGATGGCAGCGCCCATTTCGCTGGGTTTGATCAGCACGCGGTTATCCGCATTGGAACCCGTGAGCGACATGTGGCTTTCCACCTGGTAGTGGCGCGACATTTTGGTCTTTTTGCCGGGCGTTATCTTGCGGTTTTTGGCATAAGCGCGGGCGTATTCAATCGGGCTGATCCAGGTACCGAGGAAATCGGCGCCGAAAGAAACGATAACGTCTGCCAGATCAAATTTATAGGAAGGAATGACCGCCGCGCCAAAAGACTGCCTGTTGGCTTCCAGCAAAGCGGCGCTGGACACGGGATCATACGTAATAACTTGTGTGTTCGGGTATTTCGCAACAAAGTCAGCCAGGGCTTTTTTAGCCGTTGGGCTGATAATGGTATTGGAAATGATACGCACCGGAGCGCCTGTAGCCAATTTGGCTTTGATTTCGCGGTCGAGCACCGGCCACTCCATCTTTTCCACCTGCCCTTCGCTCACTTTACCGGCATACTGGATACGGCGGGTATCGTACAAACTCAGCACGGCAGCCTGTGCACGGGCACTGGTACCGCCTCCGGTAATAGCACTCAGGCTGTTGCCTTCAATTTTGATCGGGCGGCCTTCGCGGGTTTTGACCAATACGGCGCAGTAATCGCCTCCATTCACAATAGAGGAAGCGAAATAATTCGCCACACCCGGCACGATAGCGTCGGGTTTGGTCACATAGGGGATGGCTTTTTTGACCGGAATCTGGCAGGAAGCAGCAACTGTGGCCGCACCGAGTCCGAATCCCAGCATTTTCAGAAAATCACGGCGGCCAGTCTCCCATTTCCCATCGGTCTGATCGATGTTTTCCATGGAAAACTCTTTTTCCGCCGATTGCAGAAAGGATTCTTCCCGCATCAAATCTTCGGTGCTTACCCAAATACCGTTATCGTGGTGCATATCTTGTATAATGATGAATGATGAATGATGAATGATGAATGGCGAAACTGCCACCTGATCACTCATACCCCATTTTTTTTGAATGATGAATGATAAATGATGAATGATGAATGGCGAAACTGCCAGATGTCACTCATTTTACCTTTCAAAGAACTTGTTTTGATGAACCTGAACGCTAAATGATATTCATCATTCAACATTCATCATTCATCATTAATAATGGCATTTCTGGCATTCCAGACCGCCGATTTCTTCAACTGTTACTTTCTCGCGCTTGCCATTGTCCAATTCGTTGTGGTAGCGCTCGTATTGTTTGTAATAGTCATTGTCTTTAAACTTCACCTCCGTTTCGCGGTGGCAGTTGATACACCAGCCCATACCGAGGCTGGAATACTGGTACACCACTTCCATGGTCTCCACCGGACCGTGGCATTTCTGACAGGCAATCTGGCCGACAGCCACGTGCTGGGAGTGGTTGAAATACGCGTGATCGGCGAGGTTGTGGATACGCGTCCATTCAATCGGACCCTGAATTTTACCGTTGGAGTCGTTTTTCAGCGCCTTTACAATACCTTCCCATTGCAGTTCCACTTCGCTGCGGCCGCTTTCATCCATCGCCGTCAATGATTTCTCGGTCATATATTCCTGGCCGATCCATTTTTTATACAGCTCTTCGATTTGTTTGTCGCTCCAGTTTTCGTAGTCATCTATATACTTGCCCGCGATGGGGTCGAAGCCGATGGAAGCAAATATTTTGGTGATTTCTTTCGTTCCGCTGATGCTGCCTTTTTTCACCGCCGAGTGGCAGTTCATACAGGTGTTGGTACCCGGAATGGAGGAGTGTTTGGAACGGCGGGCCGAATCGTGGCAATATTGACAGTCGATTTTATTGGCGCCTGCGTGCAATTTGTGGCTGAACGCAACCGGCTGATCGGGTTCGTATCCCTGCGAACGCCCCATCTGAGTGGCGTTATCCACCATTTTATGGCCGAAAACAAGTACCAGGGCAAACACAAGAAACGCTACGGCCCCTTTGGTGCTCAGAATCTGCGTCACTGTTTTGTTGATCGGCGCCTGACCGGACTGTACACGCGTTACGTTGTACAGGTTGTTGACAATACGCATCAGGGCGAAAGCGAGCAACGCGAGGATGGCGGCAAAGCCGATAAACATCCAGGGTATTTCTGATGATTCTTCATCGGTGGCTACATCAGTTGTAGGGGGCTTGGGGCCGCCTGCACCATTGATGTATACATCATTGATATGCAAAATCATACTTTCGATCTGCTCATCCGTCAGACCCGGAAAGTTATTCATGGCAGTGGGTTTCCACTTGGCCCACAATTCGGTTGCGCGCGGATGGCCTGCGGCAATCATAGCCTGTGAATTGCGAATCCAGGAATAAAGGTCTTTGCGCGGATAGGCCGCCCAACGCTCTTCCGTACCACCAAGGGCGGGGCCGGTAAGATTGTCCTTCATATTTTTGTTATGGCAGGAGGCGCAGTTGGCAACAAAAAGTTCCTTGCCGGCTTCTTTGGTCGGTTGCGCTTGCATGGTAAGCGCAGTGGCGAACAAGATTGTAAAAACCCAACAAATGCGTTTAAGCATCATATCTGTGTAATGTTGATTTGCTTAATGGTGGGCAAACTGGCCCAATTTTCTGGTTACTTTCGGATTGACAACCCTTTCGTCAGCAATTTGTCAGCGCAAAGGTATCAACGCGCGAATTTTCACCAAACAATGTGTTAAGAAAGCAATTTATTTAGATGAACTCTAAACTCTTTGCCCATGAAATGACCTGTTCATGACAGCGCGCAAAGGTAGATAAGGAAAGCACGTTTCCAAATGGTGGGGGAAAATTTGTTTAATGAGGAATGGTGAACGATGAATGATGAATGATGAACGATGAATGGCCGAGCGTGATGTCGGACATCACGCTCGGCCATTCATCATTCATCATTCACCATTCCTCATTAAACAAAACGCCACTCACCCTGTTTCAACGCCCATGAAAGTCGATACTCAACTCCGCACATTAGGCGCTTTGAAAAAGAGCGGCTACCAGCCACGCTCCGTCAAAGATGAACTCCGCGCCAACCTGATCGCTAAAATCCGAAACAAGGAAATTGTATTTCCCGGCATCTACGGATTCGATGACACCGTACTGCCCGATGTGGAACGCGCTATTCTGAGCCGACACAATATATTGTTGCTGGGTCTGCGCGGACAAGCAAAAACCCGCATTGCGCGGATGCTGGTACACCTGCTCGATGAATATATCCCCGTCGTGGCAGGCAGCGAACTCAATGACGACCCCCTGGCGCCCATCAGCCGCTGGGCCAAGGACCTGATTGCAGAAAAAGGCGACGACACGCCGATTGACTGGATGCACCGCGACGAACGCTACGTGGAAAAACTGGCAACACCCGATGTGAGCATCGCCGACCTGGTGGGCGATGTCGACCCCATCAAGGCCGCCAACCTGCGCCTCCCCTACTCCGACGAACGGGTAATCCACTTCGGACTCATCCCGCGTTCGCACCGCTGCCTGTTCGTCATCAATGAATTGCCCGACCTGCAGGCGCGCATCCAGGTATCGCTGTTCAATGTGCTGCAGGAAGGCGATATGCAAATCCGGGGTTTTAAACTCCGCCTGCCCCTCGACGTGGAATTTGTATTCACCGCCAACCCGGAAGATTATACCAACCGCGGCAGCATCATCACGCCGCTGAAAGACCGCATCGAAAGCCAGATTACCACGCACTACCCTACTTCCATCGAGATCGGGCGCAAGATCACGGAACAGGAAGCCCGCGTCGGTCCCGATCAAAAGGAAAAAGTGCGGATGCCGGCCGTTCTGAAAGACCTGGTGGAAGAAATTGCCTTTGCCGCCCGCGACAGCGAATTTGTCGATAAAAAAAGCGGCGTGAGCGCCCGCCTGTCTATTTCGGCTTTTGAAAACCTGTATTCCACTGCCGAACGGCGGATGCTGCTGAACGATGAAAAAAACACCACCGCCCGCATCACCGATTTCTGGGGTGTGATCCCGGCCCTGACCGGCAAAGTGGAAATGGTGTACGAAGGCGAACAGGAAGGCCCGCACGCCGTGGCGCTGAATATTATCGGCACGGCCCTGAAAAAGGTTTTTCTGCAATATTTCCCCAATCCCGTCAAACTCAAACGCGGACAGGAACGCGACCCGTACGGCACCATCAAAGCCTGGTTCTCCGCAGGCAATGTGGTCGACCTGATGACGGACGCCGGCGGAAAAAAATTCCTGGCCGAACTCGACGGCATCGCCGGACTGAAAAAAATGGCGGAAACGGTCAAAGCCGACGATTCGGAATTGTATACCTATATGGAACTCTGCCTGCACGGCCTCGCCGAATTCGAGGTGCTGAGCAAAGAATTTATCCAAACCAAATGGGTGTTTAAGGATTTCCTGAGCGGGAATCTGAAGGATGATACCGACGACGATATGCGGGATTTGTTCAATTAGGATTTTAATGGAACACAGATGAGAGGGATGAGGGGTTGTGTCAAAAGGCCCCCGGGGGCGGTTTTTAAAAACCCCCAAT
>JALHMA010000259.1 GCA_022844265.1 Saprospiraceae bacterium | reverse complement strand
GACCGGTCTATGTACAACAAATACGGCTCTTCCGTTGCCAATGTGCAAAACCACAACATCGGGGTCATCAACAATGTGGAAGGCGACTATACCGGCGAATTCAACCATGATATCCAGTTCAATATTGTCACGCAGGTGGTCATTACAGGAACGGATCCCTGGTCAAACACTACGGATGCCGGTGATTTGCTGGACGAGTTTGTTATCTGGGGGAACACCGGCGGCTTCGGTATGCAGTTTGACCTCGGAGAAATGTGGACCAACCGGGATTTTGACGGTGGAACAGTCGGCGTTGCTTACCTCGACGCTGTTTGTACTCAGGTAAGGTACCACTGCCTTCAGGATTTTACGTCGAATGCACAGCAATTGCGCTGTATGACTACCCATGAAATCGGGCACAATTTTAGCTGCGACCATGACCCGGAGACTGGCAGCAGTTGTCCTCCGAGCTTTATCATGTGTCCTTTTGTTTCGACATCCTCTACCTGGAGCACAACTTCGCGCAATTCAGTAAATAGTTTTCTCGTCGGTTTGATTAACAACGGTTGCCTGTCAGCCTGCGGCGGCGGCGGTGGCACGCCTCCCACAGCCAATTTTAACTGGTCGCCGAACCCTGCCTGTCAAAGCCAGACCGTACAATTCACCGATATGTCGACGGGTAGCATAACCGGACGCAGCTGGACTTTTACGGGAGGCACTCCAACCAGTTCTACCCAGATCAATCCGACAACGATCTGGAATACGGCGGGTACTTTTAATGTAACACTGACGGCGACAGGCCCCGGCGGATCAAATGCTGTAACGAAACAGGTCGTGATCGCGCCCAAACCAACCGCTGATTTTACCTTTTCGGTATCCGGCAATACGGTTTCATTTACCAATACTTCGATCAATGCCAATACATACTTATGGAGTTTTGGCAATGGTGTTACTTCTACGGATGTTGATCCCGTGTTTACCTATCTGGCCAGTGGTTTATACACAGTTACGCTGACTGCAACCAACAGTTGTGGCTCTGGTACGAAAATCATGGCTGTGCGCACAGCGCCTACAGCCAACTTCATCGCTTCCACACAAAGCGGTTGCGCCCCGCTCACCGTTCAGTTTGTCAATCAATCCATCGGCCCCAATATCACTACGTACAACTGGCTGTTTCAAAACGGGACCCCCGCTTCCTCCGCTTTAATCAGTCCTTCCGTGGTATATAACACCCCGGGTACTTTTGATGTGAGCCTGACGGTAACGAATATCTCCGGTAGCAGCACGCGCTTGCAGGAAGATTTTATTGTGGTACAGGCATTACCGGTTGCAGGATTTGAATGGGTTGCCAACAATTTAAACGTCCAGTTCACCAATACGTCTACCAATGCCACGGGGTACAACTGGGATTTCGGCGACGGTAATTTCAGCACTGCGGAAAACCCGAACCACAGCTATGCAAGCGGCGGCGCTTATACTGTAATACTCACAGTATCAAACAATTGTGGCGTTAGAACTTTCACTCGATTAGTTCAATTGGAAGACTCGCCGGTTCCGGGCTTTTCGGCAAGCGTAACCAATGGTTGCGGCCCGCTGACCGTTTCTTTTAACAATGAATCAAGCGAAAATACGGATTCCTTTCAATGGCTTTTTCCCGGCGGCACTCCAGTCTCCTCTTCTGCAGCCAACCCGACTGTGGTGTACAATAATCCCGGAACCTATTCCGTAAGTCTCACGGCCATCAACGCCCTTGGCAGCAATACCCTCACCGAGCAAAATTATATCACTGTAAACGCACCGCCGACGCCGGCGTTTAACAGCAGTTCATCCGGGTTGACGGCTGCTTTTACCAATACTTCCGTCAATGCCGTTTCCTACCTCTGGAATTTTGGCGACGGCAGCAATGCCAGTTCTGCGGTAAATCCAGGTCATAATTATGCTGCGGATGGTGTTTACACGGTTACCCTGACGGCAACCAATGCCTGCGGAACAAGTACCAGCACACAGACGGTAACAATAATAACACCTCCAACAGCGGATTTTGCGGCCAATCAAACGGCAGGCTGCGCGCCGTTCAGTGTCACATTTGCAAATGAATCGAGCAGCAACGCTACTTCTTTTCAATGGCAATTCCCCGGCGGGTCGCCCGCTACGTCCACACAAGCCAATCCGGCAGTGGTTTATGCAACGCCGGGTACGTATTCGGCAACTTTGATAGCCGTCAATTCGGCAGGCGCTGACACCTCGGTGCAAAACAACATCATCGCAGTTAATGGCGGCCCGACCGCTGCTTTTGGCGCGAATGTCGCAGGCGCTTCTGCCACTTTTACCAATACATCCGTCAATGCCGTTTCCTACCTCTGGAATTTTGGCGACGCTAGCAATACCAGTACGGCGGTAAATCCAGGTCATAATTATGCTGCGGATGGCGTTTACACGGTTACTCTGACGGCTACCAATGCCTGCGGAACCAGCACCAGCACACAAACGGTAACGATAATAACACCTCCAACAGCGGATTTTTCGGCCAATCAAACGGCTGGCTGCGCGCCCTTCAGTGTCACATTTGCAAATGAATCGAGCAGCAACGCTACTTCTTTTCAATGGCAATTCCCCGGCGGGTCGCCCGCTACGTCCACGCAAGCCAATCCGGTAGTGGTTTATGCAACGCCGGGTATGTATTCCGCTACTTTGATAGCCGTCAATGCGGCAGGCGCCGACACCTCGGTGCAAAACAACATCATCGCAGTTAATGGCGGCCCGACCGCTGCTTTTGGCGCGAATGTCGCAGGCGCTTCTGCCACTTTCTCCAATACTTCCGTCAATGCCGTTTCTTATATCTGGAATTTTGGCGACGGCAGCAACACCAGTACAGCGACAAATCCAGGTCATAATTATGCTGCGGATGGCGTTTACACGGTTACCCTGACGGCAACCAATGCCTGCGGAACAAGTACCAGCACTCAGACGGTAACGATAATAACACCTCCAACAGCGGATTTTTCGGCCAATCAAACGGCAGGCTGTGCGCCGTTCAGCGTTACATTTGCAAATGAATCGAGCAGCAACGCTACTTCTTTTCAATGGCAATTCCCCGGCGGGTCGCCCGCTACGTCCACACAAGCCAATCCGACAGTGGTTTATGCGACGCCAGGCATGTATTCCGCTACTTTGATAGCCGTCAATGCGGCAGGCGCCGACACCTCGGTGCAAAACAACATCATCGCCGTTAATGGCGGCCCGACCGCTGCTTTTGGCGCGAATGTCGCAGGCGCTTCTGCCACTTTTACCAATACATCCGTCAATGCCGTTTCCTACCTCTGGAATTTTGGCGACGGCAGCAATACCAGTACAGCGACAAATCCAGGTCATAATTATGCTGCGGATGGCGTTTACACGGTTACCCTGACGGCAACCAATACCTGCGGAACAAGTACCAGCACACAGACGGTAACGATAATAACACCTCCAACAGCGGATTTTGCGGCCAATCAAATGGCTGGCTGTGCGCCGTTCAGTGTCACATTTGCAAATGAATCGAGCAGCAACGCTACTTCTTTTCAATGGCAATTTCCCGGCGGGTCACCCGCTACGTCCACACAAGCCAATCCGGCAGTGATTTATGCAACGCCGGGTATCTATTCGGTTACGTTGAACGCATTCAATTCAGCAGGTAACGATACCTTTCAACAAACAAATTTCATCACCGTATTACCGTTGCCAACTGCCAGTTTTACGGCGATCATGGACGGCCTACAGGTTTCTTTCATTAAAAGTTCAGAAAACAGCGATTCCTTTTTCTGGAATTTTGGAGACCCCGATGCTGCGGGCAATAATACCAGCACGGAAGCCAATCCGACACACACTTATATCCGTGATGGGGAATACATGGTTACACTCACGGTCAGCAATAATTGTGGCGCTGCCTCATACAGTCAAATTATCACCATTGTGACGCCGCCGAACGCCTTGTTTAGTGTCATCGAAGATAATGTATGCGCGCCTGCTTCAATCCAGTTCCAGAATGCTTCCAGCGAGAACAGCAGTTCATTTCAATGGGCATTTGAAGGCGGCCAACCGGCTACCTCTACATCGCCCAATCCGGTTATCATGTGGAGCCAGCCTGGCATTTATACGGTTACACTTACCGCTTCCAATACGGCAGGAAGCCATACTTCGACAGACACGGTGACCATTACCGGGCCGCCAGAAGCCGGATTCAGCAGTGTGACAGCCGGAATATCCATTGTAACGGACAATACAACCACCGGGGCAACTTCGTACCTCTGGAACTTTGGCGATCCTGCCTCCGGTACGGCAAATACCAGCACACTTGAAGCGCCGGTGCATACATTCGGCAGCGTTGGCACCTACCTCGTAACGCTCATCGCAGCGAATACCTGCGGCGCCGATACCTTTACCACGCAGGTGGTGATTGCAGGTGATGCGCCGCAATCCGCTTTTTCAACAGGCGACGGTACTGCTTTCTGTGCGCCGGCGGTCGTTCAGTACAACGATTTGTCGGCGGGCGATCCCGGCATTTGGCTTTGGGAATTTCCCGGTGGCGCCCCCGCTTCATCTACCGAGCAAAATCCGGTTGTAACATATTCACAACCAGGCATTTATAGCGCTACCCTCACCAGCGGCAATATTTATGGGACAAACACTGCCACGGTGGAAAACGCCGTTTCGATCGGTAGTGCACCCACTTCGTATTTTGAAGTAAACACAAACGGAAACGAGGTTTTTTTGGATAACCTGTCAACCGATGCAGACACCTACTTCTGGTATCTGGGCGACGGCGATACCACTACTTTGCAATACCCGAATCACATGTATGCGCAATCAGACACGTATAATATTGTGTTAATTGCAGCAAATGCGTGCGGAACGGATACTTTTACGCTGACGGTATTTCTGGCTGTAACAGACGCCCCGGAAGCAGATGCCTGGAATGTGTTCCGGCTTTTCCCCAACCCGAATGCCGGGCAGTTTACCCTTGAAATGAGCGGTATACCACAAGACCGGCTTGAGTTTGTGTTGTTTAATACATTGGGACAACAACTGGTGCTGGAAACAGCAGATTTCAGTTCCGGCACGTTGCAATACAACTTTGATTATCGCTACCTTCCCGCTGCTATGTATACCTTGCGGGTGAGATCCGGCAACCAAAGCAGGTTTGTAAAAATTGCAATACAAAAGTGAGTAGTGAGTAGTGAATTGTGAGTGGTGAGAATATCCCCTTCGGCCTTTTTTATAGGTTTAGGTTAGGTTTTTCAGGCCTGTAATCGTGAGTCGTGAGTGGTGAATCGTGAGAACATCCCCTTTTATAGGTTTAGGTTGGTTTTTTCAGGCCTGTAATCGTGAGTCGTGAGTGGTGAATCGTGAGAACATCCCCTTTGGCCTTTTTTATAGGTTTAGGTTGGGTTTTTCAGGCCTGTAATCGTGAGCCGTGAGTGGTGAATCGTGAGAACATCCCCTTTGGCCTTTTTTATAGGTTTAGGTTGGGTTTTTCAGGCCTGTATTTTTCATAATTCCACCAAAACATCAACTACTGCCAAAAGCGAAGCCCCCGAAACACCAAACTCTAAACACGATTCACGATTATTGGCCTGAAAAACCCAACCTAAACCTGTAAAAAAGGCCAAAGGGGATATTCTCACCACTCACCACTCACTATTCACCACTCACGACTCACCACTCACGATTCACGTCTCACGTTCACATGTTCAAAAATCGTCTCGTACGCCGCATATTATTGGCTTTTTTCAGCCTCATTGCCGTTTATTTTATAGTGATTTTTACACACGGTTATGTCAACGACTGGCAACCCGCCGAAGGAGTAAGTCCGCTCTCCCCTACCCAGTCGGCTAATCAGGCAATTGTGCCGGACAGCACTTTAAGTTTCCTGATCTGGAACGTCGGTTTTGGCGGTCTTGGGGCCGAATCCGATTTTTTCTTCGATGATGAAGGCATGTGGTATTCTGGCAGCAGTATGGTTCGCGCGCCCAAACCATTGGTGGAGAAAAATATACAAGGCGCTTTGGCGCTGCTCCAAAATACAAAAGTCGATTTTTTCCTGTTGCAGGAAGTGGATGAAGCATCTGACCGGAGTTACAATATCCGTCAGTACGATGCTTATTGTCAGCAATTGCCAGGATTTGCAGCCACCTATTCAGAAAACTACCACTGCGACCGGGTGCCGATACCTTTACTCGAACCCTGGAACGCTTATGGTAAAGTGCGGTCAGGATTGGGTACGTTTTCCCGTTTTCAGCCCAAAGAAGTACTGCGTCATCAATTGCCGGGAAAGTATCCCATGCCCGACCGGATTTTCCAGCTCGACCGCTGTGCAGCTTTGCATCGTTTCCAGACCTCAAGCGGTAAAGAACTGATTGTCATCAACATACACAATGCAGCATATGATCCGGGTGATAAAATCAAAGCCATTCAATTACCTTATTTAAGGGATATTGCACTGGCGGAATATGAAAAAGGGAACTATGTGGTGCTGGGCGGCGACTGGAATCAGTGTCCGCCGCATTTCCGTTTTGATATTTTTACACCGCAATTATCCAAAGGTTTTCAGCAGGGCAATATTCCAGCCGATTTTTTTCCTGAAAACTGGGTTTATGCCTATGATCCGACCGTTCCCAGCAACCGAAAATGCAGGAATCCGTATAAAAAAGGGGAAACATTCGAGACGCTGATTGATTATTTCCTGGTATCGCCCAATGTGCAGGTCAAAAAAGTGCAGGGAATCAATCAGGGATTTCAATTTTCAGATCATCAGCCTGTGCGGATGGAAGTGGTTTTGGCGAAGTAGGAGATATTTTTTGTTGATAAAGGTTGATAAAAGTTGATGAAGGTTGATAAAAGCCGCTCTAAGGTGCAATCTCTCACTTTCCGAGTGGCATTCATCAACCCTCATCAACCTTTATCAACTTTATCAACCAAAAAAGTAGTTTCAAAACCTTACTTTTGCGCCGCAACGAACATTTTGTAAACAAAATACTCAAGATAACAATGGCTAAAAAACGTATTGCCATCAACGGCTTTGGCCGAATTGGTCGCCTCACTTTCCGCAACCTCGTCAAGGATCCCAATGTTGAAGTAGTCGCTATCAACGACCTTACAGACAACCACACCCTCGCTCACTTACTGAAATACGACACCATGCACGGCCGTTTCGACGGTACGGTGGAGTCAGATGAAAACAGCATCACCGTAAATGGCAACAAAATTGCCGGTCTGGCTGTGAAGAACCCTGCGGAACTGCCCTGGGCAGCAATGGGCGTGGATGTAGTGCTCGAATGCACCGGTATTTTCCTCGATAAAGAAAAAGCGGGACTTCACCTGCAGGCCGGCGCTAAACGCGTCGTGCTGTCTGCCCCGCCAAAAGCGGACGATGTACCTACTTTTGTGATCGGCGCCAACGACGATCAGATCAAAGACACTGACCTGATTCTGTCGAATGCTTCTTGCACGACCAATTGCCTTGTTCCGATGATTTTGACGCTGGATAAAGCGTTCGGCGTTGAACAGTTCTTTATGAACACGATTCATGCGTACACTGCCGACCAAAATCTGCAGGACGGTCCGCACAAAGACCTCCGTCGCGCACGGGCTGCTGCACAAAATATCGTACCTACCGGCACCGGCGCTGCAAAAGCAGTTATCCTGGTGGCGCCACACCTGAAAGGCAAAATCGCCGCGCATTCCCTGCGTGTTCCCGTTGCGACTGGTTCCGTCACAGACGTGGTAGCGATGATCAAAAAAACAGCAACTGTGGAAGAAATCAATGCTGCCTTCAAGGCGGCGGCCGATAGCAACCTGAAAGGTATTCTGGAGTACAATACGGACGAAATCGTATCCAGCGATATCGTGCGCAACACACACTCCTGCGTTTTCGACGCACCGCTGACCCAGGTAAATGGTAATACCTGCCGTATTGTGGGCTGGTACGACAACGAAGCGGGTTACTCTGCACGTTTGGCGCAACTGGCTGCGATGTTGTAAGATATATTGTATTTACGGTTTTTTATCCGATGCCGTTCGTCCCGAATTTTTCCGCTGTGGAAAATTCGGGATTTTTTTATTTCAAATAGTAGCCCTTCCTCCAGATGTTCAGAGAAGGGCAATCCTGTTTACCTGCATTGTGCCTTCCGCCGGTGTTACGACACATTCCTTCGGCCTTCAATATACCATAAAAAAGCCCTTCCCCCGCGCAGGCGGAGGAAGGGCTATACTTTAACCGATCAGGGATCGGTTTTACTTGGATTGGATCATTTTCTTCGTTGCGCTGTCTGTGGCGGTTTCGAGTGTGTAGTACAGCAAACCTGTGGTGTTCAACAGGGCACGGTCTACACTGATCGTGTTGTAACCTTTTGCGAACTCACCGTTTTGTGTGAATACCATACGACCGGCTTCGTCGAAGATGCGCAGGGTAGCGTTAGCTGCTTCTGGCAAGTGGAAACCGATGAATGTTTTGTTCACAAACGGGTTCGGCTGGTT
>JALHMA010000258.1 GCA_022844265.1 Saprospiraceae bacterium | reverse complement strand
GAAAAAGAAACGGAAAAACAAAAACTGGAAGCGGCCAAAGAAGCGGCTAAATCAGAAATTGCCGCATCCATCAAAACCAAAACCGACAAGGACGACACCCTTTTTGAAGCGGCAACCAGCGTGATCGGCGACCTGCTGATGGATGCGCTCGATACAGCCAAAGCCGTTGCAAGTGTGGTGGCCGAAAAAGCGGAAGAAGCGCTCGAAAAAGCCGTGGATAAAGCGGAAGAAACGATCGACAAAGCCGTAGACAAGGCCGGAGAAACCTATGAAAAAGTAGCGGACAAAGCCGGTAAAACCTACGATAAAGTGGTGGATAAAGCCGAAGAAACCTATGATAAAGTAGCGGACAAGGCCGGAGAAACCTACGAAAAAGTGGCAGACAAAGCCGGGAAAACCTACGACAAAGTAGTGGACAAAGCCGGGGAAGCCATGGAATCGTTCCGCTCCAAAGATGCCGAAACGGCAGAAGAAATCGTAGAAAAAACCGTTGAAGCGCCGGAATCTGTTGCAGCTGCCGAAACAGCAGCGGAAAACATGGAAGCAACGCTGGAATCTACCGCTGCGCAGGAAACAGCCCCCAGTGGTGAAAAGAAGGATATTATCATTGAAGTGGTTGTGCATAAAGAGGATGAAACCCTCGAATCAACACCCGCTGATGATACAACTGTCGCGGGCGAAGAAACTTCCGAAGCAGATGAAACGGATGATAAAAAAGAAGCCTAACAGATACTTTTTGAAGGTAGGAGGCACACGCTCCAACCATCAAAAATTACCTATAATTAGGTGTGTTTTGATTAAAATATTTACAAATGCTTGGTGATCAACACAAATAACTAATAACTAATAACTAATAACGGATAACAGATAATTACATAAGCGCCATATCGGACATCCGGTATGGCGCTTTTCAAATGAATTCCCTTTTTTAAACAAAAAAATACACATGCACGCCGGCAGACAATACACGTTAAAAGAATTCCTGATCTGGACACGCAGGGATATTTACTGGATATTCGGATTGACGCTCATCCCTACCCTGCTGTACAAATTCGCGGGTTGGACCTGGCTGGCGGTTCCCTGGGTACCCATAGCCATGATCGGTACGGCAGCGGCTTTTATTGCCGGTTTTAAAAACACCCAAACCTATAACCGGCTCTGGGAAGCCCGGCAGATTTACGGCGCTATCGTAAATGGCAGCCGCAGCTGGGGAATCATGGCCCGGGATTTTGTAACCAACCTGCACGCCGCCACACCGGTGTCGCAGCAGGAACTGCATCGTATCCACCGGGAATTGATTTACCGGCACATCGCCTGGCTGACAGCCCTGCGCTATCAACTGAGGGAACCGCGCCTTTGGGAAAACATGAACCAAAAGTACAACATCGAATACCGGTCGAGGTATAAAGTGGCTGAACACGAGGAACCGCTGGAACAAGCCTTGCAATCTTTTTTGTCGGAAAACGAACTCCAATACGTACTCGGAAAAAAGAACCGCGCCACGCAAATCATCAGTCTGCAATCCAGACAACTGAAGGAATTGATGGAATCCGGCCTGATCGATGATTTCCGGCATACGGCCATGACAGCCGGGCTGACGGATTTTTACGACCAGCAGGGCAAATGCGAGCGCATTAAAAACTTTCCCTATCCGCGCCAGTTCGCCACCATCAACCTGTTTTTTATCCGGCTGTTCGTCTACCTGGTACCATTCGGCATGTTGAATGAATTTGCCAAACTTGGCGAGCACCTCATCTGGCTCACCGTTCCTTTCAGCATGATTGTTTCCTGGGTGTTCAATTCCATGGAAAAAGTGGGTGAAAGCACCGAAAATCCCTTTGAGGGCGGCGCCAATGACGTACCGATCACAGCGCTGAGCCGCACGATTGAGATTGATTTGCGCGAAATGCTCGATGAAAAGGACCTGCCGCCGGCGATTGTGGCGGTGAATAATATACTGCTGTAAGAGAGGTGAGAAGTAAGAGAGACGTCCCCCTTGGTATTTGTTATATTTTTGGTCTGGGTTTTTCAGGCCTGGAATCGTGAATCGTGTTTAGTGTGTGGTGTTTAGTGTTTCGGGGGCTTCGCGTTTGACAATAGTTAATATTTTGGTCGAATTTACACAAATGCCAAACGCGAAGCGCCCGAAACACTAAACACCACACACTAAACACGATTCACGATTCCAGGCCTGAAAAACCAAACCCAAACTCTAACAAAATACCAAAGGGGACGTCTCTCACCTCTCACTTCTCACTTCTTTATACTTTCTTCCGCCTGCGCATTCAAACAAGCCGCAGCCGTCAAGCCACCCTTCCTGGCCGCAAAAACACCGTAACGCAAATCGTGGATACCGTCTTTGCTGTGCGCATCGGGATTGATACTGATCATGATACCCCTGCGAACCGCTTCCTGAATCAGCGTCCAGTCCAGATCGAGGCGATAAGGATTGGCATTCAGTTCAATGGCTACCTTGTGTTTTGCGCAGGCGTCCATGATGACATCCCAATCCAGCGGATAACCTTCGCGGCTCAGCAGCAGCCGGCCCGTAGGGTGGCCGAGAATCGTCGTGAACGGGTTTTCAATCGCCCGCAACACCCTTTCGGTCGCTTTTTCTTTCGACATTTTCAGGTTGGTATGCACCGAAGCGATCACGAAATCAAATTGTTCCAGTATTTCCGGTTCATAATCCAAAGAACCGTCGTTCAGAATATCGCTTTCAATCCCTTTCAAAATGCGGAAAGGCGCCATTTCGGCATTTAACTGGTCGATCTCTGCCATTTGCGCCAGTACCCGGTCCGGTTTCAGCCCGTTGGCATAAAAAGCCGCCTGGCTGTGGTCGGTAATGCCGATATAATCGTATCCCATCGAGCGGGTGTATTCGCACATATCGCGCAGGCTGTGCAAGCCGTCGCTCCAGGTGGTATGCACGTGCAGTACGCCCCGAATGTCCTGTTCTTCAATCAGTTGCGGCAATTTCTGTTGCTTTGCTGATTCAATGTGCCGGCCGTCTTCGCGCAATTCGGGCGCGATAAAAGACATATTGGCGCGTTCAAAAACCTCGTATTCGCTGCGGAGGTTTTTAAAAACCAGTCCGGGCGTAGCGGCCACAAAGGCTTCCAGAAACGCCGGCGTTCCGGTGTGCTGAAACAATTTGGAACCAAATTCCTCCGCCATACAGCGGTGAATAATAACGGGCGTATTGTTTTGCAGGCGGACGTCATAACGGAGCGTACTTTCCGCTTTTTCAACCGTCAGTGCAACGCCGTCGAATGCCGCGCCCAACTCGCCGTTGTAGCCTACCAGTATTTCAATGTGTTCGACTACCGGGCAGCGGCGGCGCAATTCGCCGACAGGCGCTACAAAAGCGCCGGGAAATTTGCCGGTGAGCCAGACGCATACAAAATCGGCCTCCTCTTCGGCCACATCGAGGTGGAGTTTGTCGCGGCTTCTGAAAAAATATTCGAGTTTATGCCGCAGGTCTTCCTGGGTTTTTAGTCCGAATCCTTTGAATTCGACGAGGCGGTTTTCGTTACAGGCATACCACAATTCACCCACCGTTTCCACGCCCATTTCTTTCCAGACCACCCGCACTTTTTTGGGGCCGAATCCATTGACTTCCAGCATTTCCACAACGCCAGGAGGCGTCTGGCTGCGGTATTTTTCCAAAGTGGCCATTTTTCCGCCACCCACCAATTCGCGGATTTTACCGGCAATAGCGGGACCCACACCTTTGATGTCCTTGATTTCCGTATCCGACATATCAGCTAATGGCCGGTCGATTTTTCGCAGGTTCAGATACGCGTTGCGGTACGAGCGAATACGAAAATCGTCTTCCTCATGGAGTTCCATCAGGTTGGCTAATTCGTCGAAGGCGTAGGCAATTTGTTTGTTTGTCATTTTTTCAGGTTTATAAGGGTTGATAAAGGTTGATGAGGGTTGATAATGGCCACTCGAAAATGGAGCATCTATTTCGTCGAGTGGCCATTATCAACCCTCATCAACCTTTATCAACCTTCATCAACTTATTTTAATCAAAATAAAGCAGCCACGCAAATGCCCCGATCCAGGCCAATAGCACCAATTGCAAAAAAAGATCGCGCAGCAAAGCGCGGGTGGGCGACTCCGTTTTGTTAAAAACCAGGGTCAATTGCAGGTAGCGCAAAATACCCACGATCACAAAAAAAGCGGTGAAATAAATCTGGTTGCTCCCGATGCGTTCCGTCACTTCCGGCGAAAAACAGTACATCAGATAAGCCACAATCGCAACCGTGGAGCAAACGGTAATGCCTACATCTATAAAAGGCAGGTTGTAGCCTTCCAATGCCTTGCGGAAATTATTTTCTCCCATGGCAATGACATACTCGCCACGCCGTTTCGCCAAACCCAAAATGAGCGCCAGCAGAAATGTTAAAATAATGAGCCACTGTGACACCGCCACGCCCGTAACCGCTCCGCCGGCGAAGATACGCAACAGGAAGCCCAGTCCGATAAGCGATATGTCGATTATTGCAATGTGTTTGAGTGAAAAAGAATAAAACAGGTTGACCACAAAGTATAAAAGACTGAAAATCAACATGGAAGTACTCAGGTAAGCCGCCAGAGCCGTACTAAAAAACAGCAGCAAAACAAGGATTACCAGCGCCTGCCGGATACTGATCGCCCCGCTTGCGACAGGTCGCCTGTTTTTATCGGGATGGTTGCGGTCTTGTGGCGCATCCACCATATCGTTTAGTACATATACTGCCGAAGCGATCAGGCAAAATGCCACAAAACCCATTATCGCATTGTACAGCACGGAGGGTTCGTCCAGGCGCGCAGCAAAAAATGCGGGTATGAACAAAAACAGGTTTTTGACCCAGTGTTCGGGCCGCAGGAGGACAAAAATCTGACGGGGAGACATGGAGCAAAGTTAGACGATCTGATTAAAAGAATAGGTAAAATGGAATATGGATTTGAGGGATATGACACGGATTTTTCCCTCGTAGAGTAATGGCAACGCGGATCACGCAGATTAGGCGGATAAACGCGGATTTTCCCGCTTTAGAGTTGACACGGATCAAGTATGTTCTACTTTTAGAAAAAAAGAAGGTCAACTCTAAAGCGGGAAAATCCGCGTTTATCCGCCTAATCCGCGTGATCCGCGTTGCCATTACTCTACGAGGGAAAAATCCGTGTCATATCCTTTCAATCCGTATTCTATTTTGTCAGAAAAGCGATCTAAAGCGCTTCCATCGCCTGCTCCAAATCATCCCAAAGCCACTCCGGGTCCTCCAGCCCGATGTAAAACCGGACAAAATTCCAGGGCGTCGGCGGATGCGGCCTGCCCGGTATCTTGTAAAAACCGATGGTCGGCGTGATGAGCGATTCATGGCCGCCCCAGCTGACGGCCATGGCAAAACGGCGCAGCCGATGAATAAACGCCTCCATTTTTTCCATCGAATCCGTTTCAAACTGGATAGAGAACAGACCGCCGCAACCACGCATCTGTTTTTTGGCGAGTTCCAATTGTGGAAAACTGTGGTGAAAAGGGTACCAGATGCGCGCCACTTTCGGGTGGTTTTCCAATTTTGCAATAAGTGCCTGCGCGCCGGCGTCGCTGCGTTGCACACGCAAGGGAAGCGTGCGCAAACCCCGGATTACCAATGCCGCATCGTGCGGACTCAGCACGGCGCCAAGGGTCATCAACTCGGACTGAAATATTTTCTGCACCATTTCCCGCGATCCGCACAACACACCCACCACCACGTCCGAATGGCCATTGAGGTATTTGGTGCCCGAATGCAGCACGATATCAATGCCGAATGCTGCCGGATTCTGATAAATCGGGGAACTGTATGAATTGTCTATGATCGTAACGATGTTATTTGCTTTGGCCAGTTCGGCGCAGGCCGCCAGGTCCTGGCACTCGTAGGTCATCGTATTGGGACTTTCCAGGTATAGCACCCGCGTATTGGGCCGTAGGGCCGCCTGGATCGTTGCGATATCCGTGCCATCCACAAAAGTATGTTCCACGCCGAAACGTTTCAGGAACTTGCGCAACAGCGCCGACGTCCAGGAATAGGGCATTTGCTGGCAGACAATATGGTCGCCCGCCTGCACATTGCCGATAACTGCCGCTGCGATGGCGGCAGCACCGCTGGAAAACACCAGCGCATCTTCCGTTCCTTCCAGGGCCGCGAGTTTTTTGCGCAAAATTTCCACGGTCGGGTTATTGCCCCGCGTGTACACATGGTGCTGCAATTCGTCAGAAAAGGAGGTCCTGAAACTGTCCAGATCGGGAAAAGCGAAATTGCTGCTCTGGATGACCGGCGGGGCAATGGCGTTAAAATATTGATCGCGCTCTTCGCCGAGGTGGTTGAGTATGTGGCTGAGTGTGTCCATATCTGTTATTCGTTATTGGTTATTAGTTATTAGTGGTGGTAGTGGACCATCTGTTAATTTGTTATTAGTATTAGTGGTGGGTACAAATGTTGATCTACACGATAAGGAATGCATAGCATTTGTACGGATGGCCCACTACCACCACTAATAACGAATAACTAATAACCAATAACCAAACCGCGAAGATAACAAACCATCCAATTTCCCGCCACGGCTGCTACCTTTGCACATTCAATTTCATGTTGTGTCCGATTCTGTAAAAAAAATAGTACTGGTTTCTCCTGCGCACCCCTTGCGCGGCGGAATTGCGGCTTCCTCCGAACGGCTGGCGCAGGCACTGCTGGAAATGGGTCATGAAGTGCTCATTTATTCCTTTTCCCTGCAATATCCCGCTTTTTTATTTCCGGGAAAAACGCAGTTCACCGATGATCCGGCGCCGGCAGATTTGCTTATTAAAACACGACTGAATGCGGTCAATCCGCTGAACTGGCTGTTGGTTGGAAGAAGTATCGCGCTGGAAAAACCCGATCAAATTATCGTGCGGTTCTGGTTGCCTTTTATGGGGCCATGCCTGGGAACGGTGCTGCGTATTGCCCGTTTTTTTTCAGGTAATACTTTGAAAATCACCGGATTGGTAGACAATATCATTCCACATGAAAAACGATTCGGCGACCGGATGTTTGCCCGCTATTTTGTGGGCGCCTGCGATGATTTTGTGGTCATGTCGCATGCTGTGGGCGAAGATATCGGCCTGTTCAACCGTTCCAAACCCGTGCGTTTTGCGCCGCACCCGGTGTATGACAACTACGGCTCCTCGATGAAAAAAAAGGATGCCAGGCTACAACTGGGCATTCCGGCGGAGGTGAAACTGGCGCTGTTTTTCGGATTTATCCGCAAATACAAAGGCCTGGATTTGCTGCTGGAAGCCATGACAAAAGCGCCGGACGTCCACGTTTTGATTGCAGGCGAGTGTTATGAGGACTGGAATTTTTACCAAAAAATAATTGACAAGCACCAACTGGCAAAGCGGCTGCACCTGCATGTCGATTTTATTCCTGCTGAACAGGTGCGGGTGTTTTTTTCCGCTGCCGACTTGGTGGTACAACCCTATCGTTCGGCTACACAAAGCGGTATTTCTCAAATTGCCTACCATTTTGAACAACCCATGGTGGTCACGAAAGTGGGCGGGCTACCGGAAATTGTCACCGACGGCGTTTCCGGTTATGTGGTGGAGCCGGAGCCGGATGCTATCGCCGCCGCTATGACCGATTTTTTTGAAAATCAGCGGGATGTATCTTTTCAGGAAGGCGTGCGTTTGGAAAAACAACGTTTTTCCTGGGAATATTTGGGCGAACAGTTGCTGGATGATGATGTATAAGTAGTTATCCGTTATTAGTTATCTGGTTTGATAATCAAACATTTGTATAAAAAACAACTCAATCTGATTCTAACCCGGCACACAGTTGAATTAAAGACTGTTAATGGAAAAATAAAGACAACCAAATCGTGATCTGCAGGCGTCTTATTGGAAATGGTTTAAACAAAATCACTGCGCTATGCTGAACAGAACAATTACCTGCTTTTTGCTTCTTTGTACGATTCTCCCATTATCCGCTCAGTTGAGTATTGGCATTCAGGGAGGTTTCAATTCCAGTACCATCCATTTTAGCGGCCTTCCTTCCGGTTTCTCCCTTCAGTCGCGGGCCAAAAATCATTATTTTGCAGGCATTACCACCAGCTATCCCTTATGCACAAAATGGTCAGCAGGCCTGGATGTCCAATATGCTGTTCGCGGCGTGGGTTTTGAACAACAGGAAAATGCCAATGCGATAACGAATTCCCGTCGGAGTAATATAGATTTTACGCCAAAGGTATCGTACCAACTGCTAAAAAACGTGGACTTCAATTTTGGCGTTTACCTTAGTTTTTTTCAACGCCACGAAATACAATTGGGTAATACCGATAACTGGGTGGAGCCTTTCGCAATCTATTATGCTAATACGGATTTTGGACTTTCCCCCGGACTTCGTTTCCATATCGGGCGCTTTTCATTGCTGGCATCCGGCCAGATTGGGCTAAAAAGTATTGCAAAAATTGATTTTACAAATGAAAATGGGGA
>JALHMA010000257.1 GCA_022844265.1 Saprospiraceae bacterium | reverse complement strand
AATATAGGTACAAACTCCATCGGTAATTTAGTCGTCAGCGAAGTAACTATCACTAACACGACAGGTGGCGGCTTTGACGCCAGCCACGGCAGTGGCGCTTCCATGAACGCCGTATTTACCAGTATTTCATCCACCGGGGGCGTCTATGGCGTCAACCTGACTACCTGCGCCGGTACATTCACCATCAACGGCGGTACTATTACCAATCCTGTCACTGCCGGCGTATTGATCTCCGGTGGCTCGGTGGTATTTAATTCCAGCGGCGCCATCACGACCAACGCCGGGCTTGCAGTGGACATAGACAACCACGACAGTGGGAACGCCACTTTTTCGGGTAATATCACCTCTACAGGTATGGGTATCCAGGTGCAGAACTGCGGCGGCGGTATCAAAACGTTTTCCGGCACATCCAAAAGCCTGACAACGGGCGCTAATACTGCGGTCAATCTGGCCAACAATACCGGCGCTACCATCGACTTCACCAACGGCGGCTTGGTTATCAACACCACCACCGGCGCAGGATTCAATGCTACCGGCGGCGGCACGGTCAATGTCGCAGGCGCAGGAAACACCATCACTAAATCGGGCAACAGCAACGCCCTGAATATTGCCAATACCAACGCCGGCGGTAGCGGCATCACCTTCGCCAGCATCAACGTCACCGGCGGTACGGGCACGGCCATCAGCATTACCACAAGTACCGGTACGAAAAACCTCGGCACCGTAACCGTAGCGCGCGGCGGCGGTGGTACAGGCATATTCGCCACGAGTGCCGGCACACTGAACGTGACGGACGGTACCATCAATTCCGGCAACCAGGTTGCTATCGACATCGATGGTGCGGTACTTGGAGTGGTTTTGACTTCAGTATCCGCCAACGGGGCCAACAAAGGTATGGACATCGCCAACACCACGGGTAGTTTCACGATCAATGGCAGCGGTACCACCAATGGCAGCGGCGGCACGATCCAGAACATCACCACCCGCGGCGCCGAGTTCTTCACTGTTACGAATATCACGCTGAAAAACATGGCATTTACCAATGCCAATACGGCCGATGGCGGCGGCCTGGGCGCCTGCGATGCCACGCAGACACTTACCCTTTCCTGCAACGCCGCACTCTACCTGCGCACAGTCAGTACACTTGTATTGACTAATATTGACGTCAACGGCACCGAAGAACAGGGCCTGAACGGGATCGGTATCACGAACATGACAATGGCGGACTGTAGTTTCATCAACTGCGGCGATGAGCAATATGAAGGCAGTATGAAAATCAGGGACCTGCAGGGCACCTGTTCCATTACCAATTCCACCTTCACTTTCCCGGAGGATGAAGACGTTGAGATATTTAACAGCTCGACCGCTGCTGCGCTGAATCTGACGGTTACCGACTGCGTCTTTTCGGATAATTTCGATAATCCGATCGCCAATACGGGCCTTTTTATCCAGGCTGCCAGTAATGTGACCAATACGATCAATGTAGACGAATGCGATTTCCTCCGCCTGAAAGGCAGGGGCGTCGACATACGCGCCAGTGCGGGTACCATGAATGCCAATGTGACGGATTGCTTACTCAGCAAAGACGTCAAAAGATTTATGGCCGGCGCCTTTGTAATAGCGTCGGGGACAGCCATTATGAATATCAATGTGAACCGCAACACCATTGCAATGGCAAATGCCCCGGGCATCGCCATACAGGGAAGCGGCAGCAGCACTTTTAATGCCCGTGTCAATAATAATATTATTACCGGACCGTACGCTTGCGGCGTTTGTACGGCAGGGAGTGTGGCTGAAATGGATCCATGTACCTGCACAGGACAAGGTATTTCCATTGCTGCTATTGGTACTTCTTCAGGCATTGCAGAGACAGTGAGCAATACCATCAGCGGACTGGACAACGGCGCTTACGGTATTGGGGTCAATAGCCAACAGGACGGAACACTGAACGTACTGGTTTCTACCAATAATATTACGGTTTCCAATGATTCCGATTTCGGGATCGATATACTGGCCAGCGGCCCGACTGTTTCACCCACCGTTTGTGCCCGGGTGATTAACAACACTGTCTCGATCGTGGGAGGTGCAGGACCGGCTCATTTCCGCGCGCGGGCCAGCGGCGCAGGTACCAGTATTAATTTACAAGGCGCAGGCGCTAATACCCAGGCTGTATGGGATGGCAACGGCAACACGCCGACTTCAGGTACCGGCGTCATCAGCGGTTCGACAGCCGGAGGCGGCACGCTCACTTTCGGCGGCATCTGTACTTCTCCCCCCTTGCACCCCTCCGCCATGATCGATCCATCTGACCCGATCCCCGGTTCCCGCTTATTGAAGATAAAAGAACAGACCGGCATGGCCGGGCTGAATACTCCGAGTATCCATTTGTTTTCATCCAATTCTGAATAATATTTTTTCTGTGTAAACGAGTTCTAATGTAAAGTCAAACCCCTCTGAAAAGCCATTTAATAATTTTAAAGAAATAAATTTCATGGAAAATATTGTACAAAAAATTGGAAATCAACGCCTTGGAATCCTCATACTGATCCTCCTGGCAAACGCTTCGCTTCAGGCGCAAACCTTTCCAACACCCACAGGCTTTACCCTGCCGGCAGGCAAACAGATTTGTATCACCTACGAGGTGATGGTAAATGCCAATGCCTGTCCGACGGGCACGGTTGCCGGGGGCGATATTAGCAACCAGAGCAATGTATCGGGCTCGAACTTCGCCACGGTGCAAACCGATGATCCCGATATTGTCGGCGCATCTAACCCGACGACAACGCCTTTCAACGCCCTGACACTGGGTAATCTTGTTTATCAGGATAACAACCGCAACGGCGTCTTCGATGGCGGCGACGTGGGTGTAAACAGTGTCTCGGTCAATCTGTACCTCGATAACGGCGACGGCGTTCTAACGATGGCCGATGGTGCGGCTATCGCCAACACTACCACCGCAGGCGGCGGCTTGTATACTTTTGCTGTTTGCCCCGGCAACTACATTGTCGAAGTGGCTGCCTCGAACTTCGCAATGGGCGGCGCCCTGTTTAACAGCGGCGCTCCGTTGATCAGCAGCCCTGTGGGCGGCGCTGCCGACCCGGATGATGACGTGAACAACGACGATAACGGCGACCCTGTAGTCGGTTTCGGCGTGGCTTCCGCAGCAGTGACCATGTCTTACGGCGGAGAGCCGATCACCGACGGCGATGCGGACAACAATACCAATCTTTCGGTTGATTTTGGATTTAAAACACCCGCGACGGTGACGGTTGCCGTTTTACCTACTTCCGTACTGGAAGACGGGGGCATCGGTCTCGTCTATACCTTTACCCGCAATGATGCGAACCCCAGTCCATTAGTGGTCAATTTTTCTGTCGGCGGTACAGCTACCTTCAGCACCGATTATACACAGGTAGGCGCTACCACATTCAACGCTTCGAGTGGAACGGTGACGTTTACAGGTACAAATACTATGGCCACCGTCACGCTCACCCCTGTTTCGGATTTGACCGTCGAACCGGATGAAACGGCGATTCTCACGATCACCAGCGGAACAAATTACGTCGCAGGTATGCCCGGCGCTGCTACCGGTACCATCACCAATGATGACACAGATGTAACGGTTGCCGTTTCACCTTCATCAGTTGCGGAAGACGGTGTTCCAAACCTCGTTTATACGTTTACCCGGACCGGCGTGACAGCTGGTGCCTTGACCGTCAACTTTTCGGTCGGCGGTACAGCTACTTTCAGCACAGATTATACACAGACCGGTGCAGCGAGTTTTTCCGCTACAATGGGTACAGTAACCTTCAGTGCAGGCAGTCCAACTGCAACCGTAACAATTGATCCGATAGCAGATGCGACTGTAGAACCGAATGAACCGGTCAACATTGTCGTGGCGACCGGTTCCGGCTACAATGTCGGCTTACCGAGTCTTGCCGTCGGTACCATCCTCAACGAAGATACGGATGTGACTTTAACCGTTGTGCCTTTGTCGGTGCTGGAAGACGGTGGTACCAATTTAGTTTACACCTTCACACGAACCGGTTTAACGATTGGCACGCTGACGGTTAATTTCTCTGTCGGCGGCAGTGCTACTTTTGCTACGGATTACACACAAACCGGCGCTGCTACCTTCAGCGCTTCTTCGGGGACGGTAACTTTCACTGGAAGTAATACTACCGTGACCGTTACGATTGATCCTACGGCGGATATAGCGCTGGAGCCCGACGAAACGGTTGTGCTGACCATCACCAGCGGTTCCAATTACAATGCTGCTTCTCCAAGCGCTGCCACCGGCACGATCGCCAACGACGACAACAGCGTATCCGTTGCCGTTGCACCTTCCTCCGTACTGGAAGACGGCGGTGGCAACCTCGTTTATACATTTACCCGCACAGATGTTAACTCCGGCGCATTGGTGGTTAACTTTTCTGTGACCGGCTCTGCAACATTCAGCACGGATTATATGCAAAGTGGGGCAACTACATTTACCTCCACCACCGGTAGCGTAACTTTCGCAGGGGTAAGTCCAACGGCGACCGTCACACTTACACCTTCTTCGGATTTGACCGTCGAACCGGACGAAACAGCCATTCTCACTGTCACCAGCGGCATAGGTTACGGCATCGGCGCTCCATCCGCTGCCACCGGTACCATCACCAACGATGATGCGGCTACACTGACCCTCTCAGGCGGCAGTGCGCAACTCGAGACCAATGCCGGTACGGTGTCGTATACTTTTACGGCCATATTAAGCGCAGCGGTGCAGGGCGGTTTCACCGTAGCCTACAACACCAATGACGGTACTGCTACGGTTGTCAACAACGATTATACCGACAATGATAATACGCTGGTATTCGCAGGAAACGTGAATGAAGTACGTAGTTTCACCGTGAATTCAGTGCCTGACAATACAGTAGAACTCGACGAAAACTTTACGACTACGCTCGGTGCAATCACCGGCACTTCGGCGGTGCAAGCCGCAGCCATCACTATTGCAGGTTCGCCGCAAGTGGGGACTATTCTGAACGACGACAGCGCAGTAGTGGCGCTGGCGGGTAACGTCAGCCAGGCGGAAAACCTCACACCTCAGACGTTCACGGTAACACTCTCCAATCCGGTAGACGTGAACGTAACGGTGCAGTTTTCTACCGCCAACAATACCGCTACAACCGGCGACATTGACTACATTGGTATCGGGTCGCAAACGGTGACATTCCTCGCGGGAACCACCACTGCGCAGACGGTTCCAGTGACAATTGTTAATGACAACAAAGTAGAGAACAACGAAGTGTACGATGTAGCCATCGGCACATTGGCAGCATCGACCCGCAACGTAAGCCTTGGCACGAGCACCGGTACGGGTACGATCGTCAACGACGACGCTGCCACGGTGACCCTCACCCCTGCGTCCATTTTGATGCAAAATGAAGGCAACACGGGCACTACGCCATTCGTGTTCACCGCTACGCTCAACAACCCTGTTCAAGGCGGCTTCACGCTGCCTTATACGACCTCGGACGGCCTGGCTACCACGGCCAATAACGACTACCAGGACAACGACGGTACGCTGACTTTTGCCGGCACCATGGGCGAAGCACTCAACATCACGGTGCTTGTCAATGGCGACCTTATTGTAGAAGCGAACGAAAATTTTGTTGTGGCTTTAGGCGCCATTACAGGCGCCCCGGCCGGTGTGACGGTGGTTGGATCGCCCCAAAGCGGCCTTATTGTCAACGACGAGATCGATTTCGGCGACGCTCCGGATAGCTACGGTACGCTGCTGCCCGGCGGCGCGCGCCATGGGACCTCCCTGATTGTCCACCTGGGCGCCACGGTCGACGGCGATCTCGACGGTCAACCCGGCGCACTTGCCAACGGCGATGATAACGATGCCGAGGGCGACGACGATGACGGGGTGACCCTTCCGGGCGTTTTGGTACTCAATACCACAGCCAATATCACTGTCAACGCCTCGATAAACGGCTTCCTGAATGCCTGGGTGGACTTCAACATCGATGGCGATTTTATCGATGCCGGTGAATTAATATTCAACCAGCAGGCAGTTGTAGCGGGCAATAACAATTTGTCCTTCGCCGTGCCGAACACCGCCACGGTGGGCAACAGCTACGCGCGTTTCCGCTTTACCCAGGGCGCCGTAACAGCAGTGCCGACCGGCCTTCAAACCACCGGCGAAGTGGAAGATTATGCCATTGAAATTGTCAACACCCAATTCAGCATCAATGATCCCAGTGTCGTGGAAGGCAATATGGGGACGGTCAATCTGGCCTTTGTCATTTCCCGCACTGTGAATGCTAATGATTGTTCCGTGGATTATGCCATCACGGGCGGTACGGCCACTTCAGGTACCGACTACCAGGTATTTGCTTCTGGCACCGCGACTTTCCTGGCAGGCGGGCCTTTGACTCAAACGATCAATGTGGTTGTGAATGGCGATAACACAGTAGAATTGGACGAAACCGTGTTGATGACCCTTTCCAACCCTGTCAGTGGCAGCATATTGGACGGCAGCGGAACGGGTACGATCTTCAACGACGATGCCGCAGTGATCACCGTCACCAGTCCAAGTATCGTGGAAGGTGACGCTGGCAGCGCGAATCTTGTATTTACCATCAACATGACCAATCCTTCGGATGCTAACGTGGTGGTAAATTATACGACGGTGGACGGCACGGCTATTCAGCCTGGCGACTACACGTTGACAGCAGGCACACATACCTTCCTGCCGGGTGAAACCAGCAAAATCGTATCTGTTCCAGTGTTAGGCGACTGTTCGATCGAGCCGAATGAGACATTTTTGGTCCGTTTGAGCGGCCTCGTAAATAATGGCCGCAATGTCACCCTCAGCGGTGGCGGCGCTACCCTCGACGGTACCGGCACGATTACCAACGACGACGCCCTGCCTGTAATAACTTGTCCCGGAAATATCACCATGAATGCCGCACCGGGTGTGTGTAACGCGACTGTAACGGTCACCTTACCTATGACCAGCAGCCTTTGCGGCGCTTCCACGCTGGAATTCCGTTACCGCACCGTGAATGCTATGAATGTTCCGACAGGCGCTTACACGGCATTTGCACCCTCCGCTTCCAACAGCGTGAATTTCCAGGTGGGCCGTTATGAAGTGGAATGGCGCGTGACAGACGGTTCCGGCAGTTCTTCTTGCACTTTCTTCCTGGAAGTTGTGGACAATCAACCACCTGTGGCCAATTGTGTTCCCCTGTTTACCCTGAACCTGAATGGCGCCGGTACCGGTACCCTCTTACCTGCCAACCTGAACAACAACAGCACGGATAACTGCGCTATCACAACCCAGGTGGTTACTCCGGTGAATCTTACTTGCGCCAATGTAGGCCCGATTGTGGGTACGCTCACCGTCGGCGACGCCGCCGGTCTTACGACTTCCTGCAACAGCCAGGTGAATGTCATTGCTTCGGCATTTTGTACGCCACCGGCTATCACGAATTCCGGAGGACCGACCGTGGCTGATCCATGTACCTGTCTCGGCAACGGACGTTTTTCGGAAGAAGTCGTCATCGGTCCTGCTAACCGTGGCCAGATGTGGCGCGTACAAAGCACCACGTTGATCAACCCGAATACCAACCTGCCGTATGCACCTG
Source organism: Saprospiraceae bacterium (assembly GCA_022844265.1). GTDB lineage: Bacteria > Bacteroidota > Bacteroidia > Chitinophagales > Saprospiraceae > M3007. The sequence goes on along the minus strand of JALHMA010000257.1, from coordinate 874 downwards.
GTACGCTGTTTACCGAAGTGCCTGTGGCCGGTAATCAAAGCATTTATGTATTGCAGGGCATCCACCTGGACGGCGTGGGCTACACGCTCACGGCCAATAGCATTTTTTACCCCGCGCCACTTTCCATCAGCAATACCTGCTTCTATCCTGATCCGGTTATTACCGGTCCTGAAGGTAATTTCTGTGTAAATTCCGCAGATGCGACCTTTACCGGTACGGCAGGCGCCGGCATCGACGGCACAGGCCAGTTCTTCCTGAACGGTGCTCCGATTCCAACGGTAGAAACGCCGGTGAATAGCAACAACTGGGTGACTACCCTCGACTTCAGCGCACTGGGCGTTGGAAACTACACCTTGGTTTTCCAATTTGATGCAGGCAATCCTGCGGGATTACTGGCTCCGCCAAATGTAGGCTGCATTGCCTCTGTAAGCAGGTTTATCGCTGTGGTGGCTACCCCGTCCAACCTGATTTGTAATGATTTAGTGACTATTTCCCTGGATGAAAGCTGTAGTTTGGTACTAACCCCTGATATGATTCTGGAAGGTACTTACTTCTGCTTCGACGATTATATTGTAGAACTCGACCGGACTTTGCCACTCGGCAATGGCCCCTGGACGCCAGGCATTCTTGGTGCTGCGGATGTACACAAAACGTACGCGGTTCGGGTGGTACACCTGGTTTCCGGCAATAACTGCTGGGGTAATATCTCGATTGAAGATAAACTGCCACCGGTCATCACCTGCCCCTGCGGCCCGAACAATGATAACCTCTGCGTGTACGACTGCGCGGACCTGAACGGTATTTTGAACGGCACGATCGCCACGCCACTACCGACCGCTATCGATGGCTGCGAAGGGCCTATCACGACGATCGT
>JALHMA010000256.1 GCA_022844265.1 Saprospiraceae bacterium | reverse complement strand
CCGCAAACGTACAGCAGGATATTTTTTGTGCTTCCGAACACAGGCAATCCACTAAAATTCAGCCACTAAAAGAACACATTTAATAGTAGGGTAGGCAACATTCCGTTGTACCTATGCGGCAGGTCGAAAAAGACACTGCCGCGGCGCTGGGCTTGAGAGGCTTAATTTTCACCTACCTTGTACATCCTAAAGCAACCTTCAACAGCAAATGAATTGTATTTGCATACATCTCTTTCCTGAAGTATGAAATGCCTTCTTCTTACTTTACGCTCTTTAAAAACGGATTCTAAAAAAGCGATTTCTTGTTCTTCTAAAGGCAAGAATTTTGAAAAATAATGTAAAAGTGGTTCTATATTCATTTTTCTTTTGGTTAACTACAACGGTCGATGCTTTTTTCTGTATAAAACCTGCGCGAAACCCGACTTTGGGAAAATATCCAGTAGTGTGAACTGTTCCTCTTATTAAACCTGAATAGTAATCTATTCCAAATGATTCAGGATGGAAACTGGATAAATTTATTGTGGTGTGCCTTTGTAACAGCCAATATTATACGGAAAGTCATAAGTCCAATGGTAATGATACAAATTAACCATTTGACCGTCCCACATTACCGGGTGTTTATGACCATGACATTCATCTAAATCTTTTGAGAAAAGTAATTCGCCATTTTCTCCATAAGGGCCATATATGCCAAATCCATCCAACATATAACCCATAAGGGCTGAATGCCCTGAACTATGCGGGTGAATATGGTCTTGAAGGTCTTTGGAAGGATAGTGATAGTGATATCGCTTGGTACCGTCTGTATGTCCACCAAATCTGTCCAGCATTTCATGCGCCGCAGCATCGTTACCAAGTGTTGACGCTCCATGATAAATGGCACTGCCTGTCAATGAATAGCCGGCTGGCCCAAACCCTACACAGCTTGGCGATGCTGCTTCTTGAGGCAAAGCGGGATACGTTACGTTTAAGGGCTGAGCTGATATAATATTAGGGTTACGATCGTATTGATACGGAATAGAACCTGGCGTTATCGGAAAAATGCCGGTTGGGTGATTGGGCAAACCATTGCCTGTTAAAATGCGGTTATTATTAGCATCTAATGCCACATTAAATTGGCCATCCCAAATAACATTGCCTTCAACTTGTGGTTTTTTGGTGTAATCCCAAGAACCATCGGCATTTGTCCAATCACTGGCATTATTAGCCCCTGCACCATTCGCAGGAAGTCCACAAAGCCATAAAGAGAGAAAATCAGGGCTGGGGCTGCCTTGATTTCGTATCAAAATTTTAGTTGAACCTTTGCCTCCGAATGGCAAATGTGTCAGGTCTGGCGTTGTGGGTGTAGGTGGAGTTTCATCTTCAATGTTTTTTTTACAACTAATTATTGTAGTAAAAATTACTAAAACCCCCAAAGCGGTTCTGTTAAGTGAACTTCTAATCGTCTTATTCATGATGTGATATTTTAGTTCACCGTACGACGCTTGCAAAATACAAAGGTTTAATCCGGGTTTATATAAAATAGGCTAACTGGGGCAGCTGGCTGCGTTAGGCTTGCGGGTTGGGTTTCCGCCCCGGCAGGTGTTCCTGCTTTGCCAAACCGCCCTCGCCCAGCGCCGCGGCAGTGTCTTTTTCGACCTGCCGCAAACGTACAGCAGGATATTTTTTCAAGGGAGGCGCGAAATTTACATCCTTGAAAATTCGGATTTATATTCCGAATTTTCAAGGGTAAAATTGTAACTTTACCCCAAAAAACGACATGACCAATAAAATAATCGAAAGGCACAAAGACCGGACAGCCATCGCGGATTTGCTAAATATCTTCCCGGTCACCGCCATCCTGGGGCCAAGGCAGGTAGGAAAAACAACCCTGGCAAAGACGTTCCACCCTGACCACATTTTTGACCTGGAAAACCCCCGTGATTTCGCCTTGCTGGAAAACCCGCAACTCGCCCTGGAAAAATTAGTGGGACTCATCATGATCGATGAAATACAGCGCAAAGCCGAATTGTTCCCCCTGCTCCGCTACCTCGTTGACAACAATCAGAAACAACGGTTCCTGATATTGGGCAGTGCCTCTTCCAACCTGCGGCAACAAAGCGGCGAGTCGTTGGCGGGCCGCATCGGATACCACTATCTCACCGGGCTAAATTTGACAGAAACGGGAGCAAGTAGCATGGAAACACTTTGGCTGCGGGGCGGCTTTCCCCGTTCATACCTCACCGAATCGGACAGCCAGAGCATGACCTGGCGCACCAATTTTATTTCTACTTTTTTGGAAAAAGACTTAACAGTGTTGGGCATCAATGTTCCTGCTGCTACCATGTACCGTTTTTGGACGATGGTGAGCCACTACCACGGGCAAACCATCAATTACAGTGAGCTGGGAAGGTCCTTTGGCATCAACGATAAAACGGTGAAACACTACCTGTCCATTCTCGAAGACACTTTCATGATACGCCAACTCATGCCCTGGCACGCCAACGTAAGCAAGCGGCTGGTGAAAAGTCCGAAAATATACCTGCGGGATTCCGGCATTTTTCATGCCCTCCAGTCTATCAACACCATGCAGGAACTGCGCAGCAATCCAAAAATAGGCGCTTCGTGGGAAGGGTTTGCCCTGGAGGAGATGGTCTCTATGTTGGGCAAGCGGGACAGCGAGGTGTTTTTCTACGGGACCCATAGCGGCGCCGAAATTGACCTGTATTGGCAGGACAAGGGCAAAAAAATGGGAGCCGAATTCAAATATATCGATGCCCCGAGAACCACCAAGTCCATGCACCAGGCTATTGCTGATTTGAACCTGGATGAATTGAGGGTTATTTATCCGGGGGATAAGAAGTACCAGTTGACGGAAAAAATATGGGCGATGCCGTTGGAAAATTTTGCGGTACCGGAATAGCCGGCGGATTTCCGCCCCGGCAGGTGTTCCTGCTTTTCCAAACCGCCCTCGCCCAGCGCCGCGGCAGTGTCTTTTTCGACCTGCCGCAAACGTACAGCAGGATATTTTTTGTGCTTCCGAACACAGGCTAATCCACTAAAATTCAGCCACTAAAAGAACACATTTAATAGTAGGGTAGGCAGCATTCCGTTGTACCTATGCGGCAGGTCGAAAAAGACACTGCCGCGGCGCTGGGCTTGAGAGGCTTCGTGGGCGGGGAATATCTGTTGGCGCAAAAGGAACACCTGCCGGGGCGGGAAAAGCACTAATGGGGTGCCTTTATTATTCACGCCCCTGAAAATCTTGAGTTTCAAACTTTTATTTTTAGCAAATCTAGGTAAACCCCTTCCAAATGATCAAAATCTGCATCCGATGTGAGGAGTTTCGCTCCAAGTATATGAGCAACGGCGGCAATCCAAAGATCGTTTTTGCCCATATTTCGGGAAGTCATGCCAAGCGGCTTGCCGGGTAGTTTATTTTGGCTGAAAGCGTCAATTTCAGCATAGCAATCTATCGTTTCTTCGGAAAAAATGTCGGCAGGATAAAAATCGCCCATGAGTTCTTCGAGGCGATGCCTACGGGTCTTACCCCATTGGTTCTGAATGGCAATCGAACGCAATTCGCCTTTAGAAACCACGCATAGCCATGATTCGTTGCCCACGCCAAAAGGGTCGAAATTCTGCTCAATGTTCCTCATCAAATCGGACTGGCGGACGTAATGCAGAACGATATTGGAGTCGAACAGGTAAATCATTTCGTTAGTTGAGCCAAAAGTTGTTCAATAGGTTCTTGTACATCCATTTCCCGGATAAGGCGCATGATTTTGGCCTTGTCATGTCCAACACGACCCCGGCGTTGACGAATAGCGTCTGCATCGAATTTCTGGCGAATGGGGTTCACCGGCTTACTGGCGGCTTTCGCTTCACCAGTAATTTTTCGGTAGGCTTCTATCAATGCCGCCAGCGTTTTTACGTCTTCGATGCCGGAAACTTCCCGGATGAATTCCAATTTTTTTTCTGCCAATACGGTCATCATTCGATGTATTTTTGACAAAAGTAGGCGTTTTTAGCGATAATAAGCAAAGATTATATGCCTTGTAATACAAAAATAACCGTTTGTCCGGACAATCCAAAATACTGAATCGCTACGTCTGTACGATTTAATTTACGAACCTGGGTTTTTGATAAGTTCTTCCGCCCCGGCAGGTGTTCCTGCTTTGCCAAACCGCCCTCGCCCAGCGCCGCGGCAGTGTCTTTTTCGACCTGCCGCAAACGTACAGCAGGATATTTTTTGTGCTTCCGAACACAGGCAATCCACTAAAATTCAGCCACTAAAAGAACACATTTAATAGTAGGGTAGGCAACATTCCGTTGTACCTATGCGGGGAATATCTGTTGGCGCAAAAGGAACACCTGCTGGGGCGGGAAAATCCAGTTTTGTTTTTTTATGTCAAAGCCTAATTTTGCTTTTAGTCAAAGTTTAGTTGTATTACCCCCTCCCAGTATTTTGCGTCTCCTTGCTTATATTTATTTAATTTGCGTAAATATCTTCATATTTACTCCCAACAATACAAATATCTTGTAAAATACTAAGATAAATGTAATTTTTCCAACTGTGATTTAATCCTTCGTAATAACCGTGTATAATTTGATTTCTATCTTTGTTGTATATTCTTTGTAATATATGTAATCTTACTCCAATTGAAATATAAATTGGTGGAGGTTTTAAAGTATTAAATTCTTCAGAAATCGGCTTACCATCTTTAAGTCTTTGGTTATCAAATTTATTAATTTCATCTTGTGGTATCTGTTTTAAGATTGATTTTCGTAATTTAATCATTTCTTCATCGAGATTGTTTTTTAGCAAATAAAGCAATTCTGTATTACCAACAACAAAATCTCTTTTCCATTCATCATCTGTTAATAGCCCAGATATTGATTTGTGCTTATAATACACAAAATTTTCGATTTCTTGAGGTGTCAAATGAGGGTTTTGTTTGGTAAATGCAAAAACACATATTTTTTTGACAATACTCTCAATTAATGTGAAAAGTAAAATATTACTGATTAAATAATTTTGCTCATTTGAACTTTTTACAACTTCTTTATAAACAATGTATTGATACTCATAATTAGTGTTTTTTTCTAAAAACGGCTGAACATAGTTACTACAACTTGATATTATATCAGGGATTGAACTTATTAATATATCTGGGCTTTTATTACCTAATGCAATATCAATATAGTCATTTATTGATAATTGTTGAAGCCAATTTAAATCATATTTAATACTTGTTAAAGGGGAATGTAGGCAAATCTCAAACAAAGAAAAGATTGGATAATCACCAATACTCATTCTTAGTAAGGCACTGCTTTTGCCTTGAGAAGCAAGTACGAACTTATTAACTTCCTTTCTTTTAAGTTGTAAATTAAGTTTATTTTTCATTTTTTTTAACTCAATTATATTTGATTCAGCAACGATATTTTCCCATCGTTCTGAATAATCCTTACCCATAACTTTATTTAAGTCAATAAGATAATCGATTATTTTTTTGAACTCAACTAATTGATTTTGTCTCTCCACATATTTTGGTATTAATTCTTTGTCAATTGAAGAAAAATCGGGTGTAGCAAGTTTGCGTAAATGCTCTGATAGCATTAATAATTTATCATTGTCGAAATTTCTATTTTTATTATCTTTTGCCATTTAAAGAATTTTATTTGTTTAATCTATACTTACAAAAAAATTTGTAATATATTAGAAAATAAATTGCTGCGAACATATTGAATTCCGCCCCGGCAGGTGTTCCTACTTTGCCAAACCGCCCTCGCCCAGCGCCACGGCAGTGCCTTTTTCGACCTGCCGCAAACGTAAAAAGACCAGCCGCGGCAGCGGGCTTGAGTGGGTTAGGGAGCAGGGAACTCCTGTTGAGGCGCGAATATAGATATCGGCATGATTTTATTATTAAGCACTCGAAAATTTGTTAAAAGTTGTTCTTGACTGTCAATTATTTTTTACTTTATTTACTTGTTTTCCGATAAAAAAGAAATATCAATGAGAGTATTATAATACAAATGATATCTATTATTATTAAAGCATCTTCAATAAGCGCAAATTTGCAATTAATTAAACCTAATGTCATTGCAATAAGTGAAAGGAGCATAAATACTCCTGGAGTACCTATAGTAAAGAATATTCCTGTTAACGTTTTTCTTTGAGCGGTTCTTAAATCACGAATATGAGTTTCCCAAATTACTCCACTTTCGTCATGTTCGTATCTATCCGATAAGTATTTACTGATTTTTCCATTTACGTCTAAGTTCTGTCTCCAAACCACTGCTAATAATAAAATTATAGGAGGCAATAGTAACGCAATAAGGTTATTATTGATTCCGAATCCTAAAAATGCTGCTGATATTGACAATAAAACATTAACTATTTGATAGTTAATTTCAATACGTTTTAGGATTTCTTGCCGTAATGTATCATATTCTTTGTCAGCACTAATTCTAATTTTTTGCATGTTTTAAATTTTTATAGTTAATAATTTTTTGTACACTTTATCTTGTTTAATCGAAGAATGATATTTTTTTCTTTTAGTTGCATTGAACTTATTCATTGCCAAAATGATCAAACTTCCCTCCCTGCGTGATTCCTCCCATTTTGCACCCAACCCGCATTCCATCTTTTCTCTTAATCCTCCATTACAGCCATGCTCCCTACCAACAACAAGCCCCCTGATTACCCGCAAACCATGCGAAGCAATCAGGGGGCAAATATCATTTGGAGCAATGGGCAAAGAGACATACTCAAGCGTTTATCAAGCGCTAAAATAAAGAGTATGTTCGGACTTTCCTATACATAGTCTTATTTTTCTGGCACGCACTTCAATATCTAAACGATTCAGGGGAGCTTATGTACAGAACCACACGTTTTTTTTAACCACAACGGACACGAAGTGGTTGCACAAAGGACACAAGGCGTAGAGTTGACCGCATTCCGCTTAGTCTTTTCTGTGAATCTGGCATAATCATCACAAATGACTCGAAAAATGTGGTCAACTCTACGCCTTGTGTCCTTTGTGAAACCACTTGGTGTCCGTTGTGGTAAAAAACTGCCGGGGTTTCGTTGGTTTGATGAAGGTTGATGAGGTTGATCATGGCCACTCAATGAGGCAAATGCTCTTTTTTCGAGCGGCCTTTATAAACCTCATAAACCCTCATCAACCTCATCAACCTTTTTCAAACCTCCTGCTCCATTTTAACATCCATCAAAGCACGCAATTGTTTCCAGTCCGCCCAAAACCATTTCCACCAATACCAGGCGAAAGCGGGAAAGACGATGAAAGCCAATACGTTGTAATAATAGGCTTCGACAAATTCAAAGTGAATCAGGTGTTGCAAAGCACGGGTCAGACCGCAGGCATAACATTGTTCTCCCAGCAACAAAACGGACAAGCAGATGGATTGCCCTTCGTCAAAAAAGTCGGCGGGCAGGATCAGCAGTACCAGCGGGATCAGGATGTAGGCTGCGATTTTAACATACAACCACCAACGATTAGAGTTTCGGGTCATATTCGCTACCGTCGGCGGGTTTCATATCGCCGGTAATGATACGGATCAGGTCGATCAGCGCCCAGATGCCGCAGCCGCCGAGGGTGATCAACTGAAGCCACCAGTTGCTGTAACCGAGGTAGAGGCGGTGTATGCCCAGACCACCGAGGAAAAAGCAAAGCAACAGGGCTACAACCTGGCTTTTCTTTTCGCCCTCGGCGCCGTAGTCTGCCGACTTCATCTCTTTTTTCACTGCTTTCTGCATTGCTTTAAGGGCAACGGTTTGTTTCAGCGACAGTTTTTCACCGGTCATTTCTTTGATTTTCTTCGGCGTCAGGTTCAGGAACTGGGACTGATCCATGTTCATCAATGCAGCAGGCAAGGAGTTTTGCTGCATCATAACTTTAGCCATAACGGCTTTGCCCGCAGATTTGTCTTCCACAGAAGCCTGAATGGAAACAAACTGTACGGCACAGAAAGCAAGGAAAAGGGTAATGATAATTTTTTTCATAAAAATAAGAATAGATTGGATTCAAGTGCCTACTTTTTCGAGGCTTTTCGGCAATGGCCTCCTACTTTTTTCACAGGATTTTCGGTCGTTTCCTTTAACGGCGAAGTTCTGCAAAGACTTTGAGATTTTGAGAGGCGCAGGCTGAAAAATATTTGTTAAACTATACAATACCCAAATGATGAAATTAAAACACGCACTTATGGTTTGGCTGACGGGCTTTACGGTATCCGTTTTGGGCTCTGTTTTTAAAATGGAATCCTTCTCCTTTGCCAGTGAAGTGCTCCTTGCGGGCATGCTACTGCAGATGTTGGGGGGTATCCTTATTTTGTACAAATTAATCACGCACCCTAAAGTACAGGACTTCCTGAATCAGTAAAGTTTTCCCAGACGCCTATAGTACCGAGCACCTGGAAGCGGGTAAACATTTCCTCGCTGTACCAGTCGCGGTCGCGGGTTTTGCGCACCACCTGTCCGTGCGCCGGGTTGCGGTAAGCATATTGTTGGATGGCCTCCATATTGCGCCA
>JALHMA010000255.1:6117-8535 GCA_022844265.1 Saprospiraceae bacterium | reverse complement strand
ACGTAATCGGATAGGGAAATGCCGAACGGAATGCTTGCAGACTGTGCCATGCGCGCCAAATGTATAAATGCCACCCGATAAAACACGGACCCATCTGCTGATGAACCACCGGCTGCAACCACCGCATTGACCGCCAGTGGCCGATAATGTAGGTATGTTGTTCTCAGAACACTGGGGTCGGTGTTGTTCAATGCGCTCCAAAAATCTGAATCCGGGAATAAACCTTCTGTTTGTGTCAAAATATAGCAAAAATTTAAAAAGCAAAGGTAAGGAACGGGTGAACAATAACTTGTCACTTTCAGGTAAGCGCATGAAAAAAAAGAGCCAGGACATTGCTGCCCCGGCTCCATGAAAACACCTAAAACCCTATTAACTAACCTTATGAAAACAACTTGTTGAGGATCAGCAAATTAGCCGATCGGAATAGTTTTTACTACTGGCTTCGCCTCTTCTTTTTTGCCAAGCGTCACGTTCAAAATACCGTTTTCATAAACAGCGTTGATCGCATCTTGGTTCACAGTTTTGGGCAATTTGAAAGAACGTTTTATCGAAGCAACGCGAAATTCGCGACGGGTGTAGCGTTCGTTTGTTTCTTCTTCATTCGTTTCGCGCTTTGCTTCAATCGTCAGTTGATCATTTTCAACATGCAAGCTGAAGTTTTGTTTATCGAAACCCGGTGCAGCCAATTCAATTTTGAAAGCGGCATCCGTTTCAAGAACATTGACAGCAGCATGGCTGGCAAAATTGTCGGCGCCTACCTGATCTGCAAGGTTGCGATTAAAGAACTCATCAAATAAACCATTGACGAACGTTTTGGTTGAAGGGTACGGCTGAAATTTTACGATGTTTGTCATTTTTAGAAATTTTTTAAGTTTTTTAAAACAATTGAACGTTGTATGTGAAGTGACCCGGCCTGGCTACATTTGTCGTTAGCAGCCGGATGTACTCCCTTTTTCAAACAGTGTACCATTGCGAAATTGCTGTTTTTTTGGCATAAATTAAAAATAAAACATGCCAAAATGACATGAAAAAATTTCATTGCTGCCATTTTGACATACACTCGTACACAGCCAACCGGAAGCAGGATTTTAGCATCTTTGCATGATCAACCCAGAGATATGTTCCAAACTGATTTATTTAAAGACAAAGTAGTTTTCGTCACCGGCGGCGGAAGCGGTATCGGCAAAGCCATTGCGCGGCAGTTTTTGGAAACTGGCGCTACGGTACATATTGCATCGCGCAAAAAAGAACGGGTGGAACAAGCCGCCGTTGAACTTGCGGCTTACGGAAAAGTGTACGCCTGGCCGCTCGATATCCGAGAGCCGGCGCAAATTGAATTACTAATGGCGGAAATCGCCTCAAAAAGTGGACAACTCGACATATTGGTCAACAATGCGGGCGGACAATTCCCCAGTGCCGCTATCGACATCAGCCAAAAAGGTTGGCTGGCCGTTATCAACACCAACCTGAACGGCACCTGGTTTGTAACGCAGGCAGTTGCCAAACACTTCTTTTTCCCGCAAAACCACGGTGTGGTGGTCAATATCGTGCTAAACAACTTCCGCGGATTTCCGGGCATGTCGCACAGCGCCGCCGCCCGGGCGGGTGTGAGCAACCTGACCCAGACTTTGGCAATCGAATGGGCCGATAAAGGCATCCGGCTCAATTGTATAGCGCCGGGTATTATTCAAAGCAGTGGGCTGGATAATTATCCGCCCGAATTCACTGCCGATATCGCCAGTTCCATTCCCATGAAACGACTCGGCACGGTGGATGAAGTAGCGGCGCTCACGCTTTTCCTCTCCAGCCCGATGGGTGCATACATGACCGGCGACACCATATATATGGATGGCGGTGCGCGTTTTTGGGGCGACATCTGGAAATACGAATGAGTATGAAATACAAAGGATGTTTATTGGGGATGTTATTCAGCCTGGTCGCCCTATCAACGCATGCGCAAACGGACAAGGCGGGGGCGGATACTTGCCGTTTGTTGTTCAATATTCCCCGCCAGGCAGTGTTTGCCACTGCCGATCATTTGTCGAATATCTACCTGATTGCTAGCGATAATTCCATTGAAAAGTACGATTCGACCGGGCTGCGCGTCGCACGTTTTACCAACAATCGCCTGGGACAGGCGAATTCCCTGGATGTCACAAATCCCCTGAAAATATTAGTGTGGTTTGCTGATTTCCAAACAGTTGTGACCCTCGATCGCACCCTGAACGAGATGGGGCAACTCAACCTGGTCGAAGCCGGTTTCCCGGCGGTGCGCTGTGTGGCTTTGGCGCAGGACGGCAACATTTGGGTCTATGATGACGCCGGTTTCCGTTTGTTGAAAATTTCCGCATCGGGAACTATCCTGCTGGAAAGTCAGCCGATGAACATGGTTTTTCCCGAACGTATGGCTGCTACCTG
>JALHMA010000255.1:2554-6017 GCA_022844265.1 Saprospiraceae bacterium | reverse complement strand
AACATTTGGGTCTATGATGACGCCGGTTTCCGTTTGTTGAAAATTTCCGCATCGGGAACTATCCTGCTGGAAAGTCAGCCGATGAACATGGTTTTTCCCGAACGTATGGCTGCTACCTGCATCCGCGATAACGGTGAAATGGTATTTATCAGCGACCCTGAGCAGGGTATTTCCGCGTTCGATCAGTACGGCTATCTTTTAAGAACGTATCCAGACCTGAAAACGAACCGTTTTGAAGCTCTTCAAAACTGGCTGGTTTTTCCGGATAAAGATTTTTTGCGCTTCGAACACCTCAATCGTTTTCAGGCGCTCAAAATTATATTACCTGCTTCATCTCAGTTAGCAGCAGCGCGTGTCTGGGCTGGCGGCGGCCATGTTTTTATTCAAAACGGGGATATTCTGGAGGTGTACCAGACAGACCATTAAGTCACCTATTTACATAAAAAACCCCGCCGGTATTGCACAGGCGGGGTACTTTCTCCGATAAACCAAATCAAACTTTCATATTTTCTTTACGCGTTTGGAGGGGTTATTGGGTTATTGAGATATTGGGTTATTGAGATATTGGGTTATTGGGTTATTGGGTTATTACTTACAATTTACTGATGCTCAACAAAATATCTCAATATCCCAATATCCCAATATCCCAATATCCTAATATCTCAATATCCTAATATCCCAATCATCATCCCCTCCCTTTCACGCGTTTATTTTCATCTTCCAGACCCGTTTTGCGTTGGCGGGCTGCTTTTACTTCCGAACTACCGAAGCGGTAGGAGAAGTTCATCGTGACGGTGCGGCTTTCCCAGCGGCCATTGGCGGTCATTTTCAGGCCCGGCGTGAAGAGGTTTTCGCCACCCCAACCGGCAGTGTGCAGGATGTCGCCGAAACGCAGGCGCACTTCACCTTTTCCGTCAAATAATTTTTTCTGAATACCCAGGTCCATGGCGCCCTGTGGCGTGCTGCGCAAAGTGCCCCAGAATGCGCGGCTGTTGTACCAACCCGACACCTGTACGCTGAATCCTTTGGGCAGTTTGATCGTTTGCTCGCTATACGCATTAAAAGCGTTAAACGATTGATCTACAATAAAATCGGGTGTTTCGGGAGTACTGAAATCGGCTTCAAAGTGGCTGCGGAAACCCGTCAGGCTGACAAAACCTTCCCACCATTTGGCAATCGGTGTGGGCAGGTTGACGCTCAGGGTGTAGTTTTTCTGGTCGGCCAGGTTTTCATTCGTTATAAAGGTAGCGCGGGTGTCGCGGGTGTCTGTTTTCAGTACCTGGGTGAACACATCTTTCGTGTGGCTGTAACCAAGTGTCAGCACCGGGTAGCCCTGGTAGGTCGGACTGATTTCGAAACTGTTGGTGAACTGCGGGCGCAACATCGGGTTGCCGCGCTGGAAAGTCAGTTCGTCCAGTTTGTTTTCAAAAGGATTCAGGTCCTGGTAACTCGGGCGGTCGATCCGTCGGCTGTACGTTACATTCAGGCCCATTTTCGGGTTAAATGTGTACGTCAGGGCTGCGCTGGGGAAAAGTTCCGTGTAGTTGTTGGTGTTGACGGTATCTTTGGTTGCGCTCAGTAACTGGCCTTTATAATCGGTATTTTCCACCCGGAGGCCCGCCTGTACATTCAGTTTTTTCCCAAACATCCGGTTGTAATTGACATAACCGGCGCTGGTGCGTTCTTCATAAATAAAGCGGTTGCTGACCGTTTCATCGAGTTGAGATTCACCGTTTACGACATTAAAAAAGTCAAACGTATTGTCCGTTTCCACATCCGCTACTTTGAAACCTACGCCGAGCGTACCTTTCAGCAGGCGTTGTTCGTAGTCCGATTTTACCGTAAAAATATTAATTTTTGTAGGGGTGCTGTTGCGGTAAATACGCTCGCGCAGCAACTCTCCGCCATCCGGCGTGTAGTACAGGTTGGGCTGGTAACTGGCGCCTTGAATATCATAAGTGCCATAGTCGATGTCGAAGTTCAGCGAGTGACCGCTGGTATCGGCGAAGCGGTAATTGAGATTGGTATTCAGGTTGTTGCGTTCATTGGAAACCGCGTTGGTCGCCCGCAGCAGGGTGTCAATGAGTTGGGGCGTCGACAGTTTGTCGATATTGGTAAAACCACGGGTGTTCCAGTCGCCGGGATTCAGGCTGCCGTTGACCAGTACGCCTACGGTGTGTTTGGAGTTGATGTACCAGTCAGCGCCGGCGCGATAGCCGGTGTAGCGGCTTTGCCAGATTTCCTTGTTTTGCTGATCGTACTTGTGGTCGTTTTGTTCGCGTACAAAATTCTGGTAGTTGTGCCAGTCGCCATAACTTCCGTTGTAGGAACCGAACACATTTACATTTTTGCCGCGGTGGTTGAGGCTGAGGTTTCCGCCGCCTTTCAGCGACTCACCGTAAATGGCTTCCAGGCCGACATTGCCGTTGGTACCGAAGGCTTTGTTTTTCTTCAGTTTGATGTTGATGATACCGGCATTACCGGCTGCATCGTATTTGGCAGAAGGATTGGAAATGATCTCTATATTGGTTATATCCGAAGCCTGGGTGCCTTTCAGCAGGGCCGACAAATCTTTGCCGTCGAGCGGCACTTCGCGCCCGTCGATCATGACCCGAACGGCGTTTTTACCTTTCACGTTGATGTTTTCATTGTTGTCGACCACTACGCCGGGGGCTTTGCGCAGGAGTTCGAGGGCGTTCAGGCCGGTGGAATTTACCGTGCCCTCCACGTTCAAAATCGTTTTATCTGCTTTTACTTCGATGGGTGGGCGGCGGGCGATAACAGTGACCTGCGCGAGTTCGGTGGTAGTTTGGTCGATGCTGATGGTTTCCAGGGTTTTGTCGCCACCATCGTATTCAAACACCGGCGAATAGCCGCTACCCATACCGACTGCGTTGGTTTTCAGGAAATACTGACCGGCAGAAACGCCGGCAATTTCATAACGCCCGTCCTCTCCGGTAAGCGCTCCTTTTACCAGGGCGGAGTCCTGGGAGGTATGGATGGTAACGGTTGCAAATTCTACGGGTTGCCCATTGGCTTGCAGCACTAAACCGTTGATTTTCTGGGCGTTAACTGTGGTAAACACCGTGGCTAAAGCCAATAATGGCAATAGGATTTGTTTCATAGCTTAATTAGAAAGTTGATGCTCTTTTGTTTGCAATCTTACCACATAGGTCACAACAGGATCTCAAGCCGGATAACTACTACTGTGTCATCTGAATTTTTGAATATTCGAGGATGCGAGTATTTGAGTATAAATGATTCGTTATCAGTCAGATACTCGAATACTCAAATTTTCAGATACTCAAAAAAATTAGGCGACTATGTACAAATAACGGATAACCGATAACCCTTGCGCCTATGTGGTAAAGAACGATTGCTTTTGTTTTCAGTTGGTTTCGATGAGGCAAAGATGTGGGGATTAGGTAGTTTGCAAAGCATAGAACCTACCAAAGCAAGGTTC
>JALHMA010000255.1:0-2454 GCA_022844265.1 Saprospiraceae bacterium | reverse complement strand
GATAACCCTTGCGCCTATGTGGTAAAGAACGATTGCTTTTGTTTTCAGTTGGTTTCGATGAGGCAAAGATGTGGGGATTAGGTAGTTTGCAAAGCATAGAACCTACCAAAGCAAGGTTCCTTTATATAAACAGAAGCGATGTGCCGACGAACGGTAAAAATGTCCTTCCAAACAGGAAGCAGCAACATCGTTACGCTACACAAGACAGGTCGAATGACCAATAGGTTACAGGAAGGCTGCACCGCTCCGATAGAATGGTGAATCAGATAGACGAATGGCGAAAAAAGTCCGAAGTACGAAGTCATTAGTGCGAAGTCCGTTTCAAGTGCGAAGTCCGAAGTCGTCAGTGCGAAGTCCGTTTCAAGTGCGAAGTCCGAAGTCGTTAGTCCAAAGTCCGTAGAGTGCGCCGTTTCAAACCTGGGTTTACCAAACATGAAACGGCGCACTCTACGGACTTCGCACTTCGCACTGATGACTTCGGACTTTTTAGACTTCGGACTTAAAATGTATTTCCTTCACCGAAAACGCCCTTTCTCCCTGTTTCGTCAACACGCGCAGTTGCCCCGCGTCTGTGACGCCGAGGATAATGCCGGCAAAAACCTGCCCGGTAGCGGTTTCTGTAAAAATGGATTCTACGCCGCGGCGAAAAAGCAAGGCTTCAAAGGCGGACTGGATGGCTGCGCGATGGCCGGCTTTTAGTTGCAGGTAACGCCGTTCGATGCATTCGAAGAGCAAGTCGTCCAGTTGCTCCAGGTCAAAGTTTTGTCCGAAAGACAGTGCCAGCGAAGTAGGGTTAGGCAAAACGGGATCAAATTCCAATTGATTGATATTCATTCCGATACCAACAATAACGGACTGAATTTCCGTTCCTGCAATACTGTTTTGAATAAGGATTCCGGCAGTTTTCCGGTCGCCGATGTACAGGTCGTTGGGCCATTTGATCCGAACGGGCAATGTGCCGGATGGCAGGCTGCTGACGGCGTCGTGCAGGGCCAGGGCCATCGCCATGCTGAGGTGAAACTGGGTGCTGATTTCGAGCCAGACCGGATACAATATAACGCTGAAAGTCAGGTTTTTACCTGTCTGGCTTTCCCATCGGCTGCCAAATTGGCCGCGTCCGGCTGACTGGGTGTCAGCCCTGATGACCGTTCCTTCGGCTGGCTTGCTTTTTGAGTGAATGTTACCTGTCTGAGATACGCTGGAAGCGAGTAATTCGCCGGCGAAGTCGTTCGTGGACGATAGTTCGTCGAAACGGAGGTAAACTTTTCCGACAAAAAGTGTGTTTGCCATGTGTTTCGTTGGTATTTCAGATACAAACTATGGTAGAAATGCGTTTAGGTTCGGGTTGGTGGGAAAAGCGATTCGCCGTACCTTTATGCCGTTTTACATCCCATTTATCCAGGTACGAATGAATTCGACCACAAACAACTCATATTTTTCACTCAATTATTCATTTTCCTCATTTTGAATTTGACAGCATCCCGGCGGGTAAAAGCAAAAACTCCGCTCCTCGAAGAACTCAATCACCTTATCATCGAAGGAATTCGTGATAAAAAAGGCAAAAATATCATACAACTGGATCTTCGCAGATTAGGCGATGCTCCCACCGACTTTTTTATTATCTGTGAAGGCGATTCCAATACGCATGTCAAGGCAATCAGCGACAGCATTTATAAAAAAGTGAAGGACGAACTTCATGCCGCCCCTACCCACACGGAAGGCTCGACGAATGCCAAGTGGATTCTGATGGATTATTTCAATACCGTAGTGCATGTTTTTTATCCCGAAACAAGGGAATTCTATGATATTGAAAACCTGTGGAGCGACGCAGAGGTAACTGAATTCGGCGAAGTGTAGGTGAAAATGCAAAAAACAAAGTGCAAAAGGCAATTTGATCACTAAAACGGAGCCTCTGCCTTTTATTTTTGCCCTTTGCCTTTTGCCCTTTGTTTTATGCAGTCTCCCATTAATCAGTGTTAAAAATTAAAGCGCAGTCCTTTATCCCGGAAAGCGCCGAACAAAAAAATATATGGAACAGGAAGAAAAAAAACGCTCAAAGCGCGAGGATGAAAACGAAAATCCCCGTCGAAACGACGAAGGTGGCGGCGGCGACGGTATGCCACGCTTTAGTTTCACCTGGATTTATGTGTTGGTAGGTCTTGCACTGCTGGGCCTGCAAATGTCCAAAATGATGGGCGCATCCCGGAAAGCCGACTGGTCAGATTTCGACCGCTGGGCGCATAAAAACCAGATCGATCGCCTCGTTGTAGTAAACAACGAAGAAGCCTACATCTATATTCAGAAGGATTCTCTCGGTTTTGGCGAACACAAGGACATCAAGTCGGAACCCAATAAATTCAATGCCGATCAGCCGCACTACATCATGAATATCGGCAAGCCCGAGGTGATGGAACCCAAATTGGCGAAGCTCAACGAAGCGCTGCTGAAAGAGAA
>JALHMA010000254.1 GCA_022844265.1 Saprospiraceae bacterium | reverse complement strand
CAGATTGGTAGCAGTGGCAGTCATCTGGTTATTGTCCCATTTATAGGTGTAAGGTGGCGTTCCGCCGGCGCCGGTCGCAGTAGCGCTGCCACCAACGAGGCAAGTTGCATTCGTAACGACCGTGGTGCTTACCGTAAGCGGTGGCGCCGAAGGGATATTTACAGTTCCCAGACCGGTACAGCCTGTTGTAACATCGGTCACAGTGAAAGAGTGGTTACCTGCGCTCAAATTGGTAGCAGTGGCCGTTGTGTTTCCATTATCCCAGCTAAAAGCATAGTTGCCGGAACCCGCGCTGGCGGTCGCAGTTGCGCTGCCGCCAATGGTGCAGCCTGCATTGCTCACAACCGTCGCGCTGACGGTCAGGCTTGTATTGGTACCGCCGATCGTGACGCTGACGGCTTTTGTACAATTGTTGGCATCCTTCAATGTGGCGGTATAGGTACCTGGCATGCCGGAAATAGTGAAACTGGTGGAACCGGTATTCCAAAGAATCGTGTAAGGTGCCGTTCCGCCGCTTGGGACAACAGTAGCGCTGCCGGCCAGACCACATGCTGCATTGACGGTTGTAGAGGTACAACCTAATGCAGGTGGTTGAGTAATCGGAATGTTCATGAAATTAGTACATCCGTTGGCATCCGTAACGGTTACCGTGTAGTTACCAGGTGCAAGACCCGTAACACTCTGTAAGGTACTTCCTGTGCTCCACAGGTAAGTGTAGGGCGGAGTGCCTGACATGGCACTGATATAAGCAGTACCATTATTCAGACCGAAGCAGGTCACATCAGTATGTGTCTCCATCAGCCAGATGCCCTCATCCCAGAAATAAACCGTACCGCTGCCAACTGCCGTACAGCCCTTGACATCCGTTACGGTTACCGTGTAAGTGCCTTGCGGCAAACCTGTTATCTGTGCAGTAGTAGCGCCGGTGTTCCACAGGTAGGTATACGGCGGTGTGCCGCCAAAGGGGACTGCCGTTACTTTACCATCAGGTACAATGCCGCAAATCTGGCTTTCTCCGTACACCTGCACACCCAATTGAGGGGGTTGGGTGATGACAATTGTACCGACAGCATACCCGAGGTCTATGTCGGTAGCCGTTACAGAATACGAGCCGGGGGCCAGGCCGGTAATGGTTGAGGTGGTCGCTCCATTGCTCCAGAGATAGGTGTAAGGCGCCCAGCCGCCGCCGGCAACTGCTGTTGCCGTACCATTGTTTAAGCCAAAACAGGTGACATTCGTGCCGGTTACCGTAACAGTAACTTGTGCCTGTATCACGCTGCTAAAAAAAGAAAAGAAAATCAACAATGCGGCCATTGGCAGCACACCGTTGATTCGGAATCTGGAAAGTGTTGAATTTTGTCCCATGGGAAGGATTTTTTAATTAAAAATGAAAAACGGAAAACGGTGAAGAGGGTGATTAAAAGATATAAGAGACGGGGTTAACCTGGAAAGGTAACCAATCATGTGTTGTGTGTAAGTGGGAGTAAAAAAGAGAAAACTGGCGAGATGTCTGGCTTATGCGTGACAAAAATAGCAAATCTTAGTGACACACAGGGGTTTAGTTGTTAATATTTATAACAAATTAAGTGTCTGTCGCCTAAATTACCCTTTGCAGGGTAAATAGGGGAAGGTGTTATTGTCGTTTTGCGGTCAATTTGAAGGAAAGCAGCACCGTATCTTCAATTAATTTATCTTTTACGGTGCCCAGCAATCCCGATCTGAATGTAATGCCCCACTTGGTTCGGTTGATGGGAAAAGTGGGTGACCGCGCCGTAAGACCATCTTTGGAGATGTGCAGATCAATGGGTATGTTCACAGGGTGGGTTTCCCCTTTTATCGTCAGCGTTCCCGGCACAACCTGGTTGAAATCCGGCGTATTGCTGTTGGGCAATACCTCTGTGAACCTGAATTCGGCATTCGGGAATTGATCCACTTCAAAAAAATCGACATCTTTCAAGTGTGATTCCAGGTCGCGTTTTTCACCTCCATCTTTAATGCTGGTGACGCTGAGCGAGTGCATATCCAATACGATATGACCACTTGCCAAACTGCCGTTCAGTACCAGCAATGCTCCGGATGACACGGCTATAGTACCTTCATGCGTCGTTCCGACCGTTTTTTTCCCTGACCACAAAACCGTACCCCCGCTTACTGCATAAGTGACGGCGCCTTGTTCGTCAACCGGTTCATCCTGCATCACATCCGCTCTGGATGTCTCGCTACCGGCTATTTGTATGGAAGGATCATTTTTACAGGCTGCAAGGATGATTACAAAAAAGAAAAACAAACTCTGAAAACGCAGCATAGTGGTTTGATTTTGAAATATAGTCAACACAAAGTGGTTTTGAACGAGAAGAACAAGTAATTCGCTGATTACCAATGCTTTCTCAACTTTCAACATTCTCAACCACTCAACTTTCAGTATAGTAAACCGGTTCTTGTCAAGAGGGCGGCAAAAGTACGGTTTTGAAAGGGCTTCGCAACAGCGTTTTTTTTTGTTCAAATATAATTTTGTTCAATTTTGATTCCTACAAAGCAGCTAATTACCCGCTTGTTTCGTTTTTGCGTAGTCCATTCCATAATGCAACCATGACTCATTTTTACTGCCTGACCTTGCTGCTGTTTTGCTGTGTGTTTCAATATTCCTGTCAAAAAACAAAGGATGATGAAACGGTAATTGTTACTACAGCGCCGGAATTTAATGTGGATTTGTTCGAACAGCGCGACCCCTTCAACGGAAACCCTTCGTTCGGACTCTGGATCAGCAGTGTGGAAACATTTCCCTGTTCCAATTACCGCATAGAAGGCGCCGTCCAGATAAACAGTTCGGATATCCGCATTCGCCTCGACGACGTCCGGCAGCCGGACACCTGTTTGGGCGCCGCCGGCCCGGCACAATCTTTTATGGCAATCGGGGATTTAGCCGGAGGAAACTATCAGGTATCCCTTTCCCTGGGCAATGCGATCGAGAATACAGGGACTTTAACCGTTTACCCGGATCGATATGAACTTTCTGTAGAAAACCCGCAAGCGGTTGATTTTCAAAATCGGGTATTGAAAAAAATACCGGATGGTTTGGTGTGGGGATACATTGCTACACCGGATGATGAAGCGCTCGCACTTGCTGCCGCTTTTCTGGCAGACCTGAAAAATATCACAACGGAAAACAATCTGCAGGCCGGCTTTTACGGATATTTCACCCGGAGTGGAACCGGATTGGTGACACTACATCCCGGTTTTGCCCCGGCAGGTTCTGTACAGATATTTGTCCGGCAACTGGATACAGCGCCGGAAAACCTGCGCCAGTTGCTTCAGCAGTATCGCAGTGCGCCGCAGTACACGGCCCAGATTCGCTGCCTCACTACTTTTGGAGAATTATAGCTCGTAATTCTTGTCTGTGGTACTGCATCTTTGCGGCAGTTTTCAAAGTCATCCTATGTCCAGAATATTGCTCATCGAAACAGCCACAGAGGTCTGTTCTGTCGCTATTGCTGTCAACGGCGTTGTTGTGGCCCTTGAGGAAGTGCAGGAATCGCTCAACCATGCCGCCTTGCTTACGCTGCAAATTAGCCGTTGCGCCGAACAATCCGGCCTTACGCTTCCCGAACTTGATGCCATCGCCGTCAGTGCCGGCCCCGGCTCTTATACCTCGCTTCGTGTAGGTATTTCCGTTGCCAAAGGGCTTTGTTATGCCCTGAACAAGCCGCTGATCGCGGTGGATACCCTGCTTACATTGGCGCTCGCCAGCAAACCGCCTGTGAAAGCGGCGGACGAAAATGGACGGCTGTTTTTCCTGCCTATGATCGATGCCCGGCGCAATGAGGTATGGACGAGTATCTATGATCAACATTTCCGGCAGATAAATTTTCCGCAGCCCTTGATATTAGAAAACAATTCGTTTGTTAATTATATCGCAGACTTTGTACCTTTATCCAACGAAAGCCGGTTGGTGGTGTCAGGGAACGGCATGCAAAAGGTTTTAAATGTGACATTTTTTGAGAATACGGTTATGAGTACTATAAAAAAATGTTCCGCCCAATATTTATCCGAAACGGCATTAAAAATGTTTCAAAACAGTGATTTTCAGGATATTGCATACTTTGAACCCCTGTATATGAAGCCTCCAAATATCACGGTATCCAATAAATCTGCATGGCATGAAAAATAGATTTTTTGACCCATTTGTTAATTTAAGCGATTGTTTTGTATTGTAAACCATGTTTTTCTACATTATTTATTTTTTTTATTTAAAAAATGAACTTCTAAGAAATGGCACAGTTTTGGAATATGTAAAAATGCATAAAATGAGTTTATTCATTTTTCAAAACAAATAATATGAGAAAAGTTAAAGGGGAAGCAATAGTCTTGAAGAAGGGACAACAAGACATTCTGCTCGACTACAGCGAATTGCGGAAAGCAGTATTAGTGCTCCGCGCAGTAAACCACAAACTCCGGCAGCGTATGATCGACTTGTTAGAGGAAAATCAACGCATGACGGTAACGGACCTTTATGTAAAGTTGCGCCTCGAACAGAGTGTTGCCAGTCAACACCTTGCGATTTTACGCAAAGCGGGTGTGGTACAAACAGAACGGGATGGTAAGTTTATTTACTACTCGCTCGACAAAAACCGCATCGGTCAGATTTCTAACATGGTGGAAGACCTGGTAGCCTGACCGAAACGGGCAACCGTAATTACTGCCCGTTTATGTAAAAGAGCCATAATTGCTCCGCCAGAAGCGGGGCAAGATGGCTCTTTTTTTTTGCCGAAAATGGGCGGGATAATCAGAAAATTTGCATATTTGCCGACCCTTCGTGTACCGAGTTGGGTCAACAAAACGAAAAACATGACCACACAGCCCCTTTTTTCTTCTGTCAACCGGCACAGGTTGAAGGCATCTACCGGCATTATGCGCGCTTTGGCGCATCCCTTGCGGATACAAATGATCCGCTACCTGGACGAGCAGGAAGCCGCTTGCGTTAACAACATCTTTGAAGCCCTGGAGATCAAACAAGCCGTCGCATCCCAACACCTTCGCGTTTTGCGACAAGCAGAATTGGTTTATACGCAAAGACAAGGCAAATTCATTTATTACGCCCTTCATTACAACAGAATTGCCCTCGCGGCAAAGGCGGCAAGCATTGTTTAAGTCGTCAGTCCGAAGTCCGTTGCAAGTGCGAAGTCGTCAGTG
Organism: Saprospiraceae bacterium; assembly: GCA_022844265.1. Lineage (GTDB taxonomy): Bacteria > Bacteroidota > Bacteroidia > Chitinophagales > Saprospiraceae > M3007. The sequence continues at coordinate 3,345 of JALHMA010000254.1, read as the reverse complement.
CGAAGTGCGAAGTGCGTAGAGTACACCGTTGCATGTTGGAAAACCCAAATAGGCAACGGTGTACTCTACGGACTTCGGACTTGCAACGGACTTCGGACTTGCAACGTACTTCGGGCTAGAAAAAGATACCGATTCGAACAGAGAGCATGCGCTGGGTGCCTTTTGAGTTTTCTTTTTCATAAACATTGTCTTTCAGGACAGAGCCGCTATCCGATGTTGTATCGGTAAACAGGTGCTGATAGGCAATGCCTGCGACCAGTGTTGCGCTGGTTGCAATTTCGTATTCGATGCCGCCACCAAGTCCCCAGGACAAAGCGAGTCCGTTGACATCTTTTCTGATATCTTCGTCTTCTGTATTCTGGGTGTTGGTACCGCGAATATCGCCGAGACTTTTCGTGACGAAACCGAGGGTGAAAACAGGTAGTTCGGCATAAAACTTTATGCGCGAATCTTCGTTTGAACCTCCCCGCATACGCAGGCCAATTGGAATTTCCACATAGTTGATGCGGTAATGCAGTTTGGTATTCATGGAAATGGTGTCGAATTTTGGCTCGCTTAAATCTGATTTGGGCCAAAAAACGCCTTTTTCATACCCATTTTGAATGGTACCCCCTTGATTCAAACCAAAACCAAGTCCTGTAGTAATGGCATAATTAGGAGCAAAATAATATTCTCCAATCGCGCCAAATTTTAATCCCCAGTTAGAACCGATCCCTTCAATTTTTTTGTCATCGGTACGCATCCACGACCAGGTCGGGCTGGCCTGGAAGCCAAAACGCACACTTTGGGCCTCCTGGGCAAATACATTGCCCATCAACAGATAAAAGACAGAAATTACAGCAATTTTTTTCATAATCAGCAGTTTTTTTGCAGTTTTAAGTACATGCATTTCAATAGACTTGTTGTGGTTGGAAGCGTCACAATATTAACGCAACTGATTCAGCGGTAAAAATCGGAGTTTTATGAATAGAAAATCAAAATTTAAAAACAGCATTTATGCGGTTGTGTTGTCAGGTATGTTTGCAATCACGTGCTGGAGTTGTATCGGCGGCGAAAAAGATGCTGCGCCAGACGTGTCGGATATTCAGGTTTCTGTGCGAATGCAGCGCTTCGAAACGGATTTGTTTGCTTTAGACACCAGTAATATTACGACCGAAATGGCCCGCTTGGAACAAAAGTACCCGGTATTCCTGCCATTTTTCCTGTCAGAGGTATTACGAGACCCCAGCAACCCCAGCGAAACCCCCGAACAGGCGCTTTCCGGTTTTCTGCAAGCGCCACAGGTACAAAAACTGTACGATTCCTGCCGTACCAAATATACCGACCTCGCCTGGCTGGAACGCGATCTGACCCAAATGTTCCGCTATTTTAAGTACTATTTTCCGCAAAAAAATCCGCCTACCGTGGTCACGGCTGTTACCGAACTTGTTGGCGACGCCTACTTAGTGAATGATACCCTGCTGATGCTGAGTCTGGATTATTTTATGGGTGAAAATTTTTCGGCTTATAACCCGGATTACTTTCCGGAATATCTGCGGCGGCAATTTAAACAGGAATATATGACGACAAAACTGGCAACTGCTCTTGCCAGCGGCGTCGCCGGGCCGCCGAAAGGGGATAAAATCATTGATTTTATGCTGAATAACGGGAAAATACTGTACCTCGTCGACTGTTTGCTCCCAGCGGTGCCCGACAGTATAAAAATGGGTTATACCCGCGAACAAATGGAAGGTAGTTATGCCAATGAAGCGGAAGTATGGGCGCGCTTGCTCCAGCTCAATGTGCTATACTCGCCGGTGAACAACAAAAACCAGAAAATTGTCATGCCCAGCCCGTCCTCGGAAATTGTATTCAATGAGGCCCCGGGCGAAATTGGCAACTGGGTCGGATGGCAAATTGTAAAAGCCTATATGAAACGTAATCCGGACACAACAATGGAACAATTGATGAACTTTAGCGACCCGCAGAAGTTTTTAGAACAGGCCAAGTACAAACCTAAACGGAGTTAGGGGGAAATGTTGATGAAGGTTTATAAATGTTGATGAGGGTTGATAATACAGCCGCTCAAAAATGAAGTAACTTTACCCTTTCTGAGCAGCTGTATTATCAACCCTCATCAACCTTTATAAACCCTTATCAACCCTGATAACTAATAACGGATAACTACTTACATGAAGTCCAGGCTGCCCATATCCATTTTTCTTCAATCCATCCGGATCTGCATTCCGGTGATGGCGGGGCTGTTTTTGGGACAGGTCGCCCGGCTCCACGCGCAGGCTCCCGTCAGCTTTGAAGTGGCAACAGAATTCCGGGAGGTTGTGGAAGGCAGTGCTTTTGAAGTGACGTTTTCGTTGAAAAACGCCCAGGGCAGCCGTTTTATCGCGCCCGATTTTAAAGGATTCAAAATAGTGGGCGGCCCTTCTGAAATGCGTGGCATGAGTATTATAAATGGCCAGTCAAGCGCGCACCAGAGTTGGGTATACCAATTGGAAGCGACGCGTACAGGATCGTTCAGTATTGGTCCGGCCAGTGTTACCGTGAATGGTAAAACATTGAATACGAAGCCTTTAACTATTAAGGTCGTTGCTGCCCGCACAGGGAAAGGCGCTACTTCCGTACCGCCCGGCAACGATGACCAGATATTTATAACAGGAGAATTAGATCGCGAAACAGCTTATCCCGGCCAGCAGATCACCTGGCGTATCAGGCTTTACACACAGTTATCCGTTGAAGGAGCCGATTTGATTGAACTCCCTGATTTCAACGGGTTTTATTCCAAAGAAAAACGCCGTTTCGATACCCGTGTGCAATACCAGACCGTAGGCGGGAAAAAATACGCCGTAAAAACCCTTCACGAGGAAGCGTTGTTTCCGCAGGAACCCAAGGAAATCACCATCGGGGCTGCAAAAGTGCGGGCGGCGGTCGAATCTGGCGGCGGTTTGGGCATGTTGCTGGGCGCAAAACCGGTTTTATTGCAAACCCAACCTGTTCGTATTAAAATATTGCCCCTTCCTGCGCCCGCTCCGCCATCCTTTACCGGGGCCGTCGGACAATACGAGTGGTCGGTCTCGGCTGACAAAAATGAGCTCAGCACAGATGACGCCCTGGTCCTCACGGTTCATTTGCAGGGGAATGGCGACGGAAATCGTATTGCGCCGCCTGTTTTTCTACATTCCGACAGCCTTGAACTGTTTGAGCCGAAAGTAATCTCGGAAGAAGCGTATGAAGATATGGAGCAATTGGTGCATTCCAAAGTGCTGGAATATGTCGTCCTGCCAAAAGAACCCGGGATGTACTCGCTACAACCGACGTTTTCCTTTTTTGACCCGGATAGCAATCGTTATG
>JALHMA010000253.1 GCA_022844265.1 Saprospiraceae bacterium | reverse complement strand
CTTGGGGTCTCCTTTAATTCCCAGGCCGTCCATCAGGCGGTTATAGTAGTTGAACAGGGCAGTGATGGCCACGGTATCTTCGACGGTCTGTTCCGACCATCCGGCCTGCAAAATAGCATTGACGTCTGATTGAACCGCTTTGGCAGGGGTTTGGGTCACCTTTTTCACATACCGGAGTATGGGTTTGAATTTATCCGAGGCGAAACGCAAGTCATTCTTTCATCTTCTGCATCATATTCATCATGGGCTGGTTTCCCATCATGATTTTGCACATGCCGGACATCATCACCGAGTCGCCTTGAGCGGCTACCATCATGTCTGACATCATATTTTGCATCATAACGGGATTTTCTTTCATGACCTTTACCATGGTATCGCGGTTTTCCAACATGATCACAATCATTTTGTCGTTTTTCTGCATGCCCATTTTAGCGTTATTGTTGTTCAAAATGGCATCCGCCATTTCTTTCATCATTTCATTACTGTTCGTAATCGTTGTCATCACCGCCTGCCTTGTTTCCGGGTTTGACAGCAGTTCTTCCGCGTCCGGGTTGGTCTGGCAGGATGCAAACATCGAAATCAGTGCAATCGTACATGCGAGTTTTGGTATCTTCTTCATGATTTGTGGTTTAATTGTGAGCGGATATTGAAACCATGAAGGTATCCCCAGCACTACGGAGACGCGTTATACAATCCAATGAAAAAGTTATATGATTCACACATTTTGGCAGGGCGCCGGGCGAGGTGTAATTTTCAGCCTGCCGGAGCGGGTACAATCACTTCCAGCGCATCCGGAATGATCGTGGCTTTCAGCTGTTTTATTTTACCCAGGTATTCGCCGTCTACCTGAAAATGAACGTGTTTGTTCGAGCGCATACTCAAGGTGTCCGTTTGAAACAACTCCGTTTTGTCGGGATTGAAGGACGCGTGCCTGAAAATCATTTTCAGGATTTCCGGAAAGGATATTTTTTTGATGGCGATCACTTCGAACAGGCCATCGTCCAGTTTGCCGATGGGATTGATCACGACACCGCTGCCGTATTTGGTGGCATTGGCAATCACAATCATTTCAGCCTGGATATGGATGGTTTGACCGTCCACCTTCATTTCTATTTCCAGTAGCGGATTTTGCCACAGCACGCGTAAAGTAGCGATCAGGTAGCCCCACATGCCGCGGCGCTGCTGCTTTTCAAATCGTTTGATCGCATAGGCATTGAGGCCTATATCGCTCAGGTGGATACAAAGATGGTCGTTGATGAGGGTGGCATGCAGTTTTTGGGAATATCCTGCCACGAGCGTATCAAGTGCTTTGCCGGGGTCATTGCCGATACCCAGTTCCCCGGCCAGTCCGTTGGCCGAACCGGCAGGCAAAATGCCCAACAGGATGTCTTTTTTTAATAAACATTCCGCCACCAGTTTCACCGTTCCGTCGCCGCCGACGGCAATCACCTGTTGCGGCGCAAACGATTTAATTTTTTCTTCCAGGGTTTTCCGGTCACAAGTCTCCGGAATCTCGTATATTTCAATGATATGGTGCAAGGGAGCAAAATACTCCGTGATCACCAGGCCCCAGTCCGTGTTGTTATTCCCGGAGTTGGGGTTGAGGACAAACAGTATTTTCAATTTTTCTATTGGGGTCATTTTTTAGGCCGGCCGCTAAAGAAACAGTTTTTAAACATCGCAAATCGTTTATCCATGGGTATAAAAATCAAATCAAACAACGCAGTTGCAACGGTAAAGGTTTACCAGGGCTACGGCCACCAGCACAACCTGACGGTATTTGGACACGTATTAGCGGGCCTTGTGGTGTATTCGGGCCATTACAGCAACAATATCTGGCGCAATGCCCTGCGTTTGATCAGAATGTTTATGGTAAAACCCATTTCCCGGGTTCCGGTACGCCTGCAATGGAACGCGCAGCAATTTTACACCACAACGGAAGCCGACGGTTTTTTCAAATTTGAGTGGGAATCAACGGAACCTGTTCCCGCCGGATGGCACGGCGTTTCGGTCGATCTGCTGGATACAAGGGGCAGCGCAGTCGTGACCGGGCAGGGCCAGGTTTTTGTGCCGCACAGCACACAATACGCGTTTATCTCGGATATCGACGACACTGTGCTGATCTCTTATTCCGCAAGGCCCGGAAAAAAACTGGGTGTGATGTTTAGCAAAAACCCGCGCAGCAGGAAAACATTTGCCGATATCGTGCGGTATTATGACTTGCTGGCGCTGGCGCATACCGAACCCGGGGTGCCCAATCCTTTCTTTTATGTGTCGAGCAGCGAATGGAATTTATACGACGACCTGCATGCGTTTTTTCAGCACAACCAATTGCCGAACGGCGCTTTTTTATTGAGTCAAATCAAAAGATGGTACCAGCTGCTGCGCAGCGGCGGCACCAAACACCAGACCAAACTGATCCGCATTGCCCGCATTCTGCACGCTTTTCCCAAACAACGTTTTGTCCTGCTGGGCGATAATTCTCAAAGCGACCCGGAGATCTACACTGCCATTGCCAACAAATACCCGGACAATATTGTGGCCGTTTACCTGCGCAATATCCGGAGCGAAAAGGAAGCCGCCACTCGTGCTATGTTGGCCGGCATCGAAAACGAGGGGATACACCGCTGCCTTTTTAGCCATACGGAGGAAGCGATTGCACATTCGAGGGGGATTGGGTTGATTGGGTGAATATTTTTTTGCAACAACGTTTTGGTCTTGCCGGAAATTTTAAAGAACGTCGTCGGGTAAGGTATGATTTAGCGTGATCTTACAGAGACCTGTCCAAATCGCTTAGGGCATGGTACCCGTTTTAAATATGAAAGCTACATAACTGGAAGCAGATTCACCTTCTCCAATACTCTTCCCATTCAGTCTTTTTTAGCGGATGAATAGCCTTTAAATGCCCGATGTCTCCAAGTGCCGGGCGATAGGGATGCCACCAGGATCCGGAATATAAAGTAGGCATGAAAGGAATATTTAGCAACAGGCAGCAGTAAGATATATAGCCGTCTTCGGCAAAGCCGGAATGACGGCCTTCCAGGAAACCCATGTTTTTAATCATGGACAAAGCCGTTTTGTTGAGGCCGTATATACCGCCCTGCATATGGGCGACGAGCTCGGCTGAGTGATGCTGATAGCCATAGGAGGCTGCTATGTGCCAGAAATCCATTACATCACGGGTAGGCCTGTATTCCAATGTGCCGGCGATGGCGGGCGCCGGTCCTGAAAGCAGGTGGGCAAATTCGTGGTGAAAAGCCGGATCAATAATATAAGCGTCCGTATCGGCTTTAATGACGTAGTCGTATTGCTCCGACAAGAGGATCATGCTTTCCCATACAAAGTAATTGAATCGGCGCAGGTCGTGGTATTCATCCCGCCAGTTGCCGTGTGCCGTCCGGCCGTAGGCGTGATAGGTCCAGCCATTTTCCAGGCAAAGTTGCCGAACCTCCTGCGACAGCGCGGGCTCCCAGTTGTCGTCGAATACGTGGATGTCGATTTCCCGGCACAATTCGGGGCGCTGATGAAAATTCGCCACCAGTAAATCGCTATCCTGAAAAGTGGGCAGGAAAATACAACCCCTGGTAGTCGGTGGGGGAATATCCCAGTCCGGCATCATCTGCCAGAGGCTGCCGCTCAATCGGATCACCTTGCCTGGCAGCACTTCCGCCAGCGCGTTGCGTACGCCCGGTTTCCAGATATAATCGTGTCCGCACAGTACGCCTTTTTTTTTGAGTTTGGGTATCCAAGCAAGCACATTGCGCTTGACTGCCTCCTGCGAATGATCAGCGTCGATAAAAACCAGATCGACGGAAGCGTCGGCAAAATGCCGGGCCGCGTCGGCGGTATTCTCCCGAATGATCTGGACGGTGTCGCGGTGTCCTACCGAAGCCAGGTTCCGTACAAAAACCTCGGCAATATCTTTTTTCAGCCCTTCAGCAAAGTCAGGATCATCGGCGGGCGTTTCCCAGGTGTCGATGGCAAACAGGGCATGTCCCTGGTGTCGGGAAATATCGAGGATGCTGGAAACCGGCTTTCCTTTCCATATCCCCAGATGCACCAGCGTTCCGTTCCGGGTAGCAGCGGCCAGTCGTTTGTATTCCTCTGCTTCTTCAGGAAGAAACCATTCGCCCCAATCGGGGGCTTCCATGAACCGCGACATCTGCATTTCCATGGTGTCTGCGTCTTCGCCCTCCCCCCGACGCGGCGCCGTATTAATAGCAACGCCCGCAGGTCCGATATCGCGAAAGGACCAGCCTTGCTGGCGGATGGCTTCACAGAGAAAAACGTCGTCGTTCCGCTTTACCAGGTGTGGGTCTGGCCAGTCCAGATTTCTGATCGACTCGCTGCGCATCCACCAGTTGCCACCTGTGATAAAAAACCATCGGCCGTCGCCGCAGCCCCGGCCTTCAAAATCGGTTTCTCCTTTTCCTCCCGGATTCCAGGAAGGGGGTTCCAGCCCCCGGTACCAGGCTGCACTTCTTACAAAACTTCCTACGTCCGTGCCATAACTGAAATCGTTTTCATTGCCGAAAAAGAATTGGTGCCCCCAGAGCACCTCTTCGGGTGGAGCGGCGTCCGCTATGGCCAGGCGGTATTCAAGAGCCGACTCTTCAAGGATATAGGAATCATCGTCGAACCACCAGGCATACTCAGTTGAAAGATCGGCAAACATCTGCCGCATCATGGGGCATTTATTGAGATTGTCTGTGCTCAGGTAAAGGCGGTCGATATCACCCTGCTGGTACAGGGACTGGAGGTAGCCACGCGTCTGCTCGCCCACCGCATTGGCGCCGACTACGAGCAGGTAGTGTTGCCGGTTGCAAAAACGGAGAATGGACCCGATCGTTTGTTTGGCCAGTTCGGGAAAATTGCCATAAGTAAGGACGAATAAAGTGACCCTCGGCGCAGTATTCACGGTTTGGTATTGGTTCTATTTCATTGAATCGTAAAAATAGGGCAGATCGGCTCCTTCGAACAGGAGTTCCCCCGACTTATTGTAGCTACGATACCAACATGGCTGGCCCGTGCCGTTCATAAGTATTTCCAGGGCAATCCGCCCGTTGGGATGCAGCAGGAATCTGGCTATCGGCCGCGCATCCGTTCCATACACGATATATGAAACCTTTCGATCTGTCTTTTCTGCTGTTTTACCTTCATAGGTAGTCCAGATGGAAATCCGCCCGCTATTGTCCATCCAACCTGTTTCCTCGTACACTTGACCCGGGTTAGGGTAATGAAAGTAGTGCGCCAGACCGGTAAGGGTATCATTTCGATACCCTTCGATCGCCAGCAATCGGCCATCCTGATCGAAACGCCGCCATTCTCCGTTCCTAACCCCGTTTTGGAAAAATTCTCCCAGAACGATGATACGCTGATTGGCATCTTTCTGTGTGTAGGCAAATTTTTTCCCTTCCGCTCGGAGCGTATCCGTTTGGGCGCAACCCTGCGACAAGGCCGCGGATAAAAGAAGAAATAAGAATCGGGTGTTTAAATTATTCATCCGGAACTTTTTGAGCAACGACCGAACCCTCCAGGGATTCTCCGGTTTCGGGAAAAAAAAGTGTATAATTTATTTTTAATACGTCGCCTTTCAGTTTTCCTTTCGCCTGAACGCCTACTTCTCGATCCATCGAGCCTCCTCCGCCATAGGAAATGACCTTCCGGTCTTGTCGAACAATCTTCAACTTACAGTGACAGACAGTGGCTTCCACGGAAACGCCCTGATTGGAAAATCCCGACAATATAAGCGCATCTTCCTGTTCACCTGGGCTTTTTTTAATAGAAAACATCTGCAAACCCCATAAATCGGAGCGATCACTTTGCTTAACCCGGTACCAGCCGATAAAAGACGCAGGGGTACAGCGGCTGTTTTGCTCTTCTTTTTGCCCAGGCATTTTCGGATAGATATGAATGGTTAACAGTAAAACAATACAGAGTCGGATCATACAGGTATTTTAACGTTTTAATGGAAAATATATTTTCATTTATTAGAATTCGTCCGGAGCGCTTGCCATTCGACTGTTGTTGTTTATGTTTGTATCCTGCTGTACGCCCCTTTATCTTACCACTTATGACAAAACTGATCCTATCCAATTTTCAGGCGCCCGGAGACCTCATCATGCTGACCGCAGCCGTGCGCGATCTTCACTTGCTTTACCCGGGCCGGTTCCTGACCGATATACGGAGTTCCTGCCCCGATATTTGGGAAAACAACCCCTTCCTTTATGCTTTGGACGAGCAGGACCCGGAGGTCGCCAACCTGGTTTGCGAATATCCCCTGATCCATCAAAGCAATCAATTGCCGTATCATTTTATCCACGGATTTATCCATTTTTTGAATGAAAAACTCGATTTGCGCATAATGCCCACAGCATTCAAGGGCGACATCCATCTGTCGGATATGGAGCGCAGCTGGATGCCGCAGGTACAGGAGCATACGGGTGACGATCGACCCTACTGGCTCATAGTATCCGGAGGGAAATTCGATTTTACGGCTAAATGGTGGGCGCCCGAGCGTTACCAGGCAGTAGTAAATCATTTTAAAGACAAAGTTTTGTTTGTGCAGGTCGGAGATCCCAACCACAATCATCCCTCGCTCGACAATGTCTTGGATCTGAGGGGGCAAACCGATTTCCGGCAGTTGATTCGCCTGGTATACCACAGCGCAGGTGTACTGACGCCTGTAAGCGTACTGATGCATCTGGCCGCCGCTGTTCCGAGCAAACCCGGCATGCCCCCGCTCCGGCCCTGTGTGGTAGTGGCGGGCGGGCGGGAAGGAACCCACTGGGAAGCGTATCCCAACCATCAGTTCATACATACCATCGGCGCACTCCCGTGCTGCGCAACCGGCGGATGCTGGAAATCCCGGGTATTGCCCTTGGGAGACGGCGATGAAAAAGACCAGCCGGAAAATCTGTGCAGCAGGCCAGTTGGGTTTTTGCCGGCCTGTCTGGATATGATCTCTGCCGCCGATGTAATCCGGAGAATAGAAATATATTACGAGGGCGGCATACTGTGTTATTGATTATTCCGGGTGTTAAGCAGGCCCACTCAAGCGTCGTCGCATAAGGCTAACGCGCCAATTAATTGGGTAAATAGAACCGTTATCCGCCCGCTATTATGCAGGAACAGGCATGTGTTAAATTTCAGAAAAAAATTAATTTTTTTTTATTTATTAGGATTTTTCAATTAGTATTGCAATGTAATTTGTTCGTATGTATAAAATAAAATTTTTTGTTTGGCAATTTTTTTGTTTAGTCAACTAAAAATTTTATTCCCGCAAGCCGTGTATTTTCAAATAATCCGATTTCCTTGAAAACGGATTTTCGCCCCTTTATTCGTTTAATTACCAAGTGAATGAATAAAACTAAACACCAAATACTGATTGAACAACAACGCCTTGTGCGATTGCATGGCATGGTTGAGCCCCAACTCATGCGATTCCCGAATGTCGATCATATCGGTGTCGGCGTAAAGGAAGTGGCCGGCGAACTCAGCCAGGATCTTTGCTTTCGGGTGTACGTCAGGGAAAAAAAGCCCTTGTCCGAACTGGCCCCCGACGAATTCATCCCCACCACCATCATGGGGATTAAAACCGATGTGCTCGTCAAAAAAGACTCCCACCAGGTACAGGATTTTGAGACATACCGGCCTTTGCGCGGCGGTGTGATGATCCGGAATGAATGCTATGAAAGCGAGGGCAGAAACACCCGCGGAGCCGGAACCATGGGACTGATCGTGACCCACGTCGCTTCCGGAGAATTGAAAGGACTGACTTGTCACCACGTAGTAAACGACGGGGTCAATAATGCCGGCAATCCAGACGGGGTCGGTATTGAGATCGGCCAGCCGCGGTACATAAAGTGCTGTTGTTGTTGTGCCTACAATGAATTCGGAGCCGTTCACTCGGCACAGAAAGATCTCATCGTCGACTGCGCCCTTGTTTCACTCGAAGCCAAATTTCGCACGGCTATAAGCTCGGGCGGTATGACCAACAGGATTGAAGGACTGGGCGACGTCACTGGGGTGGCCCAGGCGGTTTGTTTCGAGCGGGTGCGCAAACGCGGCGCCAGGACACAGGTCACCGAAGGCACCGTGGTGGAGGTGCTCTATGAAGGCAGCCAGATCCTGGTGCGCAGCAACACGCCCAACCCTTTTGCCGATTTCGGCGATTCGGGGGCGGTGCTGGTCAACGACACTATGGAGGTCGTGGGGCTGCTTTGGGCCGCTATTCGGAGCGACCAGGTTCGTCTCGGGACGCCCAACCCCCTACAGGTCGCGCAGACCCGCACTTTCGGCGTGGCCAATCATATCGGACCCGTAATGAGCGCCTTGGGGATTACCATTGCCGGAGAAGCAGTGGGTACGTTGGCGGTACCAACTTCGTCCTGTGGTTCTTCAGTGGCGCTGTCTTCGGGCTCGTCGGGCAGCAGTAATTCTTCGCTGAGTTCGAGCAGCAGTTCGTTGTCGTCCAGTTCTTCCTCTTCCAGTTCAAGTAGTTCGAGTAGCAGCAGTTCTTCTTCCAGTTCGAGTAGCAGTTCGTCGTC
>JALHMA010000252.1 GCA_022844265.1 Saprospiraceae bacterium | reverse complement strand
AGTTCGCCCAATAATACCCCGGCGCGTTTGTAGCGGTATCCATCCCGAAAGATTTTATCCAGGGCGAATTTGGCAGCGTTGACTAATTGCAAAGTGCTGTTCGTCGGTGTGGTGAACGTAACCGTAAAAGATCGGGAATACTGCCGTTCACCCGCTGCCAAATGATTCGTTTGAATGTAGGCTGTTAGCATGGCAGCACTGCTTTGCTGCCGTCGCAATTTTTCCCCACACCTTGCCGCGAAGTCTGCCAGCGCTTCGCCCAATTCGTTTTGGGTGGTTAGCGGATTTCTAAACGTGCGGGTAGTGCCTACGTTCTTTTTGTTGGGTATGTCTGTTTCAATACTGATACACGGTTCCCCTTCTAATTCCTTTTTAATACGCAACCCGACCACCGTCAAGTTTTTGCGCACCCATGCGTCATTGGCTTGTGTGAGATCATACGCCGTATGTACGCCGTACCTGTTCAACAATTTGGCGTACTGCCTGCCGATGCCCCACACGTCATTGACTTCTATTGTTTTCAAGTCGTTTTCCCAATTGTTCGCCAATATCCGCACCCCTTCGCCCTGCTTATCCTTTTTGGCCAAACGGTTGGCCAGCTTCGCCAAAACCTTTGTCGGAGCAATGCCAACGCATACCGGCACACCTACCCAACGCCAAACCGTTTGCCGGATACTGAGGGCGTGCGCTGCCAGGTCGAAACGCTGCATCCCGCTAAAATCCAAAAATGATTCATCTACACTGTACACTTCAACGGACGGCGTAAACTGTCGAAGCGTGTTCATTACCCTTGCCGACATATCGCCGTACAAAGCATAATTGCTCGAAAAGACCTGTACCCGGTTTTTCCTTATCAATTCCCGGATTTCAAAAACGGGTTGCCCCATACCGATTTGCAGGGCTTTGGCTTCATCCGACCTTGCCACCACACACCCGTCATTGTTGGAAAGCACGATAACAGGCAGGCCGCGCAAGGCCGGACAAAACACCCGTTCGCAGGACACATAAAAATTGTTGACATCCACCAGGGCGACCATGTTCAGGGCTTTTTAATGACATAGATAACGATGCCCCAAATGGTTAATTCGTCGCCCTCTTTGATTTCAATAGGAGCAAAAGCGGAATTGGCCGGTAACAGGCGGATTTTGTTGCCTTTCTTTTCCAGGCGTTTAATGGTAAATTCATTGTTCAGCACACACACGGCCAACGCTCCATGAACCGGTAAAACCGAACGGTCAACCAATAGAAAGTCCCCGCTTTCTACGCCGTCATCCTGCATAGAATCGCCCTGTACCCAAATGCCAAAGGTGGCGTCGGGGTTGCGTATCAGTTCCTCATTCAGGTCGATACGGCTTTGAAAATAATCGTCGGCAGGTGAAGGGAAACCGGCGCAAATGGTGCCGTCAACCAGGATTATGTAAATTTTTTCGGTTTGGCATAGGGCATAAAGCCGTAGTTCGGCTAAAGGATCGTTTTCCTTTTCCGTTCTCATAGTATGATGTTTGAAAGGGCGAATTAAAACAAAAATGTTTTACAAAACACCAAAAATCAAACAATTAAACACATATTGTTTTTAAAAATTTACAATCGCCGGACAGCGAACGGGTAATAGATAGTAAGGGATCGACAACCCTGAAGCAAGGCAAAGCGCTTTACTTTTTCTTCTTTTGGTTTTCCCCTGCCTAACATCGGCGAGATGACAAGGGAAATATATTGCGTATTGGTCAAAGTTTCAGTGCCCGGCCTGTTGCTACCCTCTCCTCTCGTTTTTGCCCTCGTGTTCATTTTGGGGCAGCGGCGGTGTGCCTGCGGAAAAACTAAACTTCTTCACGCGATATTCATTATTCATTCGTTACAGAAAGCTTGCATATTTTTGCAAGGCAGAAGAGGGTTGGAAGGTTTGATGGTTTGAGCAGTTTGATGGTTTGAGGTGGTAACCTAAGCCATGAGTTACCACCTCAAACCATCAAACCCCTTCAAACCATCAAACCTCCCAACCCTCTTCCACCACCGCTCAACTCAAACTCTACCAATCAAATCCCTCGTACAAATGGCATCAAAAAAAGTCAACACAGCCAAGTTCAAATTCGGCGGAAAAACCATGAGTTTTACCAAAAGTAAAACCGAGGCTGCCGTGCGTTATATCCCTGGCATGAAGCCACAGTCCAAGCGCAAATCGGGCAAAAACGCCGTTGCGAACGAGCAACTACGCGATTTTGAAATTGTACATACCAGGGGTGGCATCGACCGGAAACTCGATCAGCTCAGGGCGCAACCCGACATATCGGTTGGCACGCACGTATGGTATATGGACGACGAAAAAGACGCGGCATTCGTACCGACGGGCTATCTCTATATCGAATTTAAACCGGGAACTGATGAATTGAAACAACGCGCACTGCTGGATGAATTTGCGCTCAATATCCGGGAAATGCTTGGCCCCGATACTTACCGCGTGAATACCACACCCGAATCGCCCAATCCCATCAAGTGCGCGATGTTGCTGCAAAAAAAGAGCATCATTCTGGTAGCCGAACCGGAGTTTGTCACCAAACCGGCGACCAATGATTTCACCATGCCCAGCGGCAGATTCATTGCTTCACAATGGCATTTAGACAATACCGGCAGCCAGATACCGATCATCGACATCCCTAATGCGGTGTTCGGCACGGCGCATTTCCGGCGCGGGGCGGATGCCAAAGTCAAGGAAGCCTGGGCTTATCTCGGCACTTTGGGGTCGTCGAGTCTGAAGATAGCGGTCATCGACACGGGTTTTTCCACCGATCATCCGCAGTTGCGCGGCGACGGCACTAAAATCCGCAACACTTTCAACGCCGCTACCCGCAGTGCAGACGTGTCGCCCTGGTTTCAGGCCAGCGACGGCTCCCGAGGCGTATTCAGCCACGGCACTTCCTGCGCAGCGGTTGCCGCAGGCGCCTGGGATGCGCAGGGTATCCTGGGGGCTGCGCCCAATAGCCGCATTATTCCGATCAAACTCGACATTCTGAGTGATGATGCCATTGTAAAAGCATTTGAACACGCGATGCTGAATGGCGCAGATATTATTTCCTGCAGTCTTGGCTTCCCGAAGCCGGTGCCGCTTTCTACCTGGGTTTTTAATACGATCCGTAAAGTAGCGGCACAGGGACGCGGCGGCAAAGGCACTCCTATTTTTATTGCTGCGGGCAATGCCAACCCTGCTTCCAACAACCAGCCGCGCCAGATAAGCGATTTTGCGACGCACCCCGATGTGTTTTGCATCACCGCTTCGAATAGCCTGGACGAACCTTCCAGCTATTCCTTTTACGGCCCCAATGCCTTTATGTCGGCGCCTACCAACGGCAACAACGGCGTGGGTATTACCACGGCCACTGTCACAACGACCGATGGATTCACCTTGCAAAATACCTATACCAGCGGGTTTGGCGGCACTTCCAGCGCAGCGCCTTTATCGGCAGGCATTTGCGCTTTAGTGCTGAGCGCCAATCCGAACCTTTCCCTGGAACAGATCAGAAGCATTTTCAGCCAAAGCACTGACAAAATATCAACCGGATATGACGCAAACGGGCGGTCGCAGCGCCTCGGTTTCGGCAGGGTCAATGCCCTGCGCGCCGTAAAAATGGCAATCCAATTTGCCGGTGGCGGAACGACCACTCAGCCGCCCGTGACACCGCCGCCAACCAATCCGCCGATCCCAAACACACCTCCAACATCGGGCATCAAACAAGGAAAGGTCACGTATCAATTTCTGAATGTGCGCAGCGGACCATCCGCTTCCAGCGCAAAAGTGGGCCAACTGAAGCAGGGTGATGTAGTGAGTTTGCTGGAAAAAATATCCAATTTCTGGCGGATTGGGCCGAATCAATATGTCAGCGCCGATTATATCCAGGTATTGGCCAGCCCGGGCACGATCACACCTCCTGCCACCCGAAAAGGGAAAGTTACCTCTTCATTCCTGAATGTACGATCAGGGCCGTCCACCGCCAATGCCAAGGTGGCCGAGCTCAAAAAAGGCGCCCTTGTCACCATTTTTGAAACCAGCAACAATGGATGGCACCGCATCGGCACAGGCCGGTGGGTGATCGGGTCGAATATCCAGGAAGTGTAAAGTGGGTTGATGAGGGTTTATAAAAGTTGATGAGGGTTGATATACAGCCGCTCGAAAATGAAGCGACTTTACTCTTTTAGAGCGGCTGTATATCAACCTTCATCAACCTTTATAAACCCTCATCAACTTTTATAAACCCTCATCAACTTTCAGGGCATTAATCCCGACTGCCCAGCAAAGCCCAGAGCAGGTAGAGGAATTGCACCAATGCAGCCAGTGCTGCAGAAACATAGGTCATGGCAGCCCAGGTCAGCGCATCTTTTGCACCCGCATATTCCTGTCCGCGGGCAAAACCCGAATCGTCGAGCCATGCCAATGCGCGGCGGCTTGCATCAAATTCAACCGGCAGGGTGATAAGACTGAATATGGTCGTTATACCGAAAGCCACCAGCGCAATGATCAGCAGGATGGGGCTTTTGAAAAAGCCGATACCTGCAATACCAAACATAAAGAGGTATTGCTGAAGCGAAGCGGCAATGGTCACCACCGGTACCAACTGGGAGCGCATTTGCAGAAAACTGTACTGTGTCGCATGCTGTACGGCGTGACCGCATTCATGGGAAGCGACTGCAGCGGCAGCCACATTACGCCCGTGGTACACATCGTAGCTCAGGTTCACCGTGTGATCGGCAGGATTGTAGTGGTCTGTGAGGTGGCCATCTACTTGTGTGATCTGGACATCTCCAATTCCATAATGCCGAAGCATGGTAGCAGCCACCTCCGCACCGCTCATGCCATTGGTCAGTGGCACCTGCGCATATTTTTTGAATTTACCTTTCAATACCGAGTTCAAAATGAACCCGATAATCATGAAAAATATACTAATGACAATTAACATAGAATCTGATTTAAGTTATGGTCGATTGATTGTGGTTGCTGTTTAAACGTTTGACAGCCACAAAAATAACAGATATTCGATCAATTTTTTTCAATGACCGATGGATAGGTGAAAAACGGGCATTAAAGGAGGGTTTGAAAGTGAGTATTTGAGTATTTGAGTATGCGAATATTTGAGTATTTGACTGTTCCCTCAAGCAGTCAAATACTCGAATACTCAAATACTCGCATACTCAAATACTCACCTTCCTATAATCCAATAATTTTCCGCAGATAAGCCTCATCTATTTCGGCGCCTGCAAAATCATCGAATGCCCGCTCGGTCACTTTAATGATATGATCCTGGATGAACGGGGCGCCTTCCCGGGCGCCTTGTTCAGCGTCTTTGATACAGCATTCCCATTCCAGCACAGCCCAGCCGGCGTAGTCGTATTGCGCCAGTTTGGAAAAAATAGACGCAAAATCTACCTGGCCGTCGCCGAGCGAGCGGAATCGTCCCGGCCGGTCGAGCCAGCTCTGAAAACCGCCATACACGCCGCTTTTGCCGGTCGGATTAAATTCAGCGTCTTTTACGTGGAACATTTTGATGCGTTCGTGGTAAAAATCGATGTATTGCAGGTAGTCTAATTGTTGCAATACAAAATGAGAGGGATCATATAACAAATGGCAGCGGTTGTGGTTGCCGGTGGCTTCCAGAAAGCGCTCGAAGGAAATGCCGTCGTGGAGGTCTTCGCCTGCATGCACTTCATAGCAAAGGTCCACACCTGCTTCATCAAAAGCGTTCAGGATAGGCACCCAACGGTCGGCAAGTTCGCGAAAACCCATTTCCACCAGACCGGCAGGGCGCTGGGGCCAGGGGTAAACGGTGTGCCAGATCAGCGCGCCTGAAAAAGTAACGTGTACGTCGAGGCCGAGATTCCGGCTGGCTTTTGCTGCGTTTTTCACGGTTTGTATAGCCCAGGCAGTACGCGCTTTGGGGTTGCCGCGCAGGTGTTCGGGAGCAAAACCATCAAACAGCAGGTCGTAAGCCGGGTGAACGGCAACCAATTGGCCTTGCAGGTGGGTAGAGAGTTCTGTGATCTGCACCCCGCAGGCTTCCACGCGGCCTTTGAGGTCGTCGCAGTAGGTTTTACTTTCCGCGGCTTTTTCCAGGTCGATCAGGCGACTGTCCCAGGTGGGAATCTGTACGCCGACATAACCCAAGGATGCTGCCCATTTGCAAATACTTTCCAATGAATTGAAGGGGGCCTGATCTCCCATGAATTGGGCCAAAAAAATGGCCGGACCTTTGATTGTTTGCATGATTTCAGTCTGAGATTGGAAGAAATGGAAAAGAGAATTTGTGGCTGCAATTTACAAAGCTCCTTTTTCTGGAAGAGAAAGTGGGTTCTTTTTTTTCAAAATTCCAATTTTTTTCTGAATGTTGCGCCCATGATGGAATGGTTACTGATTATCACATTTATTCTTGGCTATGCAGCCATCACCCTCGAACACCCGCTCAAAATTGACAAAGCCGCTTCCGCCTTGCTTACTGGCGTCATCTGCTGGGTGATATATGTACTGGCAGAACCGGATAAAGCGCTGGTTGCGCATCATCTGGACGAACACATGGCCGGCATTTCGGGAATCCTGTTTTTTCTGCTGGGCGCGATGGTGATCGTGGAATTGATCGATGCGCATGATGGATTCGATATTGTAACGGAGCGGATTCGCACCACCGACAAGCGGACATTGCTGTGGATACTGATGCCCATTACTTTTTTCCTCTCTTCCGTGCTGGATAACCTGACTACCACGATTGTGATGGTGAGTTTGTTGCGCAAAATTATTGACGACAGGGAGGACCGGTTGCTGTTTACAGGCATGGTGGTGGTGGCCGCCAATGCCGGAGGCGCCTGGTCGCCGATGGGCGACGTGACGACAACCATGCTTTGGGTAGGCGGGCAAATTTCAGCAGTAAATATTGTGCTCATGCTGTTTATTCCCAGCCTGGTTTGTTTGTTGTTGCCGATGCTGGTTGTTCATTTTCGATTAAAAGGCAAGGTACAAACACCTGTTGCGCCATTTGATGAAAACAAGGTAACGTCCACTCCGAATGAGCGCAAATGGGTGTTTGCTATGGGCATAGGGGTCTTATTATTTGTGCCCATCTTCAAAACGATTACACACTTGCCACCCTTTATGGGTATTTTATTCGGGCTGGGTGTGATGTGGGTGGTAACGGAAATGATTCACAGCGGTAAAGACGAAATCGAAAAAGGCACTCGGTCGGTCGTACATGCCTTGCGCAAAGCCGACACGCCGAGCATCCTGTTTTTCTTGGGTATTCTGGTGGCCATTTCTGCGCTGGAAAGTGCTCATTTGCTTGTCGGACTGGCGGAATGGCTGGATAAAACGGTTGGCAATATCACTGCCATTGTCATCTCTATCGGTTTTCTTTCCGCTATTGTCGATAACGTTCCTTTGGTAGCAGCTGCACAAGGCATGTACAGCCTCGGACAATACCCGCAAGACCACTATTTCTGGGAATTTCTGGCCTATTCTGCCGGCACAGGCGGCAGCGCGCTGATTATAGGCTCTGCGGCAGGGGTGGCAGCCATGGGCATGGAGAATATTAATTTTTTCTGGTATCTGAAGCGCATCACGCCATTGGCAATACTCGGATTTTTGGCCGGAGCGGCGGTGTATGTGGCGCAATACGCGCTCATGCATTGATTAACAACGCGCCATTTTCTTTTTGTAACCGGTTTTGCCTTTGTCTATTGCGTGCTGAATGTATTCCGTAGCCAGTGGCACCTTGCAGGAGGTGTCGCCTACGTCGACATGCACTTTGCCGATTTTTTCAGCAATTTGTATAGCATAATCCTGCAAAGGCACGACAGATATACCGCAGGCCAACACAAATCCATTCATCGTGTATCGAACGCGGTTGGGCGACTGATGTATGGTATCGCCTACCCGGTCGAGCAGTTTGCGCAGGTAGTCCGGATCGAGTGCGCTGTCCGGCCGGATGGTACACCAATTGGCCAAAGTCGCCCAGCCTGCCGTTGCAATTTGTTCGCGGTCGGATTCAATCCATTCCAGGCCCAGTTCCCAGCCGTAGGGACTTTCCGAAGCCACCCAGGCCACGGTAAACTCGCTGATCATGTACCAGTAAGCGTTTTCGACCCAATGTTGCAGGTCGGCTTTTGATATTTTCTTTTCATCGGCGATCAGTCCGGCGAGGTACATAGCGTCGGAGTTACCCGAATCGTACAATGCCATTGCGAGGGCATGATCCTTTTTGACGCGTTTCACGATGGTTTTCATGTCGCCCACTTTTACGCCGAAAAAAGGCTCGCGGGCGCCGTGTCGCAGGAAGGTCTTTTTTGTTTGTTCGCTGCCCATTTGCCGGAGTTCCTGTAAAATTGATTCAGCAGTCATGTTTAGAGGTGAGAAGTGAGAAGTGAGAAGTGAGAGACATCCCCCTTTGCATTTAGTTGTATTTTGGGTCTGGGTTTTTCAGGCCTGTAATCGTGCTCGTGTTTAGTGTGTGGTGTTTAGTGTTTCGGGGGCTTCGCGTTTGGCATTTGTGAAAATTCGACCAAAATATCAACTATTACCAAACGCGAAGCCCCCG
>JALHMA010000251.1 GCA_022844265.1 Saprospiraceae bacterium | reverse complement strand
ACCTGGAAGCACTCCACCCGTTGTTTGCCATAAACGCTGCCCGTCAGGTTGCTCAGGGTATGCTGCGGGGCCCCACCCTGAACGGTACCCGACAGCGCCGGCGTTACTACATTCAGTCGGCAAGCCGGTACTGCATAACCAAAACGGTCGTAGTTCCAGGTGGTGCGCAGGATACCGTCGCTGGAATTGACGCATCCGCTGTTTTTCAGGTTAAACCGGACGACATAACCGGTTTCCCCTTGATTGGTGCCCGCCATATCGCTCACCGGCCAGTTGCCCGGATTTGTCCAGGTCAGCATATTCCCGGAAACAACCGGCGCAGGCAAATTAAACGTACCCGGCGCATACCAGGCATCATCCGCCGCGCTCCCGTAAACAATCATAACCGGCTGTACCGAAGGGTCATAACTATCGCCGTTCTGGATTTGGACTTTGATGGATTTAATGATCTCCACCGGCCTGATTTCGTCCGGATATTCATCATAAAGGATTGTTACTTCATTATTTACAGCACCGGAAACCTCATAGGAGCCGCAGCCCGAACGCGATCCGGCAACTGGTAAAGGCAACGGCTTGATGGCGTGCAGGTAAAATTCAGGCACATAACTGCCACAGGTAAACCGTGGCGATCCGCCGGGCGCCGGGTTGCCTGCCGCACTTGCCAGGTTGTAAAATGCTGCGATAGCATTATTCGGCTTTGTAGGCGAAACGCTCAGCGCAGCATTATTCAGCACCACAAAACGTGGAAAAGCGCTGATACTATCGCCCGGCTGCATCAAAGCTCCCGGAAGAATCGCATTAAAATTCCAGACCAGCACATGCCGCCCGGCAACGACGCTGTTGGATGGCGCAGGTAGTGGCCCGGTTATGGTATTGCCCGTACTGGCGTCGTAGTAGCGGTACGATCCATTGCCAAAACCCAACAAGTTACTCCCCCCCAGTTGATCGTAGGAAATCTCCAGGTACGCATTGTCAAATGTGGCCGTACCCAGGTCGCCGCCAAGCATTACACTGGACATGGAGAATTTGAGCGTATCGCAGGGCATAGCCTTCAACAGGCTCAATGCGGGCAAAGTATTGGGGTTCGTTACCCGCGTCGTACCTGTATGATCCGTGTAGCCCAGGGTAGTACGCTGTACTTTCAGCGCGCCGATGGTAAGGCCGCCGTCCGGGCATTCAGGACAGCCGACGCAGGCTGCCGCTCCGATGCAGCCATTGGAAGACATGGAAAAAGTGCCGCAGGCCCATTTTTGAATACAGGCGCAAGCGGCATCGCATTGATATGTCACCTCGTAGGAGAAATCAAGTGGCGCCGTGTTGCAGGCGTAGGTCATTTCAATAGATAAACACATGCCTTCACCGGATAAAAACGGCCCTTCCAGGGTTGCCAGATTTCCGGAAATGGCTACCGATGCAGCCACCCCATTGATGGAGCCTGCCCCGGTAGCGGTAACACCTGCCGGCAATGTAAGTTGGTACCTGATCTTATTCGTTGGACAAATCGTGCCTGCGCCGCCAATCGTGCGGGACAAACATATTTCGGCGTTGAATACCTGCCCGTCCGACACCGTTTTCGGCACATACACCACCGGCGTACCAATGGCAGCGCTGCTAAAAGTAAAACCGGCCGGACCTGTGGCATTCAACATGGCGGCGCATTGATCGGAATACATGGCCCCCGGAATCAGGCTCGCCGATTCATTGGGCGCGGGACATGCGCTGGGGCATGTGTAAGCGAGCGTTACGCGGAGTGTAATGAATTTTCCCTGTGGTAAATCGTCGAATTTCCCATCGAGATCCACATCGGCCAGGCCAATACCGGCGCCGTCAGGGTCGCTGGAAAACTGGTTGGCATTCAGGCTGATGTTTAGGCCGCTGCTGCCTCCTGTGTACGTTACCGGGTTGCCGTTCATGGTCACGGAAACGGCCGACCAGTTTCCAGAAGACCAGCCCGTAGCGCTGTTCATGCCCGCTTTAAAAATCATGTTGAACGCTGCAGCGGCATTTGCAGGCCCAGTACCGTTGTTTTGGTATGTAATATCAACAACAGCATTGGTGCATAAATTAGAGGATTGCACCACTTGCGTTGTTATTTGCACATTCGGGCTGCCGCTGGTCAGCATAAACTCACCCGGTCCATAAGGCTCGGGGGTTTGGCAAAGGGAGCCGTTGCAGCCCCAGTTGGCAGCGTAATTGGAACTAAAAACACAGGATTGCAATACGACCGTTCGCAGCACTGTGATCGTCTCCGGGTTATTGAGTTTACCGCCCGGAAGTGCATTGCTGTAAATTCGGTAGCGCCGCACGCCTGCTAAATTGCTGATCAGCGTGGACGGAATCCCATTCACAACGACTTGCGTTGTTGTCATGCCGCTTTCCGTTATCACAAAATCGAGGCTGTCTATTTCACCCAAACCACCGTTTTGAATCTGGATCGGCACGGTCACCGGCACACCGATGGTGGCGGTAGTTTGCGGGTGTGTGGTCAGGTTCAAGTCGGCCTGTAACACGTCGGCTACTACTTCACCGGAGGTTTGTATGCTGTTAAAAGTCACATTGACCGGGAAAACGATGGTTCCCGGGGTTATCGAGCAATCTGCCTTTACCCTGTATTTGAACCGTATTTCATTGCTGGAATTGATGGTTCCATCTGAAGCAGTGATGGTAAACAGCGGATTAGCCGGAGTGGCTGCTGTTTGAGCAATCGATAACCCACCTGTTTGTGACACTGCCACCACGCTACCGGCAACATATTGAACACCTGGAGGAATGGGCAGCGAGACAACAGCATTACTACCGTTGGCGCCGAATTGCACGATTGCTTCTAAATACGTCGTGCCGGAACATTTGTTAATATCCGGAGCATTCGCCGCATTGGGGTCAATAATATTGACTTGAGAAAAGGCACTGAATGTAACGAAAACAGTACAAATCAGTGTAAGGTACCGTGGCAGTTGGGTTGCGCGTGCATTGGAAAACCTGCCTGTATTTGTAAAAAACACAGAGAAAGGCCCGGCGCAAACCAGGTTGTAGAGACTTTTCATGAAAATTAGTGTTTGTTCCTTGTTTTTTGAAGCGGAACGAGATTAAAAGAAATATGAGCATCTATTTTTGCCTATTGCAAATATGATAGTGGTAGCAAGCGGCTGACATGACTTTTTCGCCCAAATGTTTGACGAAATTACCCAGGTTTGGGTAAAAAAAACTATTTAAACGGGAAATGGACTTTACTTTTGCAGCTGATATTTAATTTAATCCGAAAGGCAATCGTTTGATGCCTCATAATACCATGAGCTGAACCCGCATGAAAAAATTACCGATCTGCCTATTTATCCTGCTTTATTGTAGCATCGGATACACGCAGAAAGATTATCGAATAGAGTCGATTACTGTTGCTGACGGGCTCTCTCAAGGTTTTGTACTGTCCTTGTTTGAAGATAGTCGCGGGTTCATCTGGATCGGTACATTCAACGGTCTGAACCGTTATGACGGCTATCAGGTGAAACGATTTACACTGGACAAGACCTCTTCCAGGGCACTCAAAAGCAATTATATATTTTGTATTAAGGAAGATGCCGACGGCTTGCTTTGGCTGGGTACTGATAAAGGTTTATCCGTAATGGATCCTTACACCGAACAGTTTATTCACCTCGCTGATATAGACCCTGCATTCCCTGTCCATGAAGCCATTAGCATCGACATCAAGGACGGCCGGATTTGGATAAGCGACCGGGAGGCTAAAGAAGGTGGCGCCATTTCAAGTAGTACCTATGTCGTAACGCCATCGGCCGGTCTCTCCAGTTTGATTCGGGAAAATCGGGTTACTGCCAATGCTTTTACACTACAATTCGTTAAATTGCCTGCCGATTTGGACGGTCCGCTGCATTGGCTGAATAGCGATCATAAAGATGAAGTCTTCTTTGCTGGCAACCATAGCCTCTTTGGCAAAATAGATCCGGTCACCCTCCAGGTAGAAAGCGTTGATCTCCGTTCCATTGCTTATCGACGAATGGGGAATTACGGACTGATCTATCACGCAAAAGAAAACACCGGATTTATCTTCCGGATACCCGAAAACGCCGATACCGCACACAGCGTACAGCAACTGGCAGCGTTTATTCAAATACCCGGGCAAATGCCGCTGCTTTATCAGGCCGGAGATTCGATACTCTACCAATTTGATACGATTTTAGCACCTCAAAATCGCATTTCACCCGACTACAGGGCCTTTTCCCGCCATTTTAAACCCTTAATCGTATTAGACCAGATAGCATCCTATACAGGTATGGTGGACCGGAACGGCAATTTGTGGATGGGTACCAGCGGGTATGGTGTCCGCAAATTCCGTCAAAAAAAACTACGTTTCCAGCACATTTTAACAAACAGAAGTTTTTATAATTTTAATTTCCTGCCGGATGGACGCCTATGGCCTGGCAGGGATTTCCCGAAAAAGGTGCTCCACCCGATTTCCAATCAATTCGAGGACGCGCCCTGGGCGTCTGTGCGCATGGAGCGTGTGTACAATCTGCTCATTTCACGTTCCGGCGACTACTGGATCGTAGGGAGTAGAAACGGCCGGCTCTATATGCTTAAAAAAGAAGCCCGGAACAATGCCTGGAAGGAAATCCCGGTCGAACTGACATTCTCTGTCTATGGATCTGTTCCGCTGTTGGAGGATGAGCATGGCAATATCTGGGTATCGGCGACACAGGGGCAAATTATACGTATCCGCCCGGACAATTTACAGGTGGAACGCTGGCAGTTTGACCAGTTTTTTCCCGAACAAGAAAGAAAATTATTACAAACAGCCTGTTTGCTGGAAGACAAAAAAGGAACCTTGTGGCTTGGAAGTAACCACGGGCTGGTGCGTATAGAGCAACAGGAAGGAACGCCGCGTTTTGAGGTTTGGCACAACCATGGCAGTAAGGGTGTGCTGTTCAAAAGCGAGCGGATTTTGAGCGTATGCCCCGATCCTGACAACCTAAATATCATCTGGGTCGGCACCTACGGCGGCGGTTTGCACCGTTTTGACACCCAGGCTGGCCGTTCCGATATTTTGAGCGAAAAAGACGGATTGATTGACAATGTAGTGTATGGTATCCTAAGAGATGCTTTTGGATACCTCTGGCTGAGTACCAACCGGGGACTGACGCGTTTTAACCGCCAAAACCGAACTTTTTACAATTTTATCAATGAAGACATAAAACTAACCACAGAATTTAATACTGATGCTTATCGCCTACTGCCTTCAGGCGAACTCGCTTTCGGTAGTGTCAACGGGCTGTTTCTGATCCGCCCGCAGGCAGAACCTGTCCGGTATCAATCGACTGTCGTAGCCATTACCGGATTAAAAATCAACGGCGCCGTTTTAAACCCTGCTGAGAACGATTACCTCACCGTTAATAAGAAGAATGAGATTTCCCTGCAAATCCCTTTTGAAGAAAACAGCATCACCCTCGAATTTGCAGCCTTACAAACGAGCCACCCCGCCTCTGCCCAATTTCGATATCGTATGCTGGGGCTCGACGAGCACTGGATACATGCCGGGCTGCATCGCACCGCCAATTTCGCACTGATCCCGCCTGGGCATTACACCCTTGAACTACAGAGTATCAATGCCAACGGGAATTGGGCAGATGCACCTGTCACGAAGGTTTTTGTCACCATTATTCCTCCCTGGTATCGCAGCCGTCTCGCATGGATACTGTACGCAGGACTTTTTTCATTGCTCGTATTTGCATATGTCCGCTACGAACGCCGGCACCTTCAATTGAAATACGCGGAGGAAATCAATGAAAAAGAGATTCAACGGCTCCAATCACTCGATGATTTCAAAAACCGCTTTTTCGGCTATATCTCCCATGAATTCAAAACGCCCCTGACGATTATTCTGGGACAGGCACAGCGCATAGAAACTGAAAGAAATCATCAAAATATAGTTAAGAACGCCGGAGCCATTCATCAACAGGGGCAAAGTATGCTCGAAATGGTGACCCAAATGGTAGATATCACCAGGTTGGACAGGAAAGAAATTAAGTTGAACTGGCGAAACGGAGATGTTTGCGGCTATGTTCGTTTTCTGGTCGAATCGCTCCAAAGCCTGGCAGAGTTTAAAGATATCAAACTGGATTTTCAAACTGCCGTACCTTTTCTGGTGATGGATTTCGATCCATTGCGCTTAAAATTTATTGTCAATAATTTGTTGAGCAATGCAATTCGACACACGCCACCCGGCGGACATATCGGTATCTCCATCTCTGCCGACGCACAAAATCAGATGCTGCTCGAAGTATCCGACACCGGCGAAGGCATCACCCCGGAGGATTTGCCGAAGATTTTTGAACGCTATTACCAGGGAACTTCTAATGACCCGCAGCAACAAGAACCACACTTCGGTATTGGCCTGACCTTCGTAAAGGATTTGGTGGAACTTTTTGGTGGTAAAATTACGGTCAGTAGCCAACGGGGTATTGGCTCCAGGTTTGTTATTGCACTACCTGTCACGCAAACAGCCCCGGCCATGGATACTTTTCTACCTGAAGAGGCTCGCATGTCCGATCATTTAACAGGGGAATTATCCGATACGCCCGCTGATAAATCGTTGCCATTATTGCTCATTGTGGAAGATAACCTCTTCATTTCCAACTTTATAGAGCATGCGCTTGAACCATATTTCAGTATTGAGTTTGCGCGCGACGGCTTGACTGGTTACGAGAAAGCCCTGGAAATAATTCCGGATCTTATCCTTACAGATGTGATGATGCCTGGTATAGACGGCTACGAACTGACCAACAGGCTCAAAAGCCACGAACTGACCAACCATATTCCAATTGTGATGCTGAGCGCCCGCTCTGAATTATCCGACCGGTTGACGGGCCAACAGTATGGCGCCAATGCTTATCTCGGCAAGCCATTCGACGAACAGGAGTTGATACTGACTTTGAAAAACTTATACCAGTTGCAGGGTCAATGGCGTAAACGGTATGCCACCATAACTACCCCGGCAGACCTGCTGAATGATAGCGCCGAAGGTTCACTGGAACACGCAGAAGAGTCGGTCACGCAACCGGATGCTTTTATGTTGAAAATATACAATATTTTTGAAAAAAACTATTCAAACGAGGAATATAGCCTGCCCCACTTTTGCCGCGATATTGAAATGAGTAAATCCCAGTTGCAAAGAAAACTTACGGCTTTGTCTGACCTCTCCGCGATGGAATTATTGCGCCGCTACCGCCTTCAAAAGGCGTATGAAATTTTATCAGAACAGCCGAATATCAATGTCAAAGAAGTTTGTTTCATGGTCGGGTTTAAAGATCCGGCCCATTTTTCCCGGCTTTTCTCCAAGATGTTTCAGATTGCCCCTTCCGGTATAAAAAAGGGATAGGGATTCCGATCACTCCTGAAAGATCTATCGCCTAGCCCCAGATGGTCCGGAAAGGTATGGCAGGATTGATCTTCATAAAGAAGGATCGTGTTATACTCGTGGTCGAGGTCAAAAGACCACGACCGGCGCTTAAGGAGGAACTATATGGAAAATTGAACACTGAGCGAGGCGAAAAGATCCTTTCGCCGGGGGTTGTGTCAAAAGGCCCAGCGGGCCTATATCTTTGTAGTAATGCCAAAGTAAATTTCATCCGGCCCAGCGGGCCGGTATTTATTCGATAAAGATACCGGCCCGCTGGGCCGGGTACCAAATTTAATCCGTCAGTGCTACAAAGATATAGGCCCGCTGGGCCTTTTGACACACCCCCCACACGTATAAAACAATCAACCCTTACCAAGTAAGGTAACCATGCCACCACTAAAAAGCAGCCGGTACAAAAAATGCGCGACCCGGGATCGTCTTCCCAGGCCGCGCATCGTTCTTATGATGGAGGGTGATAAATTGATTGTTGATGAGGGTTGATGAGGTTGATTAGGTTGATGAGGTTGATAATAGCCGCTCTATAGGGCGAATGCTCTTTTTTCGAGTAGCCATTATCAACCTTTATAAACCTCATCAACCTTCATCAACCCTTACTTGGACTGAATCATCTTTCTCGTCGCTTTGTCGCTCACGGTTTCCACCGTGTAGTACAAGACTCCGGTTGTTGTAATCAACTGACGATCGATCGCAAACGTGTTGTAGCCTTTCGCAAAGTCACCCTGTTGTGTGAAAATCATACGACCTGTTTCGTCAAACACACGAAGCGTAGCGTTGGCCGCTTCTGGCAAGTGGAAACCGATGAAGGTCTTGTTCACAAACGGATTCGGCTGGTTTTGATACAATTCGAAGCCTACACCACTGATTGTCATCCCCGCAGGGGAACTGAAACGGAAAGCAACATCCATACGATCGTTCGTCAGGTTGTACGCTTCGGCTTTCGTAATCCTGCTGGATACACCCAACATGTTGCTGATCTTACCGGCTTTTGTAGCGCGGAAAGTCACTTCAAATTCGTTGGCTGCTCCGTCTACAGAAGTGGTGATCGCATCAGCGAACACACCAAAGTTGTCCAGTTTCATGTCTGTGCCAGGGATAATATCCACTACTTCCAGACCATTCATGTTCATAGTGAACTGGTAACC
>JALHMA010000250.1 GCA_022844265.1 Saprospiraceae bacterium | reverse complement strand
AAATGGATCTCCCAAAATGCCCGGCAATCGTAGGCTTCTTCCCAATTCACAAAACACCAGAAACTTTCCAGCAGGAAAAAATATTTTTCATCGTCGCTCAGGGCATCGTACAGCCGCACCCGGTCTTCGGAAATGGAAAGTGTGGATTGTTTGGCCAATACGTCTTTTTTTACCAACGCCAACTGCGATACTCGGACGATGTGGAAAAAAGTATTCAGCAGCGCAAATGCCGGTTGCTGACTTTTGGGATTTAAAATGGACAGGCGGAAATGCATCTGTTCGTTGAGCGCCAGCAGGTCGGCGCTGCGCAAATATCCTTTGTCCTTGGTCAATTCCAACTTGGCGGACTTGCCGAGGTAGTCTAAAAAACGGTCGAAATCGCGGAGAATGGGCTGGTCAGAGAAATACATATTTGTTTTTTTGAAAAGTTACCTTACCCAAGCTGCCCAAATCCTTTTTAATCCCATAAATCCTGTTCAAACCAACAAGGAAGCCGAACAGCGCACAAACGAACTAAAACGACCGCGCCAGGCGGAAGCCTAAATCGCTGCCGCGGTCCGCCGGCGTGCCATGGCCGCGATAAGCGACACGGCAGTCCCGCGGAAAGCTGCCCCAGTAGCCGCCGCGAATCACGCGAGAAACTCCTGAACCTGGCCCCTGTGGATTGGTCTGGCTTCCTGAGGTGTAGTCGCCGTACCAGTCGTTGCACCATTCCCATACATTACCACTCATGTCATATAGGCCGAGGCTGTTGGGGGCGAAAGAGCCAACGGGCGTTGTTTTTTGGCGGTCGATACCTTTTATGGAGTATGATTTTACGTCATAATCGCCATCAAAATTGATTTCAACAGGGTCGGCGATATTTTTTCCGTTGCCGAATAAAACTGCCTGGCCACCTTGCCGGGCGGCGTATTCCCACTCGGCCTCGGTGGGCAGGCGGTAGGGCTTTTGTCCGGCAGGGAGTTTGGCGTTGAGTTTTTTCAAAAAATCCTGCACATCTTCCCAACTGACATTTTCTACCGGCAAATCATCACCTTTGAAGTAGGAAGGGTTGATGCTGCCCATCACCTGTGTCCACAATTTCTGGGTCACTTCGTGGCGGCCGATGTAGAAATCGGAAAGAGTCACCGAGTGGGCAGGTTTATCAGAGTCGTAACAGTCCTGCTGTTCGCTAGTACAGCCCATAGTGAAGGCGCCGCCGCGCACGAGCACAAGGCCGTCGTCGGTTTTGTTTTGGACCGGGGTTACCGGTTCCGGCTTGTTTTCAACAACCCGGCTTTTTGCGGCGGCTATTTTAGCGTCTGCGGCTTCCCGGAAAGAGCCGCCAGGGAAATCGTCCAAGTATTTCTGGTAGGCTGCCGGGGTGTCGAAGGCTTTGGCTTTTTCCCAGGCGCTGAGGTCTTTTTGAAAACTGTTTTGGACCTCAGATCCCGGTGCTTTCTCCATCGGAGAGGGGGAGATGGCGGCGCACCCATTCTTTTTCACAAAAACAAAATCCCCGTTCGTCTCCGCCACAAAGTCACCGGCGGTTGGCCGGGGTTCCTGGAACTGGTCGAGCGTGCCGAGCAGTTCGTGGAATCCGAGCAGGCCGTCATCGCCGCCGTCGGAGCGGAGGGCAGCGAGCCAGCGGGCGGCAAAGACGCTTTTGGCGGGTACCCGCACATCGCCGCCTGCGGTGAGGTATTTGCGGGTTTTGTTGGCATTAAAGGCTTTGATGAGCCGCTCGGTGCAAAGGTAGTCCTCCCGCTCCCAGGCGGGTGTGGGTCGGTTATCGTCGCGGTGTCCGCCGAAAATACCGGAATAGCAGGCGTCGAGCGCCACGAGCACGCGGTTGCAGGGCATGGAGCCTGCCAGGTCGCGCAGGGCGGCGTGGGAGTACCAGGATTCGTAGGTGAAGTCCTGGAGCAGCCCGTCTTTCGGGATGAGATATCCCTGATCGCTGTCCTTGTCGTGTACGCCGTGCATGGAAAAGAACAGCAGCAACTGGTCCTGCGGCTTGTATTTTTTCTGTTTGTATTCGCCGAGTACCCGCACGATGTCGGCGCGTTTGGCGTCGGGCACGATCCTGACCTCGAAACCGTAGCGCTCGCGGAGTTCTGTGGCGATGTTCTGTACCTCTGCTGGAGCATCGCGGAGGTTGCTCCAGCCATTTTCATACGTGGCAGCTACGAAAAAAACGGCGTAATCGCGGCCATTGCGGGGGGCGGGCTGGGCGATGCCCGTTGTACAAACAGCGAGCCAGAGGAGGGGTAGGAGGATTCGCAGCATAACAAAAGGGTGGGGTTTTTGATAAAATGCCGAACAAAGGTAAGAGACCGGTTCATTTGTGTACAGAAAGAATAAACTTCGAAATGTGCGGGGTCGTAAGACCCACGCACGGCGGTAACGATTGGCTTAACAACAAACAAAGGTTGTCGCCGCTTGCGCGAGTATTGCTTCAGTAACTCCAAGTTCATGGTTTCTTTTCCAATTCCGATAAAAAAGCCTGCTGTTGTGTGAAATCCACGCCTTCGGTCTTCGCCAGTTCAATACTTCTTTTTGCTGCCGTTTTTGCTTCGTTTTTTTTGCCTGTTTTGGCCAGTAAAAGCGCCAGGGTATACTGATTATGGCTTGTTTCCTTTAATTGAACAGATTGTTGTGCCCAGGAAAGCGCCTGTTTTAGGGCTGCCTGATCCGTGGCATTTTCGGCAAAAAGAGCGGCAGATTCATTCAATTCATCCGTATCCGTACTTGGAAAGCGGGTGTAATGATCCAGCGCGGCCTGCACGTAACGCAGGTAGTCGCCGCGCTCCAGGTAATGAACCATCGGAAAAGAAGAGGCGAGCAAAGGCTCGTGGTCGGGGTAGCAGGCGGCGTACAGGCGTTTCACCTCGTCCAGTTCCACCACAGGACGTGCTTGCAGGTAATTTTCAAAAATCTGGTCGATGTAAGTCGCAATCTGATCTTCCGTCACATCGGGCAAAAAGGCAGTTTTGTTGTTCACCAGAAAGGTGAAGGCAAGGGAAAAAGGGTCACTCGAATTTTGCAGGATCATCTGTTTGTTTTCCGGCGTATTCAGGTCGCTTTCCTGCTTTAGATAGGTTTCCACCAGCGCTCCGGTGCGGGGATCGTAAGCGGCACTGCGGGCAGCGATCAGTTGCAGGATCAGTTCCCGGCTTTGGTCGCCATTGCTGTAACGGGTTTCGAGGCCGCGGAGATTACGATCTGGGTTAACGGCGATAGCGCCCAGGTTTAAAATACCTGCAATATTTTGGAAACCTGCACTCCGGTGGGCAACGATGCCGTTCGGTTGAAAAAACAGAAGCGTCGGGTACACGTCCACGCCGTATTGGCGGGCGAGTTGGATACCCTCCCCTTTCTCCATGTCTATTTTGAGGTTAATAAAATGTTCGTTGAAAAAAGCGCCTACCGCAGAGTCCGGGAAGGTTTGTGCATTGAGCATTTTGCAGGGGCCGCACCAGGTGGTGAAGGCGTCCAAAAAAATCATTTTGTTTGTTTTTTGGGCTTTTTCCAACGCTTCTACCCAGGTGATGTGTTCAAATGCAATGCCTTGAGCAGATGCGATGGCGGGGAAAAAGAAAAACAAAAAGAAAAATCTGGAGATCATGGACAGTTTTTTAGCAATAAAATTGTTGCAAATCGTGGGATAAAATTACGCAAAATCACAATGAGTCGTAAGGTGTGCTGAAAGCGTCTGAGAAAAACCAGAACACGCATGTAGAATGTCTATTTTTTACCACTTGCAGCGCAACAAACGCTGATAGTTTTGTAAAAATAATTTAAAAGCCCTTTTACATGGAAAGAAGAGATTTTATACAAGCCGCAGGTTTGTTCGCCTCATTGGGTATGTTGCCCAACACCGGATTGATGGCCCAGCCGGGTACCTTACCTGCCAATCTTGCCACAGACCCGCTAAAACCCTTTTATCTGCCACCTTCCGAACCCTTGTCGCACAAAGGAAATATGGATATTCGGGTCTGGGTGCGCTCAGAAATGACAGGTGGCGTATATTCGTGCGTCGAATGCGCTGTTGCGCCCAAAGTGATGGGCCCGCCGCCGCATTATCACAAGGAACTGGATGAGTTGATGTATGTTTTGGAAGGTACGGCCAGCGTGATGGTGGAGAACGAGGTCGTCGAGATTGCAGCAGGCGGCTGGCATTTCCGCCCGCGAAACCTGAAACACACTTTTTGGAACGCATCTGAAAAACCCCTGCGCTTTGTTGATATGTATTTCAATCAGCCCTTTGAGCAATTTTTAGAGCGTATTTTTCATGAATTAACCCCTGAAAATGGGTTTCCAAGGGGTTCAGAACAACATAAACGAGCGCATGATCTGTTGAATGAACAATTCGGACTGGTATATGCGCCTACTGCTTTTGAAGAACGCCAGGCCATTGCAGCAAAATACGGCTTGCAATAAACACTGCAAATACACGATATGCGATGATTTTAAAAGACTTCCTGCCCAATCAATCGCTTCAGGCTTTTGTCCGCTGCTATCGAATCGTACACATGCGGTTCGATAGCAACGATCCGCCTCCGTTCAAACCATACACGCCCCGCCCGGAACAGTGCCTGGCTTTTTATCCGCATGACCGGGAGCGGGTAGATTTTACTACTCAGCAGAAAAATGTAGCCAATATCCCGGTGGCCCTGGTGGGACAAGCCTTGTCGGTGACCAACAGGTATGTTCACGGCCATTTTATGGTGGTACAAATACTGTTTCAACCGGGAGGCTTGTACCGGTTGACCGGTATGCCGAGCTGCGAAATCAACGATGCTTACATCGAAGCGGACTGCGTGTTTTCAAAAGAAGTTCATGCGGTCAACGAAGCTTTTTTCTTTGCCCGGAACTATACCGAAATCGTGCAGATAGCCAATGGATTCATTGAAAATTTGGTGCGCAAGGCTGTAAAAGAAAGCCACCCAATCGACCGGGTTTGCCAATGGATGTTGGCCAATCCAACTGCTACACTGGATACCCTGGCGAAAAAATCATTTTTGAGCCCGAAACAGTTTGAGCGGAAGTTTCAGGAACGCACAGGTGTGCATCCCAAACTTTTTTCCCGGCTGGTGCGGTTTGACAAGGCTTTTCGAGAAAAAAATCTGAACCCCAATCAGGATTGGCAAAGTATTGCATTTGATTGCAATTACTATGATTATCAGCACCTTGTGCGCGACTACAAAAGTTTTACGGGTCTAAAACCTACAGATTTCCACCAATTGGAAAGCCGTGCGCCTGAACGTCGGTTCGGACTTGCCGAGCATTATTACGAGACGCAGGTAAGTTGAATTTTGGATGTAAAACGCGAGCAGCGCCAGGGACTGCCCACACGACTGGTAGGTATGCCTTATTCGGCCCGCTCATATATTACAGGGTTCAATTCGGTGTCAATTACCGCTCCCACCACCGCGCCCGGGCACCAGGTATTCCAGTCGTTGACCTGGTTGTCGTTTTCCGGTTCTTTCAAAACCATGTCCTTATCCATATAAATCACCGTCATCACGCGGCGCATTTGGTTGGTCTGATTAGCGCCTGCCCGGTGGAATACCCAGCCGGAGTGGAAACTCACTTCGCCCAGGTCGAATGCTTCGATGACGTGTTGAAAGTCATTGACCCGCAGCCTTTTCTGAAGGATCACTTCACTGTCGTCGCTGATGGCTAATTCGCGGCCCTCCACGATGACGTGGCTGCCTGCGCTGAATTCCAGCGGCCCCATTTCGAGCGGCACGGCTTGCAGCGGAATCCATGCCGTGATGGTTTTATCGGTGGCGAGCGGCCAGTAGTACTGGTCGGCGTGCCAGGGCGTGATGCCGCCGCCGCCTTCCTTGTACAAAGCCTGGTCGTGGTACATGCGCACACCGTTGGTCTGCATGAGGTCGGCAGCGATTTTACCGAGGCGTTTGCTGAATACAAAATTTCGGATGCGCTCGTCTTCGCGCCACAGGTTAAAAATCTGCAAAAATGCCTTGCCGTAGGTATCGCGGGCTTCGAGCGGTTTGTCGTTGGTGTTGAGTTCGGCTACTTTTTGACTGATGAGCTCGCCGTAATAAGCCAGGGTGTCCGCGTCAAACACGTTTTTGAGTTTGATGTAGCGGTTTTTCTGAAAGAAATCGACGGCTTCAGGTGGGAGTTGGTAGGGCTGGTCGAGTGTTTTTTTCATAAGCAGGAAGTTGGCAGGCGAAAAATAATGCAAAGATCAAATTTGCCGGGCTTAAATTTTCAAGCCAAAAACAGGGAACATTTTTAATTTTTAGTACCCTAAAAAGATGAATATTTTTAAAAAATAGTATCTAAAACGTATATAATACATCTCATGTGTACTTACGCTGGGGATGCCATCAACGGCCAAGGGCCTGTAAGAAGCGCATCGTACCAGAATAAATTAAATAAGATAAATCTATCCGATTTAAAAAACATGCCTATCTTTGTCGTAAATCAAAGGAGTAAAAGGTTCAGTAGTGTGGTAAAAGGTATATGAGGCAAATGCTTTGGATTAAATTCTTTGCAAATGCCTGGTTTTCAACATGATAACCAATAACTAGTAACGGATAACTACCAATGTTTTCAAAAGCCTGCGAATACGGTATCAGAGCGACCCTGCTCATTGCCACACACTCCCTGGCAGGGGCGAGGGTAAATGTAAAAGATATTGCGCAGGAGACAGATTCCCCAGTAGCATTTACGGCTAAAATTCTTCAGCAATTGGTCAGGGGCGGCATCGTTCGATCGGTGCAGGGCGCTACCGGCGGTTTTGAAATCGGGCGTGAGCAAATGGAACAGACCCGCCTGGACCAGATTGTTTCCGCCATTGACGGCGACCAGATTTTCACCGGCTGCGGGCTGGGGCTTAAGCGCTGCAATGCATTGAAACCATGCCCGGTTCATGAACGGTTTGCTGCCGTCCGGGACGAACTGAAAGCCATGCTGGAGGAAACCACTGTGCTCGAACTTGCCCTCGGGCTGAAGGATGGACTGACCTATCTGAAGCGATGACTATCTGTTACGACCTTTTTTTTGATTTTAAACAGGACAAATTTATCTCATTTAAAATAAAACATCATGAAAATATCCAATAAACAAACGATCGGCGAAATCGTCGCACAGGACTACCGCACCGCGTCCGTTTTTCAGTCACACGGCATCGACTTTTGTTGTAAAGGTAACCGAAGCATCGACGAGGTTTGCCAGAGTAAAAACATCGCGGCGTCTGATCTGCTACAGGAACTTCAAACCGTTGCGGCATCGCAGGAAAAGTTAGCGGCGGACTACGCCTCCTGGCCGCTTGATTTGCTGGCAGATTATGTAGAAAAAAAGCACCATCGTTATGTGGCTCAGAAATCGCCCGAATTGATGCAGTACCTGAATAAACTGTGTCAGGTACACGGCGAACGTCACCCGGAATTGCTGGAGATCAGGGATGAATTTGCGCATGTCGCTTCTGAACTGGCCGAGCACATGCAGAAGGAAGAAATGATCCTGTTCCCCTTCGTCCGCACGCTGGCTACGGAGCAACATCCTGCCCTGCCGCCGTTTGGCAGCGTCGAAAATCCTATTCGTATGATGATGCACGAGCATACGGTGGAAGGCGATCGTCTGGCGAGAATTTCCCAACTCAGCAGTCAGTACACTGCGCCGCAGGACGGCTGTACAACATACAGGGTGGCGTTTGCCATGCTGAAAGAATTTGAGGAAGACCTGCACCTGCATATTCATTTGGAGAACAATATCATGTTCCCGCGGGCCATTGCGCTGGAAAAACAGCAAGCCAATTAAACGGGAGCAATTTGTGGCTCTCCAGTTATTTTATAAGGGCAAAAAGCAATGAATCACATTGTTTTTTGCCCTTTGCAATTTTACCTTTATACTTATGCCGCTTTCTTTTGACTATACCCCCTCACTCAACACCACTGTCGCCACCACCAACAAGCCCGCCGTTTCCGTCCGCAGCCGCGCGGCGCCCAGTCCCACTCCCGTAAAACCGTTCGCCTCCGCCAGTTGCACCTCTTCGGGTGAAAAGTCGCCTTCCGGGCCGATCAGCACCAGGGCGTTTTTGCCGGGCTGGAGCAGGGTTTTCAGGTGCGGAAGCGGCGTATCCGCGCACCAGGCGATGTATTTTTGTTCGGCCTGGGCTTTTGTTACGAACGCCTGAAAACGAACCATTGGATTCAGTTTGGGCAAATGCGCCCGCAGCGATTGTTTCATGGCTGAAACGAGCACTTTTTCCAGTCGATCCAGGCGCACCGTATCGCGTTCGGAGCGCCGGCAGTGCAGCAAGGTAATTTCGGCAATGCCGATTTCAGTGGCTTTTTCCAGCAGCCATTCGATGCGTTCGATTTGTTTGGTAGGCGCGATAGCCAGGTGCAGCGCAGCAGCGTTTTCCTGCGCGGCGGGCGTGGTTTTCAGGATGCGGGCCAGCACGTGGCGTTTGCCTGTTTCCGCAATTTCCGCCTCGTAAAAGAAGCCGCGCCCGTCGGTGAGTTCCAGTTGGTCGCCCACTTTTCGGCGCAGCACGGTCACCAGGTGGCGGCTTTCCTCTTCATCGAAATGGGCAAACCCCTGTTCGATTTTTTGTGTAAAAAAGAGTTG
>JALHMA010000249.1 GCA_022844265.1 Saprospiraceae bacterium | reverse complement strand
GCATAATCGGGGCCTTTTGAACTGTATGCCTGTACCCGGTTGAAAGAATCTACGGCGCCTACGGTCAAAATATTTTTGGCCATTTTAAAACTGCCGGTGATGGTGGCGAAATCGGGAATGCCACTGTACAAGCCGCTGCCCGTTGTTTCCGCACCTTTGTTTCCTGCGGAAAAAACATGTACCAAATAAGGGTTTTTTAGTGTGCTTTGGTCATATAACTGCGCTAAATCGCTGTACCGGTAATCTATATCCGATCCGTAGGCATGTGTCTGGACGCTGATTTGATGCCTCGTATAATCGGCCGGCAAATCGGGCCTCAGGCCGGCAAAAGTAGACGAACTGATCCGGGCGCCGGGCGCAACGCCCAATGCCTCGGAGTCGGTTGTGCCTGCGCCGGCAGCCAATGTGCTGATAATAGAAGCGTGTATGCTTAAAATATTGGATGCAAGCCCGGAGGAAACGTAGCGCCCTTTAAAATCGACATCGGATGAGTCGAACCGGAATTCCTTGATGGAAATGGTGATGCCTTCACCTTTGAACTGCGGGTAATGCCGGTGGGCGGCATTGATCTGGTTGACAAATAGATTGTGACCCGGTACGGATAATTCTGCTATCGGGGTTTGAGCGGGCAATTGGGACGCAGCGCCTGCAAAAACAGAAAGTATCCATATACAACATGAAAGGCGCGTGTCAGGAAAAAGACTCATTACAAAAGGCGTGAAAATCAACATGTTATAAATAATCAGGGGTTGTGAAAAAGGATTGGAGTCAACCCTTTTTACACAACCCCTGCGAACAAAACCGGGTTACCGATATTTGTCGGTCAAACCGATTAATACAGGTAGCTCAACGCTGTTCTGTCATTGGCATTGAACGGACGGTTTCCGTTGGTACCGATACAAGCCAGCATCCAGGAATTCGGATCCGCAGTGGTCGGAGTACCCGGGATATGGATAGCGCCTACGGTGCTGGCTCCTTCGTTGGCAGTAGCGCCGCCGCAGCTGTAGGAGCGGTCCATATAGTCGGTATGGCGGAAACCGATGCAGTGACCGATTTCATGGGCCAGAATGGTGGCTAAATAATTGTTAAAGGTGGAGGATGTGCCGGTTCCAATTGCAGAAGAATTTACTTCAACTGAACCATATGGATTACCGGAGCTGGTCGGGAACCCTGCAGAAGCCAGGTAGCTGCCACTTGCCCTGGTAATGTCAATATTACCTGCGGAGGCTGAATAAACCCGGGTAAAAGTAACCCGTAGATTTTCAGCATTGTAGCGAGCCAAAGCAATATCGAGTGCGGCGCCATAAGAAGCCGGCAATGACCTGCTACCGCTTGTTTTGAGGAACACCGTGATGTTGCGCGGGAGACCCGTCACCAAATTAGTAGTGTTGTACTGTTCATTTTCACCAATCTGCAGGGTTTGCAAATCTTCTATCCAACTGGCAGCAATATCTTCATTACTTATAAAAATATCGCCTTCCACGATAAAACCGCCTTCGGTGGCGATGATTTCTTCAGCACTGAACCCAAGGGAGATGACCCTCGATTTTACAAATTCAGTCACTTCCGGCATGGCAGCGACTTCTTCCAGCGGTTCATTTTTGGAGCATGAGATGACAAAGACGGAAAGCATCAGAGCGATGCCAAAAAGTAAAATAGATTTCATAACACAGAAAGGATTTGAATTGTGACAAATGAATGCGTAAATGTAATGCCATTTTTTAATTCTGCACATCAATAATTGTTTTTTTGAACAGTCCGCAGAATATATGAAACCCAGCATCCTTTTTCCATCACACGAATGTTAAATTTTCACCGGATTTCAGAAAAAACCCTATTCTTGCAAAAAAAATTCAGGAAATATCATTTTTGTTTTTTCTAAATTTTTTAGAACAATTCATTGATTTTCAATGTTTTAAAAAATAATATTAATAAAAATGCAATAAACCTGCACAGTATAAGTGTCAAAAAATGAAATATTTGGCCCCTTTTTTGGTGGGGCCGCCTTTACATTCGTGTCATCCCTCCATTGTTACGTTAATCCCGCACCCGAAAATGGCATCATTTGGACCAAAACAGACCCTTACACAAAAACTACAACAAAAACTTTCGCCGCAGCAGATTCAATTGATGAAACTGCTGCAGATACCGACAGCTACCCTCGAACAACGCATTCAGGAAGAACTTGAAATCAATCCGGCCCTGGAAGAAGGAGACGAAACCGCCGACCTGATGGAAGGCATGTCTGAAATGGATTTGTCGGATGCCGACCTGAGTTACTACGAACGGGAACAAAAAGCGGAAGCGGGCAACAGCGAACCGGATGATACCCTAGGCGCCGATAATAATACCGAACTGAGCCCACTCGATGAAATTGAACGCGAAGCCGCCGACGAATATGTCGACGACGACGACGCCATCAACATCCGGGAAGACGATGTTGAACTCGACGATTATTTAGTCAATTTTATAGAAGATGACCCTTCGACCTATAAAACCCGCG
The DNA here is from genome assembly GCA_022844265.1 of Saprospiraceae bacterium. Classification (GTDB taxonomy): domain Bacteria; phylum Bacteroidota; class Bacteroidia; order Chitinophagales; family Saprospiraceae; genus M3007. The sequence continues at coordinate 6,169 of JALHMA010000249.1, read as the reverse complement.
ATGAAGGGCGCGGTGGCGATGAAGAAGAAAAAACCATTCCCATTGCATTTGAAAGTACGTTCCATGAACACCTGGAACAACAACTCGGCATGTTGAGCCTCGAAGACGAGCGCGAACATGCCATTGCCCTGCAAATTATCGGATCCATCGACGACGACGGATACCTTCGCCGCGAACCCGGCGCCATGGTCGACGACCTGCTTTTCAGCCAGAATATCAGCACCAGCGAACCGGAAATCAACCGGATTTTACTCAAAATACAGCAGTTCGACCCGCCCGGTATCGGCGCCCGCGACCTGCGGGAATGCCTGCTGCTGCAACTGCACCACCGGCTCCGGCAGGATGAAGACCATCTTTCCTACGAAGACAAGTTGGCCGTCCAGGTAGCGATTCGCCTGATCGACCAGTATTTTGACGAATTTACCAAAAAGCACTACCCCAAACTCTGCCGTCAGCTCAATATCGACGAAGAGGACCTGAAAGTGGCGGTAGACGAAATTCTCAAACTCAACCCCAAACCCGCCAGCGGCTTCGCTTCCCGCGGCGACCGGAATGTCAATTACGTGCTGCCCGATTTTCTGGTCAGCAACCGCGATGGCGAACTCGAACTGACGCTGAACGCCCGCAATGCCCCCGACCTGCGTATCAACGACCAGTACCGCGATATGCTCAAGGCGTTCCACGATGGCCGCCATGGCCGCCGGGCTTCCAAAAAAGAAAAGGAAGCGGTGCTGTTTATCAAGCAGAAAATTGACAGCGCCCGCTGGTTTATCGACGCGATTAAACAACGCCAGCAAACCATGATGCTCACCATGGGCGCCATTTTGCGCCACCAGGAAGAGTTCTTTCTGACCGGCGACCAGAAAAAAATCAGGCCGATGATCCTCAAGGACATTGCCGACGTGACGGGGCTCGATATTTCCACGGTCTCGCGGGTGGCCAACTCCAAATATGTACAAACGGAATTCGGTACCAAACGCCTGAAAGACTTTTTCTCCGAAAGTCTCAGCACCCAGGATGGCGAAGAGGTTTCTACCCTTGAAGTGAAAAAAATACTCTCCGACATGATTGCCGAAGAAAACAAACGCCGGCCGCTCTCCGACGAAAAACTCAAAACCGTCCTGATGAAAAATGGTTATAACATCGCCCGGCGTACCGTAGCCAAATACCGGGAGCAACTGAATATTCCGGTGGCGCGGCTCCGCAAAGGACTTTAGGGAGTTATGAGTTATAAGTTATGAGTTATGAGTTATTGGTGTTTCAGGCTGGAATAGGGGATATAGATAGTCTATTAAATTCCCTTTTCCAGCCTGAAACACCAATAACTCATAACTCATCCCTCATAACTCATAACTAAACTCCGTATCTTTCGCCCTCTAAATTGCTCATATCACACCATTGCTATGAAAAAATTATCGCTTTCCATCTTGTTGATGGCGCTCCTGTCGCCTCTTTTTGCTCAAATACAGGATGCCTACGATTTTAAGGAAATCAAAAACCTGACTGCGACACCCGTAAAAAGCCAGGATCAAACAGGTACCTGCTGGAGTTTTTCCACCGCATCTTTTCTCGAAAGCGAGGCGCTGCGAATGGGCAAGGGAGAACATGATTTGTCCGAAATGTACGTGGTAAGGCATACGTACCGCCAGAAATGCGAAAACTACGTGCGCCGTCAGGGAAACGCACAATTTGGCGAAGGCGGCCTGGCGCATGACCTGTTGAATGAGGTTGATCGCTACGGTATCGTTCCGGAAAGTATTTATCCGGGCCGCAAAGACCCGGGCAAACCATACAACCATAAAAAAATCGAACAATCGCTCCTGAGTGCCTGCAAGGAATTTGTAAAACAGGGCACGAGCGGCAAACTTTCTGAAAAATGGCTTTCCCAAATTGACAGCCTGCTGGATGACGAATTCGGCCCCGTTCCCGTTCAGTTTACGTACAACAATACGGTGTTCACGCCCCTTTCCTTCCGCGAGTACCTCGGCATTCAGCCGAACGATTACGTGAGCATCACCTCTTTTACGCACCATCCGTTTTACGAAAAATTTATCCTCGAAATACCGGATAATTTTGCCAACGGCCAGTTTTACAACCTGCCGATCAGTGACATGATGCGCTGTGCCAACTACTCACTTCAGCAGGGTTACACCGTCGAATGGGATGCCGATGTGAGCAACGCAGGGTTTGCCGCGCAAAATGGCCTTGCCATCGTGCCCGAACGCAGCTGGAAAGACAAAGATGCGGTGGCCCAAAGCAATACCTTCAAAGTATGGGAGCCTGAAAAATCAGTGACCCAGGAATACCGGCAGCAACTTTTCGACCGGCAGGTCACGACCGACGATCACCTGATGCACATCGTAGGCATGCTCAACGAGACGCATGGCGGCGCGTATTACGCCGTCAAAAACTCCTGGGGTGAAATCTCGGCCTTAAAAGGATTTGTATATGTTTCGGAAGCCTATATGCGCCTGAATACGATTTCCTTTACGGTTCATAAAAATGCCTTGCCCAAGGATATTCGCATCCGGCTGGGCCTCGACCTGGCAGAGCGCGTTATCCCCGCCAAGACAGGTAATGCAAGGGGAATGAAAGAATCGAAAGACGCCCCATTAAATAGTAAATCAAACGAAAAAACGATTAAAGCGGACCATTCGCAGGTGAAAAAACTCCGGGAAGGCAAGCCTGATGAAGCAGACCATTAGTTATAATTATAGGCGAAATTATTGAGATATTGGGATATTAAGATATTGGGATATTCTATTGACAATCAATAAATGGAGTGATAATATCTCAATATCAATCAATATGGTACTTGTACTAAAAAAAAAGATTCGATGAAAAACACCCCCCTTACGGAAAAGCACCTCGCACTCGGCGCTAAAATGGCCGAATTTGCCGGCTACAATATGCCTATTTCTTACACGACTATTTCGGACGAACACCAGGCGGTACGGCAGGCTTTGGGCGTTTTTGATGTAAGCCACATGGGTGAGTTTATTGTAAAAGGCAAAGAGGCTACCGCTTTTCTGCAAAGCGCCACTTCCAATGATGTAAGTAAACTAAGTCCCGGAGAAATACAGTACTCCTGCCTCCCCAATAAAAAAGGGGGCATCGTGGACGACCTGCTCGTATATCGTTTAGACGATGTGGCTGAAATGACAACCGAAGGCGAACAGACGTATATGCTCGTGGTAAATGCTTCCAACGAGACCAAAGACTGGCGTTGGCTCAAACGCCTGTCCCGCGGATTTGAAGTGAAAATGCAGAATATTTCGGCTAAAACCGGCCTGATTGCCGTGCAAGGCCCCCGGGCAGTGGAAGCGCTTCAAAAACTCACGGATATAGACCTGAAAGGTATCGTGTACTACAATTTTCGACGCGGTCGTTTTGCCGGATGCAACAATGTCATCGTTTCCGCCACGGGTTATACCGGCAGCGGCGGTTTCGAGATTTACGCCAAAAACAAAGACCTGGTAAAAATATGGGATAAGGTTTTTAAAGCAGGCGCCAAATTCGGCATCAAACCCGCCGGTCTGGGCGCCCGCGATACGCTCCGTCTGGAAATGGGTTATTGTCTCTATGGCAACGACATCAACGATAAAACCAGTCCGCTGGAAGCTGGGCTGGGCTGGATCACCAAACTGAATAAAGCCGCCGATTTTCCTTCCAAAGCGCGTTTCCAGAAACAAAAAGCAGAAGGTGTCAAACGCAAACTAGTCGGTTTTGTGCTCGACGAACGCCGGGTGCCCCGCCACGATTACATCATCGAAAGCAAACGCGGCGCCACTATCGGCATTGTCACTTCAGGCACCCACTCGCCGACCCTCGACAAACCCGTCGGCATGGGTTATGTGAAAACAAAATACGCCGTGCCTGGCGCTAAAATTATGATCGTGGCAGGCAGTAAAAAACTGGAAGCCGTCGTGACGAACGTTCCCTTTGTGACGCCCGGCGTGTAATATTCATCACTCATCATTTATCATTCATCATTAATTATTCATCATTACCCTCAAAATAATGTCGAATAACGAAACAGAACACCCCGAACAACCGGACACCGAAACGCCCGAGATAACTGAAACGCATATCCCGGAACAATTCCAGGCCCCAGGCGTAGATGTAGACCCCGTGATGATGCGCGCCGAGCGGGTCAAATCCGAGATCGGACAAGTCCTTGTCGGGCAGGAAGAAATGCTCGACCTGCTGCTCATGGCCTTGTTTACAGGTGGTCACGTCCTGCTGGAAGGTGTGCCGGGCATCGCCAAAACCCTGACCGCCAAACTACTGGCGCGTTCTATCGACACCGGATTCAGCCGCATCCAGTTTACACCCGACCTGATGCCCGCCGACGTGGTAGGTACGCCGGTTTTCAACATGAAAACCTCCGATTTTAATTTTAAATTCGGTCCGATTTTTTCCAATGTGGTGTTGATCGATGAAATCAACCGTGCTCCGGCCAAAACCCAGGCCGCCTTGTTCGAGGTCATGGAGGAAAAACAAGTGACCGTCGATGGGATCACCCACCAGATGACTGCGCCGTTTTTTGTAATAGCTACTCAAAATCCGATTGAACAGGAAGGTACTTACAAACTACCTGAGGCGCAACTCGACCGTTTTTTATTCAAAATTGTGCTGGAATATCCGAGCCTGGATGAGGAAAAGGGCATTTTACGCCGATTCCACAATGATTTCAACGGCGCGCTGCGCGATACTGTATTGGCCGTATTGTCGCCGGAAGATATTGCCGATTGCCAGCAACGGATCGAGCAGGTGTATATCCGCGAAGAATTGCTCGATTACATTGCAGCCATTGTACACAATACCCGCAATAATTCCGATCTGTTCCTCGGAGCCAGCCCGCGCGCTTCCCTGGCGATCATGAAAACGGCCAAAGCCGCCGCTGCCCTCAGCGGCCGCAATTTTGTGACGCCCGACGATATTCGATATGTGTCATTCCCTGTGCTTAATCACCGGGTGATTTTGACCCCGGAACGCGAAATGGAAGGTTATTCCACGCGGGAAGTGCTGGATGATATTGTGAAGAAGATCGAAGTGCCCAGATAAAAGTCCGAAGTGCGAAGTCGGTAGAGTAGTCCGAAGTGCGAAGTCGTTAGTGCGAAGTCCGTAGAGTAGTCCGAAGCCAGAGAAAACTTATGTCTTTGGGTTCTTTAGCCGCGTAGCGGCAAAACGTCGGTAGAGAACCAAAGAGCAAGGTATAAAGGTGCGTAGCACCGTAACCTGGAAATGAAAGTTACGGTGCTACGCACCTTATCAACAAGTATGGCATTTATTGCTACCGACGTTTTGCCGCTACGCGGCCACAGAGTTCAAGTAAATCAGGCCACACTACTGGACATTTCGGCGCTAATCTGAAAAATGTCCAGTAGTGTGAAATCAGACTACTTTACAATTTGCGGATAGTCCAGTTCTAATATTATCCATCTTGAGCAAAGCCGAAACTACCGAGTAATTTACACATTTCATGGTGAAATCACTCGGTTCGGCACATCTAATCCAACATCACACTTATCTCCTGCGACTTTCCACTTGCCACAGACTTCGGACTACTCTACGGACTTCGCACTTCGCACTAACGACTTCGGACTTGCTTACTCTACGGCAAACCTTTCCCGTATCAGTTTTTTCAGCGCAATCATTTCATCCCGCAGTTGCGCGGCGGTAATAAAGTCCAGGTCTTTGGCTGCTTTTTTCATTTTACTTTCCGTATCGGCCACCATTTTTTCCAGTTGGCTGCGGTTGGCGTAAGCGATGATCGGTTCGGCGGCAAGGCTCTTTTCATCGTTTTCCACGTAGTATTTCGGGCCTTCTACTCCGCGAATATCGAGGATACTTTTGGTGGCCCTGATTTCCTCCTTCGTTTTGGTGATGGTGCGCGGCGTGATGCCATGCTTCTCGTTATAAGCGATTTGCACCTGGCGGCGGCGGGTGGTTTCTTCGATGGTATTGCGCATGGAATCCGTCATTTTATCGGCATAAAAAATGACGAGGCCGTTCGAGTTCCGCGCCGCGCGACCGGCGGTTTGGGTCAACGAGCGGGCATTGCGCAGAAAACCTTCCTTGTCCGCATCGAGGATGGCGACCAGCGATACTTCCGGCAGGTCGAGGCCCTCACGCAGGAGGTTGACCCCTATCAGCACATCGTATT
>JALHMA010000248.1 GCA_022844265.1 Saprospiraceae bacterium | reverse complement strand
CCGCGCGGCAACCAGACCCTTTTGGCCGATCCGCAGGATTATAACCGCAGTTTTTTTATGCTGCCCTATTATGCTTATTCTACCGACCAACCTTTTGTTCAGGCGCACTGGCAACACCACCTGCAGGGCTGGTTGTTTGACAAAATTCCGGGTATCCGCAAACTCAATATGAAAGAGGTCATCGGCGCTAATTTTTATTACACCGACCGGCCTTCTTCCGATCCCACCTTTACCAAAGATTTGCCGTACTGGGAACTCAATTTTGGACTGGAAAACATCGGTTTCGGCGTTTTTCGGCTGTTTCGGGTAGATGTGGTGGCGGGTTTTTATGGGGGATCTTATGAAAAAACGGGCGTGATCCTAGGGATTGCGTTGTAGGTTTTTACCATATAGCGTTTTTTTTCACCACATAGGACATATAGATTTACACATAGAAAACATAGTTGTTAGAGTACTCTACGCTATGTGTGCTATGTGTAAAATCTATGTGCTCTATGTGGTAAAAAAAAACTCTATGTGGTAAAAACAAGAATTTCCCCGACTTTCGCACCCTCAAACCAGCCCAACCATGCAACACCTCCACAATTACGTCCTCGGCCAATGGATGCCGGGCGACGGCGACGGTATACCACAGTACCATGCCCTGACAGGCGAACTCATCGGCACAGCGAGCAGCGAAGGACTCGACTATGAACGTATCCTCGACTACGGCCGTACAAGCGGCGGCCCGGTCTTGCGGCGTATGACTTTTCCGGAACGCGGGCGTATGCTCAAAGCGCTGGCGCTGTACCTCATGGATCGCAAAGAGGCGTATTACCGGGTGTCGCACCAGACGGGCGCTACCCGTGCCGATTCCTGGGTCGATATTGAAGGCGGCATTGGTAACTTGTTCGCTTACAGTAGTTTGCGTCGCCGTTTTCCCAACGAGCCCTACTATGTGGAAGGAGAAACCATTCGCCTTTCCAAAGAAAACACCTTTATCGGCCATCATATCCTCGTGCCCAAACAGGGCGTTGCGGTACATATCAATGCGTTCAATTTTCCGATATGGGGCATGTTGGAAAAAGTAGCCGTCAACCTGCTGGCGGGCGTTCCGGCGGTGGTGAAACCCAGCGAGCAGACTTCCTACCTGACGGAGGCGATGTTTCGCGACATCATCATCTCCGGGATTTTGCCGGAAGGTGCGCTGCAACTCGTAGTCGGCGCCGGGCGCGGCATCCTCGACTCCGTACAAAGCCAGGATGTGGTGACGTTTACCGGTTCTGCCGAGACGGGCCGCAAACTGCGCACACATCCCGCCATCGTACAACATTCGGTGCCTTTTACGATGGAAGCCGATTCGCTGAATGCCGCCATTTTAGGGGCAGACGCAGTGCCGGGTACTCCTGAATTTGACATATTTATCAAAGAGTGTCGCCGGGAAATGGTGACCAAAGCCGGGCAAAAATGTACAGCCATCCGGCGCATCATTGTGCCAGAATCATTGCTGGAAGACGTTCAAAAAGCGCTTTCCAAAGAACTCGCCAAAAATGTGCTCGGCGATCCTTCCGTAGAAGGCGTCCGTATGGGCGCACTCATCAACCGGCAGCAATTAGAACGCGTACAGGAAAATTTAGCCTTGCTGACGGCTGAAACGCCCGCGGTTTTCGGCAATTGGGACAACTTTGAAGTGGTAGGCGCCGACCGCAACAAAGGCGCTTTTTTGCCGCCGGTTTTGTTGTTAAACGACCGGCCTTTTGTTAAAATACGCAGCCACGAAACGGAGTGTTTCGGCCCCGTTTCAACACTGATGCCTTACAAAACCCTGGACGAAGCCATCCATCTGGCCAATCTGGGCAAAGGTTCGCTGGTGTCCACCATTTGTACCCAGGATCCGGCGGTGATGCGCGAATACGTGCTGGAAGCGGCGGCATTTCACGGGCGTATTCATATCCTCAACCGAACATCCGCCAAGGAAAGCACCGGCCACGGCGCTCCCATGCCTATGCTCGTACACGGCGGCCCCGGCCGCGCAGGTGGTGGCGAGGAAATGGGCGGGATGCGCGGCGTACTGCACTACCTGCAGCGCACGGCCATTCAGGGCCACCCGACGGACATCACGGCCGTCACCAATCAGTACCAGACCGGTGGCGCACAAACGGAAACGCCCGTTCATCCGTTCAAAAAATACTTTGAAGAATTGTTTGTCGGCGAAACGCTCGTTACCGCCAAACACACCGTTTCGGAAGCGGATATTCACAACTTCGCCAATGTGAGCGGCGATAACTTTTATGCCCACATGGATGCTACCGCGCTGGAAGGAACACCCTTTACAGGCCGGGTGGCGCATGGCTACTTTGTCCTGTCCAAAGCCGCCGGACTTTTTGTAGACGCCAAAAAAGGGCCGGTACTGCTGAATTACGGACTGGATGAGTGCCGTTTTACCAAACCGGTTTATCCGGGCATGACCATCGGTGTGAAATTAACCGTGAAGGAAAAAATAGAACAGGAACACGATCCTTCCAAAGAGGGTGTCGCGGCAATTCCGCGCGGTATCGTCAAATGGTTAGTCGATGTGTATGATGAAACGGGCGAAACGGTGGCGATTGCGACGATACTCACGATGGTGAGAAGTGAGAGGTGAGAGAGGTGAGAGGGTGAGAGGGTGAGAGAAGTGAGAGGGCGAGAGAGGTGAGAATATCCCCTTGGGCATTCGTTAGGGTTAGAGGCTGGGTGTTTCAGGCCTGTAATTATGAGGGTGCTATAGTCAACATAAAGTGGTTTTGAACGAGAAAGTGTAATAATCTACTGATTACCAATGCTATCTCAACTATCAACGTTCTCAACCTCTCAACTTTCAGTATAACCAGTTACGGGAATGTTGATTAGCCAAAATGCCCTTCCACGTAATTTTTGGTCAAATCGTGCTGAGGTTTTTGAAAAATCTGCCGGGTCTCGCCCACCTCGATCAACTCGCCCAAATACATGAACGCCGTAAAATCTGACACCCGCTGTGCCTGCTGCATATTGTGGGTAACGATGACGAGGGTGTACTTTTTTTTCAATTCAAGCATCAATTCTTCCACTTTGGCGGTTGAAATCGGATCGAGCGCGGAGCAAGGTTCATCCATTAAAATAACCTCCGGCTCGACGGCGACGGCACGTGCGATGCACAATCTTTGTTGTTGTCCGCCCGATAAATCCAGCGCGGATTTGTCCAGATCATCTTTCACCTCATCCCACAAAGCGGCGGCGCGAAGGCTGTTTTCGACGGCTTCTGCCAACTTTTTTTTGTCATGCAAACCGTTTATTTTCAATCCGTAAGATACGTTTTCAGCGATGGATTTCGGAAACGGGTTCGGTTTTTGAAAAACCATACCGATGCGGCGGCGCAGGTGCACGACGTTGGTGTTTCCATGTAAAATATTGAGTTCATCGAGCATTATTTTTCCGGAAAGACGTGCCTGCGGGTTGAGGTCGTGCATCCGGTTGAGCGATCGGAGCAGGGTACTTTTCCCACAGCCGGAAGGGCCGATAATAGCAGTGATTTTACCCGCAGGAATGTGGAGTGAGACGTTTTTCAACACTTGTTTTTTGTCAAAAAACAGATCAAGTTCCTGGATGTCAATTTTAATTTTTTCCATTTCGGAAAGTTTGGACAGTTGAAGTTTTTGACGAAAAATATGGATTTGAGTTTGGGTTCGTTTTGGGCAAAATCACCCGCCCGACTGATTTTTTCTACTTGCCGGCGCCTAACGACCGTTGCCACCGTGCACGCGCCCAGAAAGCCGTCAAATTCAACATAAAAACAAGCAAAATCAAGGTTAAAGCCGTTGCGTAAGCGAGCGGTCGTACTTCTTCAATGGCGTGGTGCTGTGTTGATAAAATATACAGATGATAAGGCAAGGCCATAAATTCGTCGAAAACGGACCCGGGCAAGTAGCGCGAATAAAAAGCCACCCCGGTGAACAGAATCGGTGCAGTTTCGCCCGCACCCCGAGACAGCGCCAGAATCACGCCTGTCAGGATGCCCGGCAAGGCCGATGGCAAAACGACCGTCCGGATGGTTTCCCATTTTGTCGCGCCGAGCGCAAGCGCGCCTTCCCGGGTGAGCCGCGGCACGTTCCGCAGGGCTTCTTCAGTAGTGGTGATGATAGAAGGCAGCGTCAGTAGCCCAAGGGTACACCCGGCGGCAAGCAGCGATGCGCCCATGCCCAAAAACTGAACAAAAATTGCCACACCAAATAATCCGTACACAATACTCGGCACCCCGGCTAAATTGCGAATAGAAGCGCGAATAAGGCGGGTAAAGGCATTGTCGGGTGCATATTCGTGGAGGAATATCGCGCAGCCGATGCCCAGCGGTGTTGCCAGCATCGTGGAAAGCAGCGTAACTGCGGTGGTGCCGAATATGGCAGGGAAAATACCGCCTTCAGTCATTCCTTTTTTGGGAGATTGGGTCAAAAATTCCCAGCTCAGCACGGGTGCGCCTTTTGCTGTCAGATCAAACAGCACCACCCCCAGAATCGCCACGACCACGAGGGTAGCCGCAATCATCAAAGCCATGCCGAGTATTTGGATGATTTTACGTTTCATTGGCCTTTTCGTCTATACCCTGCCGCCACACGTTCCGCCGCTATGTTGACTAAAAGGGTGATGAGGAAAAGTACCAACGCACAGGCGAACAGGCTGAAATAATGCGGGGTACCAAAGGGTACTTCGCCCATCTCTATCGCCACTGTAGCGGTAATGGTGCGTACCGAATCAAAAAAACCGTTCGGCATGGCAGTGGCATTACCGGTAGCCATGAGCACGGTCATCGTTTCGCCGAGGGCGCGACCCAAACCAAGCATGATGGCTACTAAAATACCCGAAGTGCAGGAAGGCAGGGTGACCCGCAGCAGCGTTTCCCAGCGGTTGGCGCCGAGCGCATAACTGGCTTCCTTGTAGTGTTGCGGTACGGCATGGATCGCATCCTCCGTCACCGAAATGAGCGTAGGTAAAGCCATGATAGCCAATAAGATGGAGCCATTCAGCGCATTTAATCCATGCGGAAGATCGAATATTTTTGCCAACGCAGGCGCCACCAGCACAATGCCTAAAAAACCGATGACCACCGATGGCACAGCAGCGAGCATTTCGATGGCTGGTTTTAGGATATTACGGGTACGCGGCGATGCAACTTCAGAGAGAAAGGCCGCAGCGCCAATGCCGAGCGGAACGGCGATCAGCATAGCGCCGATGGTCACCAGTAAAGTGCTGAACAACATAGCGCCAATACCATACGTCGCCTCGCCATAGGCCGCCGGATTCCAGGCTGTGCCGGAGAAAAATTCAGCAAAGGAAATCGTTTCAAATGCACGCGCGCTGTTGATCAGAAGCATCAGGAAAATGCCGACCAAAGTCAAGACGGCAACCCATGCGGTTCCTTTAAAAACCTTTTCAAAGAATTTATCCCAAAATAGTCGCTGATTCATTTCACGGAATTGAAGGCCAATCCGGCCTCTGATGGGGGTAAATAACCATTTTGGGCAATGATTTTCTGCCCCGCCGGACTTTTTTCAAAGTCGTAGAAGGCACGGATTATGTCGCTGGCCGTACCATTGGAAAAGTGGAACAAGGGGCGGGTGAGCGGGTACAAACCAGCCTTGATGGCAGCTCTATCGAGGGGCGAAATGGCTATCTTTCCCGGTTCTGTAGTTAATTTTATGACTTTGATTCCATGCCGCAGCGCGCCCGTTTCGTCGGTCAGATAACCCAGACTAATATAACCAATGGCATTCGGGTCGGCTTTCACGGCTTCCAGGATTTGAGCGTTACCGTTCATTTGTTTGATGCCGGGAGCGTAGTCTTTGCCCAATACCCGCTCCCGGAAGTACATGAATGTGCCGGAATTGCTTTGTCGCCCGTAGAGGGAAATGATGCCGGCTGCGCCGCCGAGTTGTTGCCAGTTCTGAATTTCACCGGAAAATATTTTACCCAAATCATCGAGGCTCATGCTGTCTATTGGGACGGAGGGATGGCAGATAATAGCAAGTGCATCGGCAGCGAAAATAAAGTGTTCGATGGCAATATTCCGCTCAGAAGCCAACACTAGTTCATGATTATTAATCTCCCTGGATGAATTGGCTACATCTAACCTGCCATTCAGCAAGCCTGCAATACCCACGCCACTGCCGCCGCCGGTAACGCTGACGGATATCGCTGGATTCGTTTCCATGTAGGCTTCGGCAAGTTGCAGCACGAGGTTCACCTCCGTGTCCGAACCTTTGATCGTGATCGTCTCGACATTGCGCCGGGTGCATCCGGCGAGAAAAATAATCAGGGAGCAATACAGTACTGTACGCATGGAGAGCATTTTTCCACAAGATAGCAGTGCTGCAGATGGGGAGGAGGAATGTGTTGTTTACGTTTGGGTTAAGTTTTGCGTTGCTTCCGTCCGGTAGTGTGAATTCCCGCTTACTTCTGGTATTTCACGCAAATCGGACACGCTTCCGCCTTGTGGCCGCGCGCCGGGCAGTATTGCCTGCCGAAAAAGATAATTTGCAGGTGCAGTTTATTCCAGGTGTGTTCCGGGAAAAGGGCTTTGAGGTCGCGCTCGGTTTGTTCCACATTTTTACCGCTGCTCAAGCCCCAGCGGGCAGCCAGGCGGTGAATATGCGTGTCGACCGGAAATGCCGGGAAGCCGAAAGCCTGCGACATGACGACGGATGCCGTTTTGTGACCCACACCCGGCAGGGCCTCCAGCGCTTCAAAAGTTTGGGGTACCTGTCCGCCGTGTAGTTCCACAATGATTCTGGAGAGTTCCCAAATGGCTTTTGACTTGGCAGGCGAAAGGCCGCAGGGTTTGATAATTTCCCTGATTTCTTCTACGGACAATTGTATCATAGCCGCCGGGTGATCGGCTTTTGCAAACAAATGCGGCGTGATCTGATTGACCCGTTCGTCGGTACACTGTGCTGACAACACCACAGCCACCAGCAAAGTATAGGGGTCTTCATGCCGCAGCGGAATGGGTGTTTCCGGATACAATGCTTCAAGAATGTTTGCAATATCTGCCGCTTTTTGTTTCAGTTGAGCAGAGATGCGTTTTTTGGGCGCCGCCGTTTTTTTTGCCATAACAGTTGGGAAGTTCCTTTTCTAAGGGGCAAAAGTACATTGCTTGTCCGTCAAGTTTATCAAGGTTTCGCCGAACGGGGTTCGGCGGCATGGCAGGTCAAAAAAACAACCCCGCCCGGTTGCCCGGAGCGGGGTATTGTTCTCATGGTATGCGCGGCTTGCTTGTACTGACGGCTGCTTTGGGAGCAGCCTATCTTATCGGTTTTGGTTTGGCCTTCGTCTGGGTAATTTGGAGGCAATTGGTTTGGTGTTGTACAGGATGTTTGTTTGTTGTTGCTTTCGTTATTTTGAAAAGCCTCTTTCTAACGGAGTAATGTTAAAAGGTCACAGGTTTCGTTTATTTTTCTCGTATAAAAATTGTTATGGGCTATTTACCCATGCTTGAAAATTTAACCCATTTGGTTGAAATTCAAATAATTATAACTGTGAAACAGTTTGGTTTTACCTGAAAAAAAATCAGACACATTAACCGTGTGACACACAATTCTGCGGCGTTTTTCGTTACCTTTGTTACATATAAGTTTATCAGGCAATCTAGTTTAGATAAAATTCTTTGCAAATGCTTGATTATCAACACTGATAACCAATAACTGGTAACAGATAACTTTCTGTTTTAAACGCCTTTGAATATGGAATGGATGAAAAATGCCCGCACGCTACTGATTATCAATGTGTTCCTCCTGATGGCAGTTGGCGCCCTGTTTTTTACGTCTTTTAAAGGAGGCGACGGTAGCGGCTTTTCGGCCCCGGAGCAGCACGTCCGGTCGATCAACCTGGACAAGGATTTTAATTTTTGCGGGGAACCGCTCCCGATGGACAATTGGGATGTACGGCAGCGGCTGGATGCAGAGTTGCTGCGCAATGTGTATTTTCATTCTCAGACGATCCTGGCGCTCAAACGCGCGAACGCTCTTTTTCCAATCATTTTACCCATTCTGAAAGAAGAAGGAGTGCCGGAGGATTTGAAATACCTGGCAGTAGCGGAGAGTGCGCTTTCCAACGCGAATTCGCCCGCCGGTGCACGGGGGGTCTGGCAGTTTATGAAAAGCGCTGCAGACGGTTACAACCTGGAAGTTAACGCGGAAGTGGACGAACGGTACCACCTTGAAAAGTCTACCCGCGCGGCTTGCAAATACCTGAAAAAAGAAAAAGAGCGCCTCGGCAGCTGGACGCTGGCCGCCGCGGCATACAACGGCGGCCCAGGCAGGATAGCCGAAGAAATGGCGACCCAACGCGCCAAAAACTTTTATGAACTCAACCTGGCTGCCGATGAAACCATGCGTTACCCTTTCCGCATTGTTGCCATCAAAGAGGTGATGGAAAACCCGGAATTGTACGAATACACGGTTGAAAAAGACCATTTATATCCGGCTCAAAATGAATTTAAAATCGTGGAAGTAAACGGTCCGGTAGCCAACTGGGGCGATTTCGCGCGCCAGCACGGAACGCATTACCGAATGTTGAAACTGTACAACCCCTGGTTGATAGACAACAAACTCACGAATAAGGCGGGGAAAACGTATAAAATTAAGGTACCCAAGTAGTGTTTGGTGTTTGGTGTTTAGTGTTTGGGG
>JALHMA010000247.1 GCA_022844265.1 Saprospiraceae bacterium | reverse complement strand
CCGCCAAAGCCTGCTCCCAACCCGATGGCGGATTGTAACAAGGCACTACAACATGCAGACGAACAGACATTTTTGGCAATTTTAACAATTTCAGGGCAAAAGTAGAAAAAGAAAAAGATGACAAGGATCACCGATGCCTTTTCGGGCTGTAGAAGACAGAATAAATTCGCGCTGACCTACCTTTGCAAGATCGGTTTGATGGTTTGAGATGTTTGATGGTTTGAGGTGGTAACTTAAAGCCAAGAGTTACCACCTCAAACCATCAAACATCTCAAACCATCAAACCACCCATTCGTCCACTCAAATCAACAGCCAAACAATGGATTTTCGTATTGAAAAAGATACTATGGGTCAAGTGCAGGTGCCGGCCCATGTTTACTGGGGCGCACAAACGCAGCGTTCTATCGAGAACTTTAAAATTGCCCGCGATACCAACCGGATGCCGATCGAGATCATCCGCGCATTTGCTTACCTGAAAAAAGCCGCAGCCCTTACCAATATGGAAGCGGGTGTGCTACCAAAAGAAAAATGCGATCTGATCGCACAAGTGTGTGATGAAATACTCATAGGCCAGTTGGACGACCAGTTTCCACTGGTGGTGTGGCAAACGGGTTCCGGCACACAAAGCAACATGAACGCCAATGAGGTGATCGCTTACCGCGCGCATGTGCTGCAAGGCGGCCAACTGAGCGACGACCACAAGTTTATTCACCCCAACGACGATGTGAATAAATCGCAGTCCAGCAACGATACTTTCCCGACGGCCATGCACATTGCCGCATACAAAATGCTGATGGAAGTGACCATTCCGGGGATCGAAAAACTGCGCGATACCCTGAAAGCCAAATCCGAAACCTTTATGGGGGTAGTTAAAATCGGGCGCACACACTTTATGGACGCTACGCCGCTTACCCTGGGACAGGAATTCAGCGGGTACGTAGCCCAACTCGACCACGGCCTGCGCGCCATCCGCAATACCCTGGCGCACCTGAGCGAACTGGCCCTGGGCGGCACGGCAGTCGGTACCGGCATCAATACGCCAAAAGGTTATTCTGAAAATGTAGCGCAACATATCGCCAGTCTGACCGGGCTGCCATTTGTAACGGCGCCCAATAAATTTGAAGCGCTGGCAGCCCACGATGGCATCGTGGAGGCCCACGGCGCCCTCAAAACAGTAGCCGTCAGCCTGATGAAAATCGCGAACGATGTGAGGATGTTGTCCTCCGGCCCGCGTTCGGGCATCGGCGAAATTCACATCCCCGACAACGAACCCGGGTCATCCATTATGCCGGGCAAAGTCAATCCAACACAATGCGAAGCCCTCACGATGGTGTCGGCGCAGGTGATGGGTAATGATGTCGCTATCAATATCGGCGGTTCCAACGGCCATTTCGAACTGAATGTGTTCAAACCGGTCATGATCTACAATTTCCTGCACTCGGCGCGGCTGATTGGAGAAGCCTGCGTTTCCTTCAATGACAAATGCGCCATCGGCATCGAGCCGCTGGAGGAAAATATCCGCAAACACGTGCAGAACTCCCTGATGCTGGTAACGGCCCTGAACCCTAAAATCGGTTATTACAACGCGGCCGCCATTGCTCAGAATGCCCATAAAAAAGGCATCACACTCAAAGAATCAGCGCTGGAATACGAACTGAAGGACCTGGATTTCAAACATATGACATCCGAGCAGTTCGACGCCTGGGTGAAGCCGGAGGATATGGTGGGGTTATAGGGATGAGTTATGAGTTATAAGGGATGAGTTATGAGTTATTGGAGTTTCAGGCTGGAATGGGAAAGAATACAAACCTCAATCCCTATTCCAGCCTGAAACTCCAATAACTCATAACTCATCCCTTATAACTCATAACTCATAACTCAATTCAACTTGTCCATATCCCGGATCAGAATCGT
This sequence comes from Saprospiraceae bacterium, assembly GCA_022844265.1. Classification (GTDB taxonomy): domain Bacteria; phylum Bacteroidota; class Bacteroidia; order Chitinophagales; family Saprospiraceae; genus M3007. The sequence goes on along the minus strand of JALHMA010000247.1, from coordinate 6,782 downwards.
ATTCCGGTTGAAGTGGATCAGGTTGGATTTTTTCAGTTCATTCAGGATGGCCGTCACGGTCTGGCGGCTGGCCCCGACCAGGTTTGCGATATCCTGTTGCGTCAGGCCGTGTTTGACCAGCGTTTCGTAACCCACCTGACGGCCGTGTTCGCCGGCGCTTTCTTTCAGAAATTCAACAATGCGGGTACGCACATCTTTCAGGATCAGCGATTCCCAATGGCGTTCGGCGCGGCGCAGTCGATCGCCGAGATTGAGCATAACCGCTTGTGCCAGTCGAAAATTTTGCTGCATCAGGTAGCGGAAGTCTTCTACTTTTACAGCCAGATAGTCTACATCGCGGCCCATAGAACTGGCAAATTCGGAGCGGTGCAGTTCACCGGCAAGTCCCAATTCTCCAAATATCGTGTACGGGTGTTGAATATTTTTAATGATCTCTCTTCCGTCAGGAGAATAAATGCCAATTTTTACGGCGCCTTCTATCAAAAAACAGAGGTATTCACTGGGCTCGTCGGCCAGGTATACGAAAGAGTGTTTGGCTGCGGTACGCCGTTCAGCCATAAATGCCATGCGCTGCAATTCTGCCTCCGATAGCGCCGCTAACAGCGGGAAACGTTGCAATACTGTGTGTAAAGAAGATCCATTCATGCGATTGTCACTGGTTTGAAAACAATTAAAGGAGGCAGAGGCATATTAGCCAAAACTGTGCCAAGCGCCTTTAAAAAATCAGATTGTGCACATTCTTCATAGTTTGTACTACCTTTCACCCAATTCAGGGTATATTTACCGGGTGTGAATTCTTATTTCTGCTATATGTCTACAACCAAATCCTTTTCCCTGCTTACCGACTTTGATATTGCCCTCTTGCAAAGTGGTAAGCACTTCCGTTTATACGAAAAAATGGGTAGCCACCCCGTTGAAGTGCATGGCGAACGCGGGGTGTTTTTTGCCGTTTGGGCGCCCAATGCACAACGCGTTTCTGTCACGGGCGATTTTAACAAATGGAACCCCGACAGTCATGCATTACACCCCCGCTGGGATAGCAGCGGTATCTGGGAAGGTTTTATTCCCGGTATCGGTAAAGGCGCCGTTTATAAATACCATATTCATACGTATTCCGGCATTCACCTCGACAAAGGCGACCCTTTTGCCCGGCTTTGGGAGGCAGCGCCGGGCACTGCGTCTATTGTCTGGTCTTATGATTATCAGTGGAAAGACGATGCCTGGTTGAAAGCCAGAAAAGAAAGGGCGCAAAAACCGCAACCCTGGTCGGTCTATGAGGTGCATCCCGGCTCCTGGAAAAAAATCCAGCAGGACGGCAACCGCTCGCTCAACTACCGCGAACTGGCCGAAGACCTGGTGCCCTATGTTAAGGAAATGGGCTTCACACACGTGGAACTCATGCCGGTCATGGAACACCCCTATTTCCCTTCCTGGGGTTATCAAATTACGGGCTATTATGCGCCCACCAGCCGTTTCGGGCCGCCGGAAGACCTGATGTATTTCATGGATAAATGCCACGAAGCCGGCATCGGCGTCCTGCTCGATTGGGTACCTTCTCACTTTCCGGGCGACATCAACGGCTTGTACCTCTTCGATGGTACGCACCTTTTTGAATACGCCGACCCCAAACGTGGTTTCCAGACGGACTGGAACAGTTATGTATTCGACTACGGGCGCAATGAAGTACGGTGTTTCCTGATCTCGAACGCTTTGTTCTGGATGGACAAATACCACATCGACGGCCTGCGGGTAGATGCTGTGGCTTCCATGCTGTACCACGACTATTCCCGCAAAGAAGGTGAATGGATTCCCAATATTTACGGCGGTAGAGAAAATCTGGAGGCCATTTCTTTCCTGAAAGATTTTAATGAAGCCGTGTACAAGGAATATCCCGGCGTGGAAACCATCGCCGAAGAAAGCACCGCATTCCCCGGTATCACCAAACCTACTTTTGATGGCGGATTGGGCTTCAGTCAAAAGTGGATGATGGGCTGGATGCACGATTCGCTGAGCTACTTCAAACGCCCGCCCATCTTCCGGCGTTTTCATCAGAATGAAATCACCTTTTCCATGGTGTATGCTTTTTCTGAAAAATTTATGCTGCCGCTCAGCCACGATGAAGTAGTGCACATGAAAGGTTCCCTGCAACATAAAATGCCCGGCGACGAATGGCAAAAATTTGCCAACCTGCGGGCCTTGCTCGGGCACCAGTGGGTACACCCGGGCTCCCAACTCCTGTTTATGGGCGGTGAAATCGGTCAAACAACCGAGTGGAGCCACGACCTTGGCATTCCCTGGCAACTGCTGCAATACGACTATCACAAAGGTGTTCAAAGCTGGGTGAAGGCGATGAACGAAGCCTATACCAGCCACCCGTCGTTCTGGCGCAAAGCATTCCATCCCGATGGGTTTCAATGGATTTCGGGCGACGATACCGAAAACTGTGTGCTGGTTTTCCTGCGCAAAGGCGATCCGGAAGATCCGATGTTGCTGGTGATCTGTCATTTCAACACCAATCCAATGGCCGAATATACCGTGGGAGCGCCCTATCCCGGTATCTGGAAAGAAATACTCAACAGCGACGCCAAACAATTTGGCGGCAGCGGCATCGTAAACGGGTCGCTAAAAGCCAAAAAACACCCTTCGCACGGCCACGATTACTCTGTGACATTCAAACTGCCGCCGCTGAGCGTAATGGTTTTTGTGGGAGAAACACCCCCGATACCAGTTGAAAAAAGCCCGAAACCTAAAAGTAGTGCGAAGTCGGCAGTGCGAAGTGCGAAGCCTAAATAGTCCGAAGTCGGCAGTCCGAAGTCCGAAGTGCATAGAGTGCACCGTTTCATGTTTGGGAAACCCAAGTATGCAACGGCGTACCCTATGCACTTCGGACTGTGTTGTCCGCTACAACTTCATTGAGGACGACACGGTCTGAAGAAGCAACTTTCCGTTTGCAAAGGCGTTATAGTCCGAAGTTGTCAGTGCGAAGTGCGAAGTCCGTAGAGTGTGCCGTTCCAGGCTTGGTTTTTCCCAACATGAAACGGCACACGCTACGGACTTCGCACTAACGACTTCGCACTTCGCACTTTTTTAATACCTTTGCGGCCATTTCCGGGATATACTTTTCCAAAACACTGACGACTCGCAATGAGCGATCCAATCAAACATGAATGCGGCATCGCGGTGGTGCGACTGCTCAAACCACTCGATTTTTACCATAAAAAATACGGTACGGCCTTTTACGGGGTGCAAAAAATGCAACTATTGTTGCAAAAAATGCGCAACAGGGGGCAAGACGGTGCAGGAATAGCAACCATCAAACTCAACCCCGAACCCGGCACGCGTTACATCAGCCGCAAACGCAGCAATGCCTCCAACTACCTCACCGATTTGTTCGAGATGGTTTGGGAGCGCCTCAATAAAACGACTCCCGAACAAAGAAACGACCCTGCCTGGCTGCGCGCCAATATGCCCTACATGGGCGAAGTGCTGATGGGCCACCTCCGTTACGGCACCCACGGCGAAAACAGCATCGAAATGGTGCACCCTTTCCATCGCCAGAACAACTGGATTACCCGGAACCTGCTGCTGGCGGGCAATTTCAACATGACCAATGTTGATGAATTGTTCGAAGAACTGGTGGAACTGGGTCAGTACCCCAAAGAAAAAAGCGATACGGTGACGGTGCTGGAAAAAATCGGCCATTTTCTAGACGATGAAGTGCAGCGCCTCCACACCTGGTTCAAACCGGATGGATATACCAACCAGAACCTCAACCAGCTCATTTTTGAGAACCTCGATGTGCAGCGCATGTTGCGGCGCGCCAGCAAAAAATTTGACGGCGGCTATGTGCTCGGCGGACTGATCGGCCACGGCGACGCATTCCTGATGCGCGATCCCAACGGCATCCGGCCTGCTTACTGGTATATGGACGACGAAGTGGTCGTAGGCGCTTCCGAACGTCCGGCCATTCAATCGGCATTCAATGTTCGTTACAAAAACGTGATGGAATTGAAGCCGGGGCACGCGCTCATTATCAAGTACAATGGTAAGGTGGACGAATTGCCCTTTATTGAAACCAGGGAAAAACGCGCCTGCTCCTTTGAACGGATTTATTTCAGCCGGGGCAATGACCGCGAAATCTACCAGGAACGCAAAAAACTGGGCCATCAACTCGCCCGCACAGCGCTCGAAGCCGTGAATTTCGACGTCAAAAACACGGTTTTCTCCTACATCCCCAATACTGCCGAGGCAGCCTATTACGGTCTGATGGAAGGCCTGGATGCTGAAATGAACGAATGGAAAAAAGAACAAATCCTGGCGCAGGGCAACAATATCACACCTGAAAAACTTGCCGAAATACTCCGGGTGCATTCGCGCAATGAAAAACTGGTACACAAGGACGATAAGCAACGCACATTTATAGCCGACAAAAAATCGCGCAACAGCATGGTCGGCCATGTGTACGACGTGACCTACGGTATTTGTCAGGACAATGTCGACACGCTGGTTTTGCTCGACGACTCCATCGTGCGCGGCACGACCCTGCGCGATAGTATTGTAAGTATTACGGCGCGCCTGCGTCCGAAGCGCATCATTATCCTCAGCAGCGCGCCCCAAATCCGTTTTCCCGATTGTTACGGGATCGATATGAGTAAAATGAAGGATTTCGTCGCTTTTCAGGCCCTGGTAGTGTTGCTCAAGGAAAGTGGCCGGGAAAACCTCCTGCAGGAAACCTACCAGCGCTGTAAAAATTCTGAACACTTGCCCATTGAAGCCGTCAGTAATGAAGTGATTGCGCTGTATGACTTGTTTGAATACGAGCAAATTAGCAAAAAAATAGCCGAAATTGTTCGCCCGCAAAATATCAAACCGCAGTTGGATGTGATTTTCCAGACGCTGGACGGCCTGCACAACGCCTGTCCGCACAACAGCGGCGACTGGTATTTTTCAGGGCGTTATCCGACTCCCGGAGGCAACCGCGTCGCAAATCGCGCTTTTATGAATTATGTTGAAAATAAAGACGCCAGAGCATATTGAGCGTGAGTGGTGAGTCGTGAATCGTGAGTGGTGAGTAGCATTCCTTTTGGCGACGCTTATGGTTTAGGCCTGGGTTTTTCAGGCCGGTATTCTAATAAATGCTAAATAGTTATTGGTTATTCGTATTGATAATCAATTACTTACAAATAATTTAGCCAAAACTAATTTTGCTTGATTACTTAATAAATGAAATACGCCTGAAAAACCCAGGCCTAAACCATAAGCGTCGCCAAAAGGGATGCCACTCACTACTCACTACTCACGACTCACCACTCACCACTCACGATGAAACCGCCGCTCACAACAGACGAGGCGCTTGCCAAATTGGAATATTTTTGCGCGTACCGGGAGCGATGCCCCAAGGAAGTACGGGCAAAACTGGCATTATTGGGGGTTCCGCGTAAAGACGCCGAACAAATCTACGAGGTGTTAGAGGCAGACGGCTTTTTTAATGAAGAGCGCTTCGCGATGGCTTATGCAGGGGGGAAATTCAGGATCAACCATTGGGGCAGGGTGCGCATTCGTATGGAACTCAGATCGCGCAATATCGCCCCCGATCTGATTGAAAAAGCCATCAACAGCATCGACGAAGCAGCCTACACTGCGCTGTTGCAACAGCTGTTCGACAAAAAGCGCAGGCACTACGAAGGTGAAGAGCAGGCCCGCGATAAAACGGCAGCGGCACTCATTCGAGCCGGATTTGAGATGGAACTGGTGTTTGCACTCGTGAGTCGTGAATGGTGAGTCGTCAATCGTGAGTGGTGAGTGGTGAGTATACAATCACCCACATTAACGTGGTACCGGTCACTGTGAGTGATTGTATACTCACAACTCACCACTCACCACTCACATGGACGTGGTACCGGTCACTGTGAGTAATTGATAACCGATAACTAATAACTAATAACAGATAACGAAACATGCGATCAACCATCGAAGCAGCCTGGAATGACCGGACACTTTTGCAAAGTGAGGAGGTAAAAAAAACAATTCGGGAAGTAGTGGCCCGGCTCGATGCGGGCGAGTTGCGCGTGGCCGAACCCCTGACCGATGGCACTTGGGTTACCCACGAGTGGGTAAAAAAAGCGGTGATTCTGTATTTCCCCATTCAGGAAATGCAAACCATAGAAGTAGGGCCTTTTGAATACTACGATAAAATTCCGCTGAAAACGGGTTTTGCCAAACAGGGCGTCCGGGTCGTGCCGCAGGCTTTGGCCCGTTTCGGCTCTTTTATTGAAAAAGGCGCTATTCTGATGCCTTCCTATGTCAATATCGGCGCCTGGGTGGGCAGCGGTTCCATGGTCGATACCTGGGCGACCGTCGGCTCCTGCGCGCAGATAGGGCGTAATGTTCACCTTGCCGGCGGAGTAGGCATCGGCGGGGTGCTCGAACCTCCGCAGGCGACGCCGACGATCATTGAAGACGAGTGTTTCATTGGTTCCCGGTGTATTGTGGTGGAAGGTGTACACGTGGGCCGCGAAGCGGTGCTGGGCGCCAATGTGGTACTCACACAAAGCACGCATATTATCGACGTGACCGGTTCCGAACCTGTCATATACAAAGGAAAAGTGCCGGCACGTTCAGTAGTCATTCCGGGCACTTATACCCGCAAGTTTCCGGCAGGGGAATACCAGGTCGCTTGTGCGCTCATTATTGGCGAACGGCAGGAAAGTACCGACAAAAAAGTGTCGCTGAATGATGCGTTGCGTAATTTTCAGGTAGCTGTTTAATTGTTTGAAGGTTTG
>JALHMA010000246.1 GCA_022844265.1 Saprospiraceae bacterium | reverse complement strand
CACTGATGACTTCGGACTTACTGGACAACGAGTTTTCGCGCGCCCGTTGCCTTGCTGTTGGAAACCAATACTGCGTAAACGCCTTGCGGCAAATCTGAAACCTGCATCACCAGGGTAACATTTCCGCTGCCAAGTATTTGATTGCGCAGCAGTTGGCCGGCGCTGTTAAAAATGGAAACCTGCGTATCTGAAAGCAAGGCTTCGCCGAATGAAATGCGAACCGTTTCGTCTGCCGGATTGGGCGCCAGATCAAAAGCAATATTTTGTTGCAGGTCTCTTGTGCCCGACACCAGCGCCTGAATCGTAAAGGAGCCGCTTGCGAGTCCGCCTTCGCCGTCCGTTACGGCAAAACGGAAATCATCGGTGCTGGTATTGAAACCGTAATCGAAGTAGCGAATCGCGCCGTTGTCGAGTTCCGTTTGGGTAAACTGGTCGCCGGCTTTCATAGCGCCCCCAAAGTTTTTCTCTAAAATGCCATATTCGGGGATCGTGATGAGCGTATAAGTCAGTTGATCCGCCGGATTATTGGCGTCTTCCGTTTTGAGCAGATTCGTGGTGATGGCTGCATTGCTGCCGGACGGCAATTGCAGGGTATTGTTGTTGACAATAAACGGGCCGCTGAGCGAAACGCCGGAGCAGAGTTCCAATTGAAAACCCGTCAGTTGGCCGCCGGAACTGGGAAGATTATCTTTTACCCTTAAAATCCATTCCCCCGCTGCATCCTGGCCATTGAAAGCGCTGAGGCTCTCGGCAGGTTTGGAAACGGCGTTGTTTTGTGGCGGCGGGCAGGCAAAGGTCGTATTGGCAAGGTTGTCAAATGCAATATTGAAATTACCGGCGTAAGAGCTGCACCTGCTTTTGAACAACAACACATTGCCGCCGGTCGGTCTGACCAAACGCACTTCCAGGTCGCCAAAAAAATCGTGGTAGCCCTGTACTTTTTTTACACTCACACTGCTGATCGCTCCGCCGGAAGGAACGGTGATTTTGGATTCGATCGTAGGCGTCCCGTTCGAAGAGATGTTTTTCGGCAAATCCGTAGCGTTAAAAGTGAGGCAGGTTTGTACCTGTACCATAAATACAAACGGCCCCGACCACTCGCCTGCACCGCATTCGTTTTTAGGGCGAGCGCGCCAGTAGTAGGCCTGGCCCTGGTTCAGAAAGTTGGGAAGGTCGAAACTATCAATGGCGACATTGTATGCAGATGCCACCAGTACGCCCGCTTCAAAAGAAGGATTGGTGGCTATTTCCACTTCATACACATTGGCGTCGGGCACGGTATTCCACCGCAGGGCAGGAGAGGCATTGACGCCTGAGGCTCCGTCAGCGGGGCTGAGCATTTCAAATGTCGAAAAATCATTGCGCACGGTGGTCAGTTCCAGGTCGTAGGATCGGGTGACACCGGCATCTGCCTGAATGGTAGCGTTGAACGTGGTTTCCGGCTGGTCCATCGCAAACTCGATGGTCATCGTACTGCTGCTACCGGCTTGTACCGGATTCGGGCTGAATGTGGCCGTTGCACCTGCGGGCAGCCCAAGGGCGGAAAGCGTGATCGGGCTGTCAAAACCCTGTATGGCGGAAGTCGTGATGAGCGTCGTGTAATTATTCGGCAGGCAAACCTGTTCTTTCAGATTACCGCTACAAATACTAAAATCGGGCGTCGCAGGCTGTTGTATGCTGAAATTGGCATTGGAAATATCAAAAAAGATATGGTCGGCAGCTTCCACCCGGATGCGCGCGCTGGTTGTAACGTTGTTCGGCACCTGAATACAATAACGGCCTGTGTTGGGCACACCCGATGCCAGCAGCACAGGATAGGTCTGCCCGCCGTTGAGGCTCAGGCGAATATTCACAGTTTTACACTTGACCAGTGGGCCGTCCGTATTGGCCACATCCCATGTTACAATCTGATTTTCCCCCACGTTCCAGCTGAACAATTCATTCGGGTAAGTAACCAAAAACGGGCCTGCGGTAGTAGTAGATCGCATCTTCACCTCTACCCAATCTACGGCTCCGGCGGCAGGGTGATTGTCGCGTACCGTCATGCGGAACGTGAGCAGGCGGTTATATGTGGGTAGTACTTCCTGGTTGAAAGGGGTGTTGCTGATGATCGTTTGAATGCGGGGAAGGGTTCTAACCGGTGTCGATGTGGGCAAGTAAGAACGGAAAGTAGGAGCATCGCCTTCCGGTGCCCCCAATGGACTGCTATTTCCCAGATCGAATTGCTCCCAGCAATAAGTCAATGCATCCCCATCCGGATCGCTGCCGCTACCAGTCAGGGTAAAAGGTGTACTGATGGGCAAAAAAAGTCCGGTGGCCGGAATGTCGGTCGTTGCTGTCGGCGTATTGTTATCCGTATCAACCGATTCGCCACAAAGATTGCCGTTCCCTTGCGCCACAAAATTTTTCACCTGGATAATATTGCCAAGGTGGAAGTATGGATCTTCCTGAGATTGAAGATTCTGGCTGCCGCAAGCGTTGGTGTAAGACATAATCGTAGACCCGCTGCCTGGTTCGAAGGCGCCGCCGGGACTTATATTCCCTTCATTGCCGGGACAATAACTCCAGCTGTGTATTCCACTCAGTTGGTGGCACATTTCATGGCCGGTAGTGAAATAGAAATTTTCATTATTCGGGGAAATAGCGGAAGAGGAAGCCTGTCCTTTCCTCAAGATATCACAAACGCTGCCCAGAGATGCAATTCCAACCGTACCACTTGGGCTTATCACCCTTTTACAGAAAGCGTGACCGACATCGTAATTATTAATACCAATTACCGGATTAATAGCGCCGGGATTTTCACCCAACCAGATGCCAGGTTCATCGACACCCGAAGTAAATGGATCGGTAGCCGGATCCAGGTAAATAATTGCATCATTATTGGCTATCAACTGAAAACGAAGGCCGAAATCCCGTTCCTGGATGGCGTTGATAAAATTCATCGCCTCAACGATAGCGCTGAGTACCAGTGGTTTGGTGCCGCCGTTAAAAATGGAATACTCCCCTTGTGCCGCAACAGCGAGTCTGTACACTTTTAATTGGACAGGCGCTGCGCCGCGTTCGGCTACTGCTACTGGTTCTGCATGGGATACATCCTCCTGCGGGTTCCATGTGTCATGTGTTCCACATTTTATCATGCCGTCAGAAGCCGGGTCTACAGGCAAATCGGAAACTTTGTAAGCCATATAAACACTGTTCTGGCCTTCCGCATAAGGTCGCACCGACTGGTTTCCACGTTCGTCGCCGAATATAAAAGCATGAAATCCTTTGTACCCTACTCCAAGACGGACGATGACGTTAGAGCCATCCGTCGCCACCCCTGAATAGGTGTGAATAGCCGGGTATTTGGCTGCCAGTTCCGGCGCCATTACAGGCGACTCCACCACCCGGAAAGAACGCATCGAACCGTCGGCCATCGGCAGATCGAGTAGCAGGGCCTGCTCGCGGGCCGCCCTTGTGAATTCCATCGGCGCGGCTTTAAGCGCCGTTTCCAATGCGTTGTAATCCAATTGGAATGCCGAAAGTGCAGAGGGTTGTATGGCGCGTTGGGCGTTTGCCGGCAGCGCAATCGCTTCCTGTGCCAGGGGCGCCCAGAAATTGGTTGTTGAAATTTGGGCTGCAAGGCTTGAAAAAAGCCCCATAAACAGTGCAGTAGTGCAAAATAAGCGCATGGTCAATTGTTTATAAAAAAAAGTAACAATCCGGTATCTAACCGGAAAGAACACAAAATTCAGAAGTTTGAACGGGCTGACGGTTTTTTTTAAGAAGTTTGCTTAAAAATGACGTTAACCGTGTGAGTTGAGGTTGTTGAGGGTTGAGATTGTTGAGACTGTTGAGGGTTGAGAATGTTGAGGGCCACTCGGTGAACAATACGCTCCTTGACAGAGCGGCCCTCAACATTCTCAACCCTCAACAGTCTCAACAATCTCAACTCTCAACAGTCTCAACAATTCTCACACCACCCTTACCATCAGCACCACCCCAAATACCAGCAAAGTGACGCCGATGCCCCGTTGCACCCACAAGGTATGTTGCGGTGTAAGAAAACGGCGGATCTGCCGGGCGCCATACGCTTTCAGGGTATCCGATACCACCAGGGTTCCGAGCATACCGCCAAAAAAGTATATCGACTCATGGGTATTCCAGCCATTGGGAATAATCAATGCGCCTGCTATACTCAGCCAGAAAAAAACAGTAAAAGGGTTGATCGTATTCAGTAAAAAACCGCGCAGGCAATAACTTGTCAAACTGCGACTGCGCTGCACATTCCCCTCCGGAATCGGGTTCGGTTTCCGGCGCCTGCCTGCTGTGAGCAAACTCCCTATTCCAAAAATCATCAACAAACAGCCTCCTGCGATGCCCGACCAAAATTTGAATCCTGGCAAGGCCGTCATGCGGGCCAGGGCGTCCACGCCGCTCATGACCAAAGCCACGTACAATACGTCACTCAACCAGATACCCAGCGCAACAGCCATTCCCGCCCGGAAGCCCTGCGCAATGCCGGCTTCCACGATAGAAAAAAACAATGGCCCGATCATGAAACTGAGCGAAATACCCAGCAGAATCCCCTGAATAATCATAGTTTAAGACATCACAGGCAAGGGCATTTTTCTGGATATTTGATCCCGCAGCCCTGCATTTAATCCCGTTTTTTATGGATATGTAAGAAAAACGGGGAGCAAAAATAGCATTTTTCTGCTGATTGGAGCAGGCGCCGGGGAGCAGCAGGCTGAAACACATTGACGAACGCTTTTATTGATGTCTTGTAAACGCCCATCCCAGCCGCAGATCAAACACATCCGCCCGGTGGCGGTGCGCTTTCAGGCTGCTGCCCAGTAACAAATGCCTGCCGAAGCGATAATAGAGGCTATAGCGCTGGTAAACGGGATCAATATCGCCGGAAGGGTTGTACAGGTAAGCGCCGAAGTGGATATTGAACCTGACCCGGCTGATGAGCAGTTCGTGGCCGAGCAGCAGCCCGCCTTTCCAGGCGCTTTTGCTCATGCCCTGCCGGTTCAGGATTTCCCGGGCATAGCCGTCGTACACCCATTCCGTGCCGAGGCTGAGGCCGCTCATGCGCCCGACACGCCGGCCTGCCATGACCTGTATGCCTGCTTGCCCACACAGTTTGTTTTCGGGAAAAACATCGGTGGCCGTGGCTGTTTTCAAGGTACCGATGGCCAGCAGGTAGGCGAATTTTTTTTCTTGATGCTTCCAGTCGTCGTTTTTGGGAGGCCGGCGGATGTCGGAAGGCTGGAAATGGTACTGCAAACCGGCATTCCAGGTCGGGAAATTCATGCCTTTGTTGGGCAGTTTCATGCCGCCGTTGGAAATGTGGTTGTAATTGAACCCGGCGGAAATTTCCCAGGACGGGTTCCATTTATAATGCAAATAGGTATTGAGCATCACCGGAAAACTAAGCGGAAAACTAAAAAACAGGTTCGTGGGATTGGTTTCCGCGTCGTATACCTTGCTGAGATAGGAAAGCCCCACGCCCATCTGAAAGGAGCCGTATAAACGTCCCCAGGGGCGTATCATTGGCTCCACAAAGGGCACGGCATTGATGCAATACCCGAGCACTTCGGGGTTGTCGAAATGGATGTACTGCAACACAAAACCGCGTTTGGCCACCAGGCCGGAATTGCGGGTATATTTTTCGTTGCTCAGCAACCACTGCGCACTGATTTCAAAGCCGCGCGGATGCGATTGCGCCACATTGATGATGTCCCGCGAATGCGGAATAATAAAACCGTAATGCAGCCGCGCACCCAGCACAAACGGGTCGCGCGCGCTGGAGTCAGCACCTTGTGCCGGGAGGGTGTGCAGCCCCGCCAAAAGCAGGGCGGCCAGGGTGATCCATCGTAAGGATAAACGATTCAATGTAAGTAGTTATCCGTTATTTGTTATCAGTTATCAGTGTTGATAATCAAGCATTTGCAAATAATTTAATGTAAACTATTTTGCCTGTATTTTTGTTTAAGTCCTTTATAAATGCTTGATTATCAACACTAATAACGGAGTACTGATACATTGTAACTGAGATTTTTCGAGTATTTGAAGATTTGAGTATTCGAGTATCTGACTGACAACGAATCATTTATACTCAAATACTCAAATCCTCGAATACTCAAAAAACGTGTGTGATATTGTACTGATAACGGATAACTACTTACTGCACTGCCAAGGGTTTCATCAAACGCTCACCGCCGGCGGCGACTTGCACCCAGTACAGGCCCGGAGCAAATCCCGCCAGTTCAAGCGACTGTTGCCAACGCTCTTCCGTTTTTTCAAACGACCGGTTGAATACTTCCCGGCCCAGCGCATCGAACAAGCGTACCTGTAGCGTACCCCGGTATTCCGAGGTAACCGCAATCTGCGTTTCATTCGACGCCGGGTTGGGCGCAATGGAGCAATATCCTGATTTCATCGCTGCGTCAACCGAAACCACGCCTTGCGAGCAGTCTGTTTTGACGACCCAGGCATCCTGCAAACTAAAACTGCCATTGAGCGCTGCAACAAAGATAATATTGCCATCGGCAGTTTCGTCGGCAGTGCCTCCCACCGGGAAGGTGCCATCTGTACCGAAAGACTGGCTGACCAGAAGATTCCCGGTGGCATCTGCCTTGTCGACGCCGACCCGGTATCGGAAAATACTGGAAATGGCATTGAGGTTGGCGGGCGGGGCCAGGAATGTACTGAAAAAACAGCAACCACCGTCGGAGTCGGGCAGCACCGTGTTAACAGCCCAGTAGGTTCCGGCGCCTTTGCTGTGCTGGGTCAGCCACAGGGTATTGCCGTCGGGATCAGCCTTCAGTAGAAGTGCTTTGGCTTCGAGCGCAGTGGGGTTGATTGCAATTCCTCCGGCGAACAAATTGCCGCTAGCGGCTTGTTGTACACTGACAAAACGACTGAAAACGGAGGCCGGGTAGGTTTTGTCCCACAAAATATTGCCATTGTTATCAGTGCGGAACATCCAGGCGGTATTGTCTTTTTGACCAACTACGGCAAAACCGCCATCGCTGAGGACCGTAACGTCCAGCAATTCTTCGCCGTCATAATTATTTTCCCATACCAGATTGCCGCTGTTGTTCAATCTGAACAGCGTTGGCGAAGGGGCATCGCCATCGTAATCCCTTGTGTAACAAACGATAAACCCACCTCCCGGGATAGCGCGTACCCGGAAATACTCCGGCAGGTAGTTTTCCGCTACCACTAAAGTTCGGTCAAAAATGGAATCGCCCTGCGGACTGAATTGAAGCAGGTGCAGATCACCCTCGTAATCGTTCGTGGCTGCCAATACAATAATGTTACCTGCCGCGTCTACATCCACCGAGCCTGGCTCGGCATCATTAAAAGAGTTTGCTCCCAGTGCAATGGTTTTTTCCCAAAGGACATTGGCTTGCGGGTCTGCTTTGAGTAGCCAGAGATCGTCGTCGCCGGAGGCATTTTCTTTGGTTCCCAGCATGACAAAACCGCCATCGGGCAGCGAAACAATTGATTTTCCGGTTTCTGCATCCGGCACGCCCGTCTCGCCGAAAGTTTGTTGCCAGCTAATGGCGGGGGCGGCGAGGTTGTCAAAAAACGCTGCGAAATAATCTTCCTGCTGCGAAAAAGTGGCATTATGTATATAAAAACACTGCGTTTCATTGGGAAACAGGAAGCGCGGCATGGATTGTGGTGCGAAAGTCAAGCCCAGGCCGGTAGAATCCTGTGGCGTACCCAGCTGTGAATACCTGCGAAAAACCATAGCCGAAGAAGTTGCGACACCTACCCGGATGTTGTCTCCCGGAAAAACCTGCAGGTTAGCGCCGTAGGCAAAACCGGCTACCCTTCGATGCCATTCCACCATGCCGATCAGATTGATTCTGATCAAAAAAGTGCCGCTATTGCCTTGCGCCAGGAAAACCACGCCATTGGCGGTGGTTTGTAAATCATATACGGCATTGGTTACTTCGCCGAATTGCGCCCCCAGTCCTGTGACGGGAACAGACCATTGCGGGTTAAACAGATTACTGTATTTCTTCAGCACCGGAGTTCCTCCAAAAAAGCCTTCGGATAAAAGGGCAATGAAGCCCCCGTCTGTCGTCGGCCTGATTTTGATGTTGTCGACTTCGCTGGTTGTTATTTCCGATCCATAATTTACCAGCACCCCGTTTGGGTCAAAAAGCGACCGGAAAATAACAGATTTGTGTGCAGTATTGGTCGTGAATCCCATCATCACTACATGGCCGTTTGCCAGTTGGCAAAGCCCGAGCGCTACATCCGAAGCCGGCGTTGAAAAAGACCGGCGCCAAAGCGAGTCGCCATTTTCATTTAATTTCAGCAGCCAGGCGTCAAAACTTCCGTCCTGCGGATTAACACCGTATCCGGTGAAGAAATAGCCGCCGCCGGCAGCAGGAATGAGTCCGGTCAATACATCCAGGTCAGCGCCGCCGTATGTCTTGAACCACGCATCCGAGCCGTCGGCATTGATCTTGTGGAGGAACATATCGTAGGCGCCGAGGCCATCCGATTCCGTGTTGCCCCCCAGCAGCAGACCGCCGTCTGTTGTTGTGACAGCATCTGAAACCTGTTCATAGTCTTTACTTTCTATGCCGTATCGCCGTTCAAAAATGACCTGGGCGTTGAGCGCGGTGTGGGCAAATGTCAGGGTAAAAAGCAGCGGTAGAAAAGTTTTTTTCATGGTCTGGTTTTTAAATGTGTAGACAAATGTCGATTACA
>JALHMA010000245.1 GCA_022844265.1 Saprospiraceae bacterium | reverse complement strand
CCAATTTCGGCGAAGGCCCCGTATATCTGGTCGTCGAGGTTGATTTCCAATGCTTTTTGCTCCGTTTCGAGTACGCGCATGATTTAGAGGTGAGAAAGTGAGAGGGTGAGAGAGTGAGAGAAGTGAGAGGGTGAGAAAGTGAGAGTGTGAGAGACATCCCGCTTGGCAGGGTTTATGATTTTGGATTGGGTATTTCAGGCCTGTAATTGTTTAGAAACGGTATTTGCATAATTGAGATGAAATTCACATATGTGTTTGATTTTAAGTAGTTATTGGTTATTCGTTTTGATAATCAATCATTTACAAATAATTTAGCCAAAACTAATTTTGCTTGATTGCTTTAACATAATAACAAAATGCCAAAGGGTGATTGTACCACGACTCACCACTCACGATTACAGGCCTGAAAAGCCAAAGTAAAGCCATTAGAGGGGCCAAGCGGGATGTCTCTCACCCTCTCACCTCTCTCACCCTCTCACTTCTCTCACTTCTCTCACTCTCTCACTCTCTCACTCTCTCACCCTCTCACCTCTAACAAATCGTGGCTCCTTCCTGGTTGATCGGGGACAGAAAAATATCGCTTTCCACTTTATGTCCGGCAAATGCCTGCTGCATGGCCAGACCCGCGCTTTCGGCGGCGAGGCTGTTGGCGCAAAGGGCAAAAACTGAAGGCCCCGAACCCGAAATACTGCATCCCAGCACCCCTTCGCAGGACAGGGCGGCAGATTTGACGTCGTAAAAACCCGGAATGAGCGCCGCGCGTTGCGGTTCAATAATATCGTCGCGCAGGCTACGTCCGATGAGAGCAATATCGCTGTTGTACAAACCTACAATGAAACCGCCCACATTGGCGCTCTGGGAGACGTATTGTTTCAGCGTCACATCCGGCTTTAAAATAGCGCGGGCTTCTTTGGTCAGGATTTCCACCTTCGGATATACCACCACCACGTATAAGCCCTTGGGAACGTGCAACCTGTGCACATCGAGCGTAGCGCTGTCGCGGATCAGCACGATACCGCCGATGAGCGAGGGCGCTACATTGTCGGCATGGTAACTACCCGAAGCGACTTGTTCGCCCAGGCAGGCGAAGTGCAGCAGTTCGCGTTTGCTCAAACCCGTGCGGAGCAGTTCGCTGACGGCCACTACAGCCGCCACGGCGCTGGCCGCACTACTGCCCAGACCGCTGCCGAAAGGCATTTTTTTGTGTATTTCCAGTTCGATGCCGCGGCCCGATTCTCCGAGGTGTTCGAGCAGGCTGCGCGCTGCGACGCCGGCAGTATTTTTGTCGATGTCGCTGGAAAGCCGTCCGCCGTGGCCGGTTATTTTGGTGATGCGAAGTCCCGGCGTTTCACTTGTTCGGGCGATAACTTCGTCGCCGGGTCGTTCGAGGCACAAGCCCATGATGTCAAATCCCACGCCTACATTACCGATGCTGGCCGGCGCAAATGCTTTGATTCCCAATGTGTCAGATGTTGTTGATGATGTAATGCCGTTTTGGATCGGCGCAAAGATACAAGTCAGACGCAGCTTAAAAAGGGTGGCGTATTTTCTTTACAATACAGGCAGAAGGGTAAATCTTCTGCAACACATTGCCCTTTGCTTTTTGCCTTTTTACTTCACACCCAGTCGAACCAGGGCTTCTTTTGCTTCTTTATAATCCGGCGACATACCGTTGGCCTGTTTGTAATCGGCCAGGGCAGCCTCCTTGTTTCCTTTCATTTCGGAGCATAATCCGCGGTAATAATAGGCTTTTACGAATAAAGGATCCGTTTTGGTAGCGATGTCAAAGTTGTTGTAAGCCTGATTCAGCGAATCCAGTTCCAGGTAAATGACCCCCAGATCGAAATAGGCGTTGGAATAATCGGGATTGCGGACAATGATGTCTTTGTACACGTCAAAAGCCTTGTCGAAATCGCCCGTTTTTTTGTAAAATATACCTTTATACTCCCGGGCTTCCAGGTTGGTGGAGTCGAGGCGCAGTACATTGTCGAAGTATTGAATCGCGGTTGGGTTGTCGCGATTGACAAATATGCGCCCCAGAAACATCCAGGCGTCGAGGTGGCTGGCGTCGAAACGGGTTGATTTTTGCAAAGAAGCGATGGCGTTGGTCGTATCTCCCTTGTCCAGCGCCACCCTTCCGGCCATAAAAAAGGCTTCCGCATTTTGCGGGTCGCGCTGGAGGATATGGTCGATCGTTTTGAGCGCATCGCTGTGTTGCCGGATGATGAGCTGAAATTCGCTGAGTTTCAACAGCGTCGCAAATCGCTCCGGAAAACGTTTTGCAGCCAATTCCATGACATCGATGGCGCGTTTGGAGTCTCCCGGACGGGCGTAATCGAGCAAAGCGTCGCCCAGCAAATGGTAATAAGCGGGTTGCATGGAGTCAATCCGAATCGCCTGCGACAAATCCCGGATCGCTTCATCATATGCATCGAGCTGGTAGTAGACCGCTGCGCGGAGATACAGCAGAGAGTCATTATTGGGGTCGTTTTCCACCAGTGCGTTCAGTTTGACCAATTGAGGGTCCTGGCCTGCCTGAGGATCGACGACCTGTTTAGGGTCGTTTTTACAAGCCCATAAGAAGCAGCACAACAGCAGCAGCGCACAATAACGAAGTGTCATAATTTTGGAAGGTTGGATGGTTGGTATGGTTTGATGGTTTGGAAAGGTTTGATGGTTTGATGGTTTGATGGTTTGGAAAGGTTTGATGGTTTGAAAAGGTTTGATGGTTTGAAGTGGTAACTCTTGGCTTGGGTTATCACCTCAAACCATCAAACCTTTTCAAACCATCAAACCTTTTCCAACCATTTAACCCTTAAAAGTTTGCAAAAGTACCCTCTTTGTACGCTTTTTTTACGGTTTGATTAAAAAATGGCATATTCGCACAGAAAAATGAAACGCTATGCCCGAACCAATAACCCAACCCATCCGTATCGCCCTGGTGGATGACCAGGAATTATTTATTGAAAGCCTGAATGCCCTGCTGAGCAATGTCCGCGATATTGTAGAAGTCGTGTGGAGCGCGCGCAGCGGTGAAGAGGCGCTGGAGCGCAGCCGCGACGAAGCGCCGGATGTCATGCTTTTAGACTATTTTTTTCGGGGAAAAACGCTGGACGGCGGCGAAACATGCCGCCTGATTCGTGAAGAGTTTCCCTCCATTGGAGTGCTCATGCTGAGCGTCAGTTGCGACATGTCTGTGATCCGCGAGTCGCTGCAAAAAGGCGCTCTGGGTTACGTTTCCAAAGAAATCAGCAAAAACGAACTGATCCAGGCGATTCAGCAGGTGGCAAACGGCCATTATTACCTCGACCGGACGGCGCTGCACGAAATGATACAGGCCGTGGTGCAGCCTTCTCCTAAACTGCCAAAATCAGTACTGACGCCCCGCGAAGTGGAAGTTGCGAGGCTGTATGCCAAAGGCCCGGCCATTCGAGAAATCAGCGCCGGCCTTTTTATCAGCGAGGACACTGTGGAAAGCCATATCAAAAATATCAGGGCCAAAACCGGCGCTTCCAGCCGTTATGAAGTGGGTGAGTTTCTCAAGCAACATGATCTGTGGATCGAATAGCTTCCATCGGCACTTCTATGTTGATAAAAGTACCCCTGCCGGGTTTGGATTCCAGGTGAAGCGAGCCGCGCAGCACCTCTACCCGCGTGCGGACATTGGTCAGTCCGATGCCTTCCGACTGCTCGTTGGTAGCCGGATCGAAACCTTTGCCGTCGTCCTCTACTGTAATCAGGAGGTTGCCCTGATCTTCGAGCAATTGTACGTTCACCTGCTTTGCCTGGGCGTGTTTGAGCGTATTGCCCAGCAATTCCTGCATGATGCGGTACACGTGGATTTTGGCCAGTCCGCTCACCTCCTCCGGCCGGAACTGGGTGTATAACTGAATGTCCAGGCGCGGTTGGGCCTGCCGGCAGCGCATCACCAGATCCTCCAGCGCTACCTGCAGGTCGGTTTTTTCCAGGGCTTTCGACATCAGGTCGTGCGAAATGCCGCGCACTTCCCGGTAGGTTTGTTCAATATCGTCGGTGATATCCGCCAGTCTGGCCGACAACTCGGGTTGATCGGTCAGGTTTTCACGCAGGGAATCCAGTTGCATATTGACAGCGGCCAGGTGTACGCAGGCGCCGTCGTGCAGGTCGCGGGCGATGCGGCGGCGTTCGTTTTCCACGCCGAGAATCAGCGCATTCAGCCCTTCTTCCCTGGCTTTCGCTATTTTTAGTTGCGCGCGCTGGTCTTTCTCAAACAATCGAATGTATTTCCGCATGGAGAAATTGAATACCAGCAGTATTTCAAAAAAGAAAGCAGCCATGACCGGGACAGGAATGTAGAAGGTCTGGGTGGTGAAAATCAACTTGTTTTCATACAGGTAATCCGGCGACAAGTCCAATAAATTGTATCCCAGGTATTGCAGCGAGGTGGTGGCCAACCCCACAAAATTGAGCGCTACCACGATGAAAAGCGCCGTCGAACGCGTGCGCCGTTTGTAAAAAATTTCCCGAAGCGCCCAGGCAAGAATGACCAGGCTGAAAAACACCAGGTAGCTGCAAAAAAACAAATACCCGTAAAACATCAGGGTCTCGTACATTTCTGCTTTCGGACGCCAAAGGGCGTAAATCACCTGCAATACGGGGGTTAGCAGGAAAAGCCCGATGGTGATATTCAGGAATAAATGAAAATGCCGGGCATACCGCGAAATCTCGAAATACAACCGAAAAAACCAGATGCCGAAAATGAGCCGCAAAATATTGAGCGTAGCCGGTACGATAAATTGCAAACGGGGGTAATCGCGCCACAAATACTGGAATCCGTGACCGAGATGCGTGGAAATAAAACAGGCAGTCAACAGCACATACCCGAAATAATACCACTGAAAGCGCTGCTGGGTGATTGAAAAAACAAGCGCCGACAACAACAGGTACAGCGAACAAAAAACAAAAAAGACCGTGAGCAGGATATCTTCATAACGCCGGATGAGGCCTTCCCGGGTATTAAAATCCACCAAAAGCACATTGGAATTGGGCAAAAAGTCTTTGGAAATAGAAAAATAGACCTGGCAGGAATCGCCCGGAGCGAGCCGGAGCGGAAACATAAAATTGCGGCGCTCGACGGGTCGCTGCTCAAACGGGAAACCGGCGCCGGTGGTAAATACCGTGTCGATGCCGCCATCACTGCCAATCTGGTAACACGAAAGTTTCGGGATAAACGGATTGACTACTTCCGCCATAAAAACCTTGCTGTGTTCCGCGTGATTGACCATTTTAAACCGCGCCCACAAGGTTTTGTGTTCGTAGCCGAAAATGAATTTCATCTCGTGCCGGGGTTGGAAAGCGCGCTGTCGCACCTGTTCTATAGTCAGGATATTATCGGGGTCTTCCAGCACTTCGAGTTGTGCATTCAGAATAGCAAAAGTGGTATCGCGCAGCAGCAGCGCTGCGGATTGGGCGCGAATGGCCGCTGTCTCCAGCATAAGACCAATAATCAAAAATATTACCTGCTTCATCCGATGCTGACAAAGTTACAGGCGCTGAACCTGTATCTGCGACAAATCTGCAAAAATCACGGCTTTCCGGGAGCCATGCCTCACCACCTGCCGCCAGAGCCGTGATTTTTGACATTTCACTATTTTCAGGGTAAATTTGTTGGGCGCTGGGACTGCACTTTTGTATGGCCGCGAGGGTCAGTTGAATCCCCTGAAATGCCGGCTAATCTGAAGTTCAAATACTCCTGATATGAAAAACAACTTTTCCTCCTTCGCATCGCTTTTTAACCGGTTGTCAGGCACGGGCCAGGCAAGTATATCCATATGCCTGTTCCTGTTGTTCAGCCATTCCGCCCCGGGGCAGGATGCTTATCAGGATCCGGTGTTTACTTCCTATTTCCAAAATGAAACCGGCTGGCAGGCGGGCGACGCTACTATTTCCGTTGCCCTGCCCGATGGTAGGGCCCTGTGGTTGTTTGGAGACAGCTACGTAGATCGGGCGTACGACCCCGCAGATATGTCGCTCCCCTGCTTGCCTTTTGTCAACAATGCCATCTGTACACAAAATATGGCTAATCCGGCAAATGTCGAATACCAAAGTACGTTCGATCATCCCGGACTGAATCAATACTACTGGCCGGGCAAAGGATTTTATTACAACAACAAAGTGTATGTTTTCTGGCTCGAAAGAACGTATGTACTCAATGGCATGGGCCAGATTGTCGGTTCTACTTTTACAAGCAGCAAATGCGCTGAATTAAGTTATCCGGAACTGGAATTGATACAACTGCATAACATCTCCAATCCCCTTGGGATCGAATTTGGCAAAGCGGTAATTGTGGATGAAACCGGTGGTTGGCTTTATGTATACGGGAGTAAAACCGTGTCCGGGTTTAACCGGTATTACGCCTCTCGTTGCCCGCTTAACAATCTCTTTCAGTCCTGGCAATACTGGAACGGGATTTTATGGGGAGCAGCCCCGATTGAGGGTAATCATATTCAACCCGCAGGGACAGCCTTAGGCAGCGCGTCTTTTAGCGTTTTTCCTTATCAGGGAAAATACATCCTGTTGAGTCAGGATAATGGGTATCTGGTTTGTGGAAACGAGGTCGCCATCAAACTGTACAAAAGCGATAGCCCAAGAGGTCCCTTTGTTTTTCACCGGCTGGTGTATAATATAACGGACTCCTACAATGGCGTCATTCTGGCCAGTTACAACGCCCAGGCACACCCGGAATTTGGAGGCGACCTGCTGATTTCCTACAATGTAAATGATGTAAACCTGCCTGCGGCACAATGCCCGAACCAATGTTCCAATGGAGGCCGTTTTCAGGCAGATACGTATCGGCCAAAATTTGTCCGCTTGCCCTTGAGTGCATTGCCCATTGAATTACTGTCTTTTGAAGCGTGGGCGGGCGGAACAAACGTCCAACTGAAATGGGCTACCCAAACAGAGGTTCGCAACAAGCATTTTGAAGTGGAAAGAAGCCGCAACGGAACCGACTTTACGGTAATAGGGAAAGTTCCGGGCACTGGAAACAGCAACAGCATCCGGCGATATGACTGGATCGATCTAACGCCATTCCCCGGAAAATCATACTACCGGCTCCGGCAAGTCGATGAGAATGGTCAGTTCAGTTATTCTCCTTTTGTATCCGTACGCTACAAGGTTTCCGAAACCACCGTTTATCCAAATCCGGTACAACAAGGCAAACTGATGGTGCAAACCGGCTCGAAAACATGTGAAAAAATGACTTTTTTGCTCTATAATATGAATGGAAGCCAGGTTTTCCGATACGAGGTCGCCGAAAATGCGGATACTGAAATTAAGGTGCAGTTGCCCGATAATCTGCCGAAGGGCATTTTTATGGTTCAGATTTCATGCGATCAACATATTGAAACGCTGAAATTAGTGATCGAATAAAGCATTACCTTTTGCCTTTTTCATTTTTACAATTTCACCTACACGATGAAACCAACTTACACCTGTTATTTGATCACAGCGCTCCTGTTTTTAGCCACTCATTCCTCCCAGGCCCAGGGCTACTGCGCCGATGGAACTGTTTATCTTACCGAAAATCACCCGGTTGCATACGATGATGTCGTATACAAGCAGGCCGCCGCGATAGACGAGTGGTTCTTCGAGATACCCGAAAACATCCGGCTGCGCGTGTACCATCCCACCGACCTGCAGGCAGGCACACAGCGCCCCCTGGTGGTGTTGATTCACGGTGGATATTTTATTGCCGGCAGTTACCTCGATTTTGACGCTTTTGCCAGAAGATTTGCCGAACTCGGTTTTGTGGCCGCTACCATAGATTACCGCCTTTGCAAACGCAACGACTGCCTGCTCGCCAATGTTCTGTCGCCCTGTAATATCAGTTGGGGAAACTCTTTTATACCCAGTGCATACGTGGCAACCGTGGATGTGAACGACGGCATTCGATGGCTTCAGCAGCACGCCGAAGATTATTTTATTGACCCCGAAAAAGTTATTGTGAGCGGGCACAGTGCCGGCGCATTTACAGCCCTGAATGTGGCATTTCTCGATCAATCGGAAATTCAGGAGATCATGCCCGGCGCCGGGCTACCGGGCAACGACTACATCAGCGAGCCGCTCGATCCGGTGGATGGTATCCGGGCCGTTGTTCCGATGGCCGGCGCTATCCTGAACCTCGACTGGATAGAAGAATCGGAAGTGATCGGCGAAAATATAGCCGTGGGTATCGTACACGGCACGGCCGACGGTGTGGTATGGTATGGCGCAGGCCCGGCAATACCTTGCTGTAGTACCTTCCAAACGATTGTGTATGGTGCTTGTCCCATTGCCAAACGGGTACAGGAATTGGGGGGCAATTTTTTTATGCTCAGCGGGGATGGTTTTGGTCACGACATCGGCGATGGCCTGTTCTTAGAGGCGATTATGGAACAAATACCGGCGTTTATTATCAAAACGGTGGTGTGCGGTGAAAGTATTTCCCTGCATACTTCGGTTCAAAGAGACCCGCCTTTGGAGATGTGTCCGGATGGTTCTGAACAAACACCACCCATCTGCGACGTGTTGCCGGTTACGCCCGGTGGAATAATCGTACCGGTAAAACATCCTGAAAGCCAAACGGCTTTTTCAATCTCTGTATCACCGTCACCTTTGCCGGGCTACATCCTGCGCGTGGCTTTAGAGTCGCCTGTGGCCGGTGAATACCAGTGTATTATACAAGATCAAACCGGAAAGGTGCTG
>JALHMA010000244.1 GCA_022844265.1 Saprospiraceae bacterium | reverse complement strand
GTCTGGCTGAGGTTTTGACTGAACATCCGGCTGATGAAAACAACCGTGAACAAGATCATTAATTTGAATTTTTGCTCCATAAACTTTTGAATTTTGAATATTACAAACCCGCATCAGGCGAATTTGAATGCAAAATTCGGGGGAGCAAAACGGCGGTTCATTGACTTTGGGTAAGAAGTGAGATGCCGCAAAGTTGATGAAGGTTTATAAAGGTTGATGAGGTTGATATACATCTACTCGAAAAACCGTAAAATGGATCATTTCTCGAGTGGATGTATATCAACCTCATCAACCTTTATAAACCCTCATCAACTATTTCCGCGTTATCCTTTTTCTAATCCGGCTTAACGACTCCGGTGTGACGCCCAGAAAACTCGCCAACTGGTACTGTGGCACACGGTCTATGAGTTCCGGGCGGGTTTCCATCAGATTCAGGTAGCGTTCTTCCGGGCTGCTGATGATGAATTCGGCAAATTTGTCCTGGCTTTTTTGGAGTTCCATTTCCACCCCGACCCGGTTGAGCATTTCCATCCTCGGCATTTTTTCAAAAAACTGCTGTTCATCTTCAGGCCGGCCTTCAATCAAAATACAGTCTTCATTGCAGACCAGAAAGGATTTGGAAGGCGTGTTGTCAAATGGATAACCGCTCGTGCTGATGGGCTGTCCTTCTGTAAAAAAGTTGGTGGTTTTTTCCACGCCATCCATCAGGTAATACTGCCGGACGCAACCCTGGAGGACAAAATAACAGACGTTGCGCGCCTGTCCTTCCCGAAGCAACACCTTGCCGCGTTTGTGTGCCCGTATTTTGATCAATTCAAAGATGGTGTTGATTTCGGCATCGCTGAGCGGCGCGATTTGGGCCATGTAATCAACAAGTACCTGTTCAGCATTGCTGAGCCGCCGAGGGCTTGCGGCAACAGAACCTGGTCTATGCGCCAATGTTTCTATCATGTTTGCTGTGATTAGAATGTGAAGTCGGGGCCAAATCTGGGCACTTGTATATCCCGGATTTGTTTTTTTCGACAGATCGTTCATTCGCTTCGGCGGGTAGTTGACGCTTTTCTTTGAAGGTTACCTTACTTCTACTACTTCACTATTTTAAATGCTCTGCCGAACCCTGAAATTGCATGATCGGGAAACATGGGTAAATCATTCAACCATACTTTGTCGCAGATTACCGTAGCGCCATTATCTTTTCTTACAAAATGACATTTGAGCGTATCCACATCTCCGTTATCCCAAACGACATAAGTAATCGGGAACTCCTGACTTTCCACATCGTTTGGGAAAATACGTATGCGCTCACTTCCTGCATCAGTTATGGAACAAACGGCTCGCGGACAATCCATATCAATGTTGTAAACTGTAAAATTTTCGCCGTTTATCAGGTATATCAATTTGATTGAGTCAGGATTGATTGCTCCGGGAGTAGTTGCTACCAAGAGGTTATTGCCGGCGTTATTTTCAATAAATATATCAATTTGGGTATCAACCACTTCATTTTTTGATTTTTCCTTGTTGCAGGCGGCAAGCATCGCAAGTATGCAAAAAAGTATATTTTTCATGATGAACATATTTAAGCATGAAAGACTATGGGTGGATGTTGTGGGTGAAATCCTGAGCATATTGGTAATTGCTGGAACCGGGGCTCCATGAATTAAAGGAATACCATCCATTTGCAAATCCTCCCCATCCCCAATTCATATGGAATCTCAGGGTGGAGTAACAACTGTTTTGATGCCGCTGGTAACCATCGCATACCCACATGTGACAATCAGAGTATGTATACCAGAGCCACGGAAACTTTCTCTTTCTGGTTCTGCACCCATCGAGCAGAACCGGCCTGCTAGCATTAAGATTTTGGACAACAGTCTGATAACTACCTGAACCATAATTGCTTCGGGTTGCTGTAGAGTAACAAAAATCATTTTTGAAAGCATTATCGGTGTCGTCGCCGTCTGCTCCTGAGCCATCGCATCCGTAATCCATATCTACCGCATCTCCCACGTCTCTCATCATTCGTTGTACTTCACTGTTGCCTGAATTATTTGGCATTGTTGTATAGTTGTATGCCTGTGAACATGGATGTGCCCAATATCTTAATATTTGTGCCATAGCAGTTGCGACACACCCTGTCCATGCATTCTCATTCGAGAAACATACATCATCACAGTTTTTATCAGGGCATTGTTCATTATACGTACAACCTTGATTCCACCTGGTAGTCATTAAGGGGCCTACTGTTGTTGAAGTGTACGGCCAACATGGGTCGCCGTTGCCTCCGCCTCCGCCGCAGTCTGCGTCTGAACCGCATCCGATTAACGGGTGAGTTAAGCACTCCGGATAATTTGGGCATTCAGGGCAACAGTCATCTATAATCAGATATTGCTCCTCGCCTATGTCATTCATCACTTTGACCCATTCAGCATCATGAAAATAAGAACTGCTGACAGCCCCAGATCTGACAAGCAAAATGTTATCGAAAGTGATGTCAAACCATTCCAAAAACATAGATGGTACTTCAGAAGATTCATATTTCCCCTGTTCTATCAGGGCACAAATTGGCTCATGTCTTTCGTCAGCGGAAATTACAACAAAACCATCGTCTGCATAGTTCGCGATGTACATCACTGGATTTCCTACGCTGTCAGTAATTGTGGAAAAACTTTCCACTTCCCTCGTACTTGAAGGCGTTCCCACCACCATGACTTCCGGAACGGCCATATTAATTTTTTCAGCTAACAAGCGAGCCACCTGTGCAGGGACAATGTGATCGTTTCCAAAAAGTGACGGAGTGAGTTCTCTTGGCTGAGATTGCACTGGGATAAACTCTTTTAATTCAGGCTTTCTTTTTTCCTCTTCTTTGTTACAAGATGGTAAAAATACCACCAGGCATAGAATTACTACAAAGGCTGTTGACAATTCAAATTTTCTCATTTTGATAAGGTTAAATTGTTGAAAGATGAATGGATGAATCTGTTGTACCCACAACAGAAACACAAAGATTCTTCCTTCCATTTTCATTTTCCCCTACACTTTTTTCTGATTTTCCAAGGAGCCCTTATTATCAATACTTGATCTTTTCCTCCTCCAGATCCAGCCTGTGCAAATATTTACGACAGACTTTCCCTGGCCAATTTCAGATGGATCATTTGATACTCTTCCTCTTCGGATAAATGATGGTCGTAGTCGCGCAAATTAAATTTGCGGATAAAATAAGGAAGCGTGAGTCCCTGTATCACCAGCGTCAGTATGTCACGAATCAAAATCGAATGACAACGTTTCCTTTTTTATGGCCGTTGTCCACATAGGCATGCGCATCGGAGATTTGTTCCAAAGTATATTTTTTATCAACAACGGCTTTCAGTTGGCCTGCTTCTGCCATCTGTTGTAAAAAATTGACTAGTTCTGCCGTTTCGGTCACCTGACCGAAAATCACTTTTTTGTTGCTTGTCGCAGCAGTCCATACGCCCCGGAGTATTCCGGTGAGCATAGCAGATCCCAAAATCAGCGTTCCGTTGTTTGTTAGTGCAGCTATGCACGACGAGAACGGAGCCTTGTTCACCGTTTCATAAATGACATCATACTGCTCGCCGTTCTTCGCAAAATCGGTTTGGGTATAATCTATGACTTTGTCTGCGCCAAGGGATTTCACCATTTCGATATTCGCTGTACTGCAAACGCCGGTCACTATTGCCCCGAAATGTTTGGCAATCTGCACCGCCGCCGTACCCACTGCCCCGGAGGCACCGTAAATCAGCACTTTTTGCCCGGGCTGTATATTGGCTTTTCTGAGAAAATGCAAGGCGGTCATACCGCCGAATGGCAGTGCAGCGGCTTCTTCATGGCTCATATTTTCAGGTTTTATGGCCAATTTTCCGTTTTCGGGAAGGCAAATATATTCGGCATAGGCGCCGAAATTTGGAAAAGAGGAACCGAAAACGTGGTCGCCCACCTTAAAGCCTCGTACATCTTTGCCTGTCGCTTCGATTGTGCCGGACAACACGCCGCCTAAAACGGATTTTTTGGGTTTGAACAAACCGAAGACAAACCGAACGGCAAACGGGTCGGCTTTCCGCAGCCGGCTATCCCCGGATGTGACCGCCGTCGCATGGATTTTTACCAGGATTTCATGGTCCTTCGGACTGGGTTTTGTCAGTTCTTTGAGTTGGAGTACTTCGGGAGAGCCGTATGTTGAATAGACGGCTGCTTTCATTGTCGATGTCATTTTTTGCGTTTTTTATAAGATTAAAAAATGGATCTTATTTCCTTTTGACACCACAAAGTTGGGGGCAGGAGGCGTACGCATCGTTCGGATTTACAAATCAGAACCTATTATTTGACAATTTCTTTCCAGTACTCTTTCGGCGTTTTGCCTGTCATTTTTTTGAAAAAGGTGTTAAAAACCGTTTTTGAATTGAATCCGCTTTCGTAAGCAAGTCCGAGAATGGTCAGGTGCTGCAGGCGAGGGTCGGCGGCTTTTGATTGGAAGGTTTCCACGCGGTAAGCGTTGACGAACTCCGCAAAGTTTTTATCAAAACCTTCGTTGAGCAACTGGGACAAATGGTTGGCAGGAATACCCAGCATTTGCGCCAGCGACCGGAGCGTCAGATCAGGGTCAAGGAAAGGTTTTTCATCCCGCATCAATTGCTCTAACCGATGCCTGTGATTTTTGAGTTCTTCCTCATTAAAAAGCGTTTTTTTGTACTTTCTTTTTAAAAATTCAACCTCCGTTTGTTCTCCCAGGATTTGCCGCATCAATTCCTGAAAACGAGGGATGGAACGCAGCGGTTTGAGCATAGGTTCGGTCGGCAGATATACCATCAACGGCAACCGGTAGGAAATTCCCTGCCCGATCAATTCAAAAACGGCCTCCTGCCTGCCCAGCATGGCCTGACAAAGAATCAGCAGGTTCATTGCCCG
This sequence comes from Saprospiraceae bacterium, assembly GCA_022844265.1. Taxonomy (GTDB): domain Bacteria; phylum Bacteroidota; class Bacteroidia; order Chitinophagales; family Saprospiraceae; genus M3007. Next base: position 3,843 of record JALHMA010000244.1, on the reverse strand, counting down.
TTCTTTCAAGGCTGTTTCCAGATAAGATTCCAGTGCCGTGATCCCGGCTTCCGCCCGAAGGGTGTCGCCCAAAGCGGCGTAAGCAAGTGTTGTTCCGCCCAGTTTTAGGATATCTCCCGGCCCGTCGTCGGGAAGTTTTTGAAAGAAAGCCAATCCATCCGCCGCCCGCCCCGCGCACAACAAAGCCTGTCCCAGATATAAAGTGGATACGGAGAAATTGTGGTTCAACTGAATGCTCTTTTCAAAAAATGCTATGGCCTCTTCAAACCGCTCCTGCGTATATAAAATAAATCCTTTCAGGTGATAATTTATTTCGGAAAAGGGATCAATCTGGAGAGCAGTTTCTATGTAGTGTAAGGCTGCCGAAAATTTCCCCTCCGCTACAAGCGTACATGCCATGGACTGATAATAATCAACTATCGGACGTATCTCCAGTGACTTGTTCAGGTGCCGGTAAGCCCCCGCTACATCCCATTCCTGTAAAAAACTCATCCATGCCAGTTGCAGTTGGCACTCGGGCAGGTCAGGATCGAGTTCAATGGCTTTATCGAGGAACGATTTACCTTTAACAAATGCTTCAGCGGCAGGCATCAATCCGATCGTGCCGAGCAAGGCATAGCCCAGGTGTGCCGCCAGATAAGCCAGGGCAAATTTGGGTTGCTCCCGGATGATTTCAGTTAACAGAGATAGCCCCAAATCGATATCCGGCTTACTCATTTTGAGCAAATGATAGCGGCTTTTCAGGTAGCGTTTGTAGGTTTCCACCGGAATGTCGGGGGCGTCTACGAGGTGGTCTTCTATTTCAAAATGTCCTACATGCTCCCGCAATTTTTCGGCAATCAACAGGCTGATTTCGTCCTGCACTGCAAAAATATCATCAATAGATCGGTCGAACGTTTCCGACCAAAAATGAAAATCATCCGCCACGTCGATCAACTGTGCCGTTATGCGCATCTTATTGCCCGACAGGCGAATACTGCCCTCCAGAATAGTAGAAACATTGAGTTCCCGGCCAATTTGGGGCATCGGGATGTTTTTATTTTTAAAAAAGAAAGAGGACGTCCGAGAGGTAACTTTAAGGTTTTTAATCTTGGACAGGGCGTTGATGATTTCTTCGGTCATGCCATCGCTGAAATATTCGTTCTCCTCTTTGGAACTCATATTAACAAAGGGCAGTACCGCAATAGATTTTGTCTGTTTTTTTTGTTTGCCCTTTAAGTCTGAACGCGCCGGCACGTTTATGCCCGCATTCGTGACCGAAAAAACCTCCACGGGATTGGCGATATTTTTAAACTCAAAAAATCCCAGGGAAGCGGTTGAAATGTGGGGATGGTTTTTGAGTTCGTTGTTCAAACTTCCGGAAAGCAGGATGCCTCCGGCAATGCCCATACCCTCGATGCGGGAAGCCAGATTGACCCCGTCGCCGTACACATCCGTTTCGTCAAAAACAATATCGCCAAGATGCAAACCGATACGCAGTGGGATTGGTTTGCCTGAATTTAACAGGTTTTGGATCGCAACGGCACATTCCACCGCCTCCACGCCACTTTGAAAAACGCTGAGCGTGCCATCGCCAAAATACTGCAGGATTTTTCCGTTGTGCAGTTCGTGTTCGCGGTCAAATACCTCCCGGTGCCGGGTTCTGGCATCGGCTGCGATCGCTTCATCCTGTTGCATTAAGGCAGTGTATCCAACGATGTCGGTGAACATGATGGCCACGAGGCGACGGATATTGTTTTTTTTACTCATCTATTCGCTTTCCGCTTTTGATGATTTTTTGAATTTCGCAAACGCCACTTCTTCTTCTGCCTGTGAGAGGAATCGTGAACAAAAATTTCTGAAAAGTGTATTATTGGAAACTTAAAAAATACTGTATCTTATGCGTTACATTCTGCTTTCAGTACTTATTTCACTGATGTTTTATGTGTCCTCTTGCGCCTCCGCTCGTGCGTCTCGGGAAAAAGCGGCTCAAGAATGGATACAAACTGCCCAGCGCCCCATCAAGGTGCAAGAGCACAGTAATTTAGATTACCTTTCTACTACACGAGGTCATACTTGCTACACCTTGATTGATCAAAACGGGAAGGTTTATTTTGCAAAAAACGTGCGGTTTAAGCTGCCCGACGTAATCGAATAAGCCGCTGAAAAACCGGATGTGCGTAAACCCGACCCGGCAGTAGTTCAGGCGAGCGTGGTTTTTGGCTGCGCTCGCCTTTTCTTTTTGCCTGAGCAGGATGCCTTACCATACCAGGGTAAATGTAAGGGCATTACTTCTACCGGCAAGTTTTATGTCGCATTAATTGTTTACCACATAAGTGATGAATACGGCGATAAAATCATTAATTTTATTTTAAATTTTCTATCGTATGAAAATAGCAATTATTGGCGCCGGAAATGTCGGCGGCGCATTGGCACAACGCTGGGTCAATGCGGGGCATACTGTTTTAGTTGGCGCAAAATTTCCCTTGAGCGACAAACACCTTCAACTCGCGACTACAATCGGGGAAGATAGATTTACGACTGTTTTGAGTGCTGTTCAGCAATGCGAAGTCGTTTTAATTGCCACGCCGCCCATGGTGATTTTCGAGGTCATTGCTGAAATGGGTGACGTTTCGGATAAAATTATCATCGACGCTACCAACACGGTGCGCCAAAAACCGATGCCTTATGATACCGTTTTTCATGCTTTAGCAGATAAAACACCTGCAAAAGTGGTCAAATGTTTCAATACTACCGGTTTCGAAAACATACTCAACCCTGTTTATAATGGGCAAGGTATAGATATGTTCATGGCAGGCGACAGCGATACGGCTAAAAAGGTGGCGCATCAACTCGCTTTAGACGCAGGTTTTGGCGCCTGCATGGATTTTGGGAAGAGTGATAAGGTCACTTTGCTGGAACAGTTTGCCTTGTCATGGATAAATCTCGCCATTATGCAGGGACATGGCCGGAATATGGCGTTTGTAGTGGCGCGGCGGTAGTTTAGGGGCTAAGCCTCACCGCCTTTCCCTTCCGCGCACTCTTTTTCGCCGCCTCCAGTATCTCCATCACCACCATGTTGTTTTCAAGCGAAGAAAGGTCATAAGCCGGAAGTGCAATCTCCCCGCGCACCAGTGCCGCAAACAGCGCGAAGGGATCGTTGAAAGGCGTTTTCCGTTCTTCCAGGGTTTCTTTTCGTTCCGTTTTGTCCTTTTCCAGGCGTATCCGCATGTCTGAGCGGTTGTCGCTGAAAATCTGCCCGGTGACGCCGTACACTTCCATATCTTTTCTGTTAAACGGCCAGTTCCAGGAGGCCTGGATAATGCCCTGCATTTTGGGGTATTGCAGCAGGATTGTGGCCTCGTCGTCGACTTTCGGGTAGATCTCCGGTTTGATTTGTTGCGTGAGGGCTAAAACAGACGTCGGTTTGGCGCCTTTGCTCAGCCAGGTAATCAGGTTGGCGCCGTAGCATCCGAAGTCCGTGACAGCGCCGCCGCCGTTTTGGACGGGATCGGTCAGCCAATCCAGAAATTCCTTGTTCACGCCGATTTCTTTGGGTCCCTGATGCCCGTCGTGTATCACCACTTTTCTCAAATCGCCTATGGCGCGGTCCGTATGTACCATTTCGAATGTTTTATGGTTCGTGGCGTACCAGGTCGTTTCGTAATTGGTCAGTAAGAGAATCTTGTGTTTATCCGCCAGTTTTTTCATTTTTCTGGCGTGTTTCAGGCTGACGGCCAAAGGTTTCTCCACCATGACATGAATGCCGAGCGGCGCGCAGGTTTGCACCACTTCCAGGTGCTCGTAGATGGTTCCAAATGCGGCGACGGCTTCCGGTTTTGTTTTTGCAATCATGTCGGCCAT
>JALHMA010000243.1 GCA_022844265.1 Saprospiraceae bacterium | reverse complement strand
CAGACCGTAGCGCGCCAGTTTTTGCAGGAAAAAAAGGAAATGGTCACCAAACTCCGCCAATACGGTATTCAAGGCGTGTTGACACGACCGGAAGATCTGACGCTGAATACCATCAACAAATACCTGGAACTGAAGTCGAGGGGACTGATATAAGTAAAACATGAGTCATCCGGAATTTTATTCCCCTGCAAAATCGAAGAACAAATGCACGGGTCTACGGGCGGATGAAATCCGCGATCCGCGAAAATTCAGTCAACTCTAAAGCGGAAAAATCCGTATAAATCCGTTGCATTCGTGTCATCCGTGCGACTATTATTCCTACGAGGGGGAAAATAGTCCACACCCTACAAATAAATGGAGTTAAATCGCGCTGTAGAGTACACTCATACCTCCCTCGTAGAAATAATAGTCGCACGGATGACACGAATGCAACGGATTTATACGGATTTTTCCGCTTTAGAGTTGACTGAATTTTCGCGGATCGCGGATTTCATCCGCCCGTAGACCACTTTGGCCAATAGAATCCTTGTATAAATTCGGGATGACTCATGTTTGCAATTTAACTTAGTTGCGTTGAGATGGTTGAGGGGTGATTATTGCTCCGCCGCATACGCTGCAGCGCCGATAATGCCTGCATTGTTGAGGAGCTTGGCAGGAATAACCCTGGCCTGGGTATGCAGTTGCGTTTTGTATTGTTCAAAGAACTTGCTTTCTCCGCCGCCCAGGATAAACAGGTCGGGAGAAAAAAGTCGCTCCAGATGCACCAGGTATTCACTAAACCGGTCGGCCCAATCCTTGCGGCTGATTTTCAGGCGTTCTCTGGCGCCCGATGAAGCATGCGCTTCGGCAGATTTTCCATTTTTCCAGAGCACATGACCTAATTCCGTATTCGGTACCATCATGCCTTTATAAAACAGGCAGGAACCCAGGCCTGTTCCGATGGTAATCAGCAGTACCAGTCCGTTTTCTCCTTTTCCCACCCCGTATCGCATCTCGGCAACCCCGGCGGCATCCGCATCATTGGTAACAAAAACGGGGCATCCGCTGTGTTTCCCAAAGACCTCTTCAATATTGGTACCGATCCAGCCGGCGTCGATATTGGCGGCAGATTGCGCTACGCCGTGTTTGACAATAGCCGGGAAGCCGCAACCGATCGGGCCTTTGTAGTTGAAAAATTCCACGATTTCAGCGAACGCCGCAGCCATCGCATCGGGGGTGGAGGGATGGGGAGTAGGCACCCGGAAACGCTCGCCATGGAGCTTTCCATTGTCTACATCCACTAATGCGCCTTTGATGCCGGAAGCGCCGACATCGATACCGAGAATCGCGTTCATATTCTGTCGTTGGTTGTTCGTTAATTGAAGTTATTGGTTATCAGTTATCGGTTATCTGTTTCGTCATAGGGAATACGCCTGAGCATTCAGTCGTCATTTTGGCCTGAAAGCCTGATAACTAATAACTGATAACCAATAACTTCATCATTCCTCCGGGAAAACGCTCTCTACCACCTCATCTTCTCCGGTTTCACTGATTAATGTCTTTTGTTTGCGGCGTTCGAGGGAATTGGCGTGCATATCCAGGTATTCGTTGCGGTTCCGAACGATGTCGGCAGCCAGGAAAAGGGCCTTGATAAATGAACTTTCATCCGCTTCTCCCTTGCCTGCAATATCGTAAGCGGTGCCGTGATCCGGTGAAGTGCGTACAGAAGCCAGACCGGCGGTATAATTCACGCCTGCACCGAAAGAAAGCGCTTTGAAAGGCACCAGGCCCTGGTCGTGGTACATGGCGAGGATGCCGTCGTATTTGTTGTATTGGCCCGACCCGAAAAAACCGTCTGCGGGGAAAGGCCCGAAAGCCAGTATTCCTTTTGCTTTAGCTTCTTCAATCGCTACCCGCACAATGCTATCATCTTCTTCCCCGATTGCGCCTTCATCGCCTGCGTGTGGATTCAGACCCAACACGGCTATGGTCGGGCGCAGGACGTTGAAATCGACACGCAGCGTTTCTGCCATAATGAGAATTTTGCGCAATACCCGTTCTTTGGTAATGGCGGCAGCCACCTCCTTAATGGGGAGGTGATTGGTGACCAACCCAACCCGCAAGGTATCGGATACCATCAGCATCAGCGATTCTTTGGCCTTGAATTCATGCGCAATGTATTCGGTATGCCCCACAAAAGGGAAATCTGCCATTTGCATGGCTTTTTTATTGATCGGGGCCGTGACGAGCGCATCAATTTCGCCGGCGCGCAGGTCTTTGACAGCCCGTTCGAGGGCCTGAAAAGCGCATTTCCCTCCCAGGTCAGTTGGTTTGCCAAGGGTGATATTCACATTATCGGGCCAGCAATTGATGATGTTAATCCGGTCGGGCAGCGCTTCTGAGGCGGACTGCACAGAATGGAACTGGATATTTTCCTGCGTGATAATATTTTTATGGTAAGCCACCACTTTGGTACTGCCGTATATGATGGTGGTATAAGCAGGCGCCGCATTTTTAATGGCCAGGGCTTTTAGCACCACTTCCAGACCGATGCCATTAATGTCGCCGCAGGATATGCCTATTGTAATATTGTTCATTTTGATGCTTTTGCTGTGGAGGTAGCGCCCAAAAACGAGTGCCGGCCTCACATAATTGATTGATTTTCAATATTTAGGCAAAGGTGTGCCTCGTGTTTGGACACGCGCTACTACACGTATTGTTTTTTCAAAAAATCGTATAACAGACGTACGCCAACGCCCGTTCCGTCCTTCGTCCGGTAGCTGTTGGCGATGCGAAGATAGGCAGGCCCGGCGATGTCTAAATGCAACCATGGATATTCCCCTGTGAAATGTTCCAGAAATTTTCCGGCGGTAATCATGGCAGCATTGGGTGTGCCCAGGTTTTTCAGGTCGGCAATATTACTTTTTAGTTCATCATCGAACTCTTTCCACAGTGGAAATTCGACCAGCCGCTCGTAAGTTTCCCAGCCGCTGTCTTCGAGCGAAGTTTTGATTGCCTTGGGTGCTGTGCCCATGTAACAGATTGCCTGGGTGCCCAAAGCCCTGACGGCAGCGCCGGTGAGGGTGGCCAGATCGAAAACCAGTTCAGGGTTATATTTTTTGGCATAATGCAGGGCATCCGCCAGAATCAGCCGGCCTTCCGCGTCCGTATTGAGCACCTCAACGGTAGTGCCGGAGTGCATCCTGATCACATCGCCCGGCGCAAAAACGCCTGATCCGATCACGTTATCGGTTAGTGGGAGCAGTCCGACCAAGTGTACCGGCAGCCGGTTGGCCGCCACTGCGGCAAAAGCGCCAATGACGGCTGCAGCGCCTGCCATATCACATTTCATGTAATCCATCGCCTCCGAAGGTTTGAGGCTGAGTCCGCCGGTGTCGTACACCACACCTTTACCTATAAGTACCACGGGTTGGGCGTTTTTGGCTGTTTCGGGTTTGTATTCGAGGATACAAAATTGCGGCGGCGCGACGCTCCCTTTGCTGACGGCTAAAATACCGCCCATTTTGAGGGCTTCTATTTTTTCCTTGCCCAATATTTCAATGTCGAAACCGAATTTTTGAGCGGTTTCTGCAGCCATTTCTGCTAACTTTGGAGCATCGAGAAAAGAATATGGTTCGTTCACGAGATCGCGGGCCAGGAAAACGGCTTCCAGCAACGCATTCATCTCGGAAACTTTTGTTTCCGACGCGCTTTCAATTTGTATGTCGTGTAATACTTTTTCCTTTTTAGCGGGCTGGGAGAAATATTTTAAAAACTGGTAACTCCCCAGAGCCAGCCCTTCGGCGAATGCCAGCGCATGATCTTCTTCGCAGGTGTTGCGCAGGGCTACGGACGAAATTTTGTATTGCCGCAGCTCGCGCAGGATAGCATTGCCGGCAATGCGCGCACTTTCGGCAGTTGCGGCGGGCGAGTGTTCTTTTTTGAGCAGCCGTACAAGGACGGAAGCATCCGGTCGCGGGAAGAAAAAAGTGTGGGTATCCTGTTCGGCGGCCTGCCGTAAAAAAGCCATCTCATCCGTAGAAAGCACAGTGCTGAGCTGATCGAGGGTTGCTTTGTCAGATAAAATGATTAGCGTGCCGGATGATGCTCCATGAGCAATGGCTGTGAGTTGTACACGTTGCACAGTAAAAATCAGATTGGGTCGAATTATAAAAGAGACGCAAGATTCCAATAGAAGAAAAAATGCGCATAAAAGGCCGCGAAGATAATCTTTTTTGAGGAGAATTGGCAAAAAATGAGCGGCGCCCCCAAATGGTTGATGAAGGTTGATGAGGGTTGATAAAGGTTGATAATACAGCCGCTCGACAAAGAAACGATTTTCTTTTTTGAGAAACTATCAACCTTTATAAACCCTCATCAACCTTCATCAACCATTTGGGGGCGCCGCTCAATGAGCATCCGAGGATATGAAGTCAGATACTCAAATACTCAGCTCCTCGAATACTCATTTTTTATCCTGCCGCGCAAACACCTTGCGCAAGAGCTCGCTGTTGCGTTGGCCGACATCCGAACGAATGCCCTGTTCTTTCTTTTCAACAAGGCTGAACATGCCCTTAAGCGCCGTTTTGGTCACGTGATCGTCCAATTCCGGGTTGGTTTTGGTTACAAACGGTATTTTGTTGTAAGTCGTTACAGCATTCGACCAGTATTCGCGGGCATTTACTTTATCCAAAGAAGCCTGAATGATCGGTTTGAACTCGCTATACAACTGCTGGTAAGTCGATTTTTCGAGGTAACGTGTGGCAGCGTCGGTATTGCCGGTCAGGATGTTCATGGCGTCCTGGAAAGTCATGCTTTTGATGGCTGCAACAAAAATAGGTTTGGCTTTGGTGGCGGCGTCTTCGGCAGCGCGGTTCATTCGTTCGGTCAGGTCGGCTTCCACATTGGCAAAACCGGGCACCGCTTTAAGTTTATCCGTCACTTTCTGCGCTTCTTCCGGGACCAGGATTTTGTACGGGCTTTTGAAATAGCCGTCTTTGGCCGACAGAAAATCGACCGCTTCGCCGATACCGTTATTCAGGGCTTCTTTGAGGCCGTTGCCGACTTCTTCCTGGGTCAGGTTGCCTTCAGGCAGGCCGACCGCTTTTTTGGCTTTTTTGAGGGCGTCGCCAAATTGCGCCTGTGCAAGTTGTACGCTCAGCAGCGCGACGAACAAAAGGAGTGTTTTTTTGAACATGGTATACTGAAAGTTGAGCGGTTGAGCATGTCGATGGTTGAGAAAGCATTGGTAACCATCTGGTTCAAAACCACTTTGTGTTAACTATAAATGTTATTGAATGAGCCAAATACCCGGCATAAAGCGGGCATGCTTCATAAAACGTGGAAAACCTGCAAACGCCACTTCAATCGGGAGGGTTTAGATTTTTTTTAACGTTCTGAATCTTAGGATGATCTATACCGTTCGACAGAATCCTGTAATTCGGAGAATATGATCTCCGAATTCATATGAAATCGGAGATTATATTCTCCGATTTTGATTTTTTTTGCCTGAAGTGTAAAATGGAACACGGATTGGAAGGATAAGACACGGATTTTCGCGCTTCGCGCTCGTAGGAATAATGGCAACGCGGATTGGACGGATAACGCGGATTTTCGCGGATTTCCCGCTTTAGAGTTGACGCGGATCAAATATGTCCACATTTAGAAAAAAGAAGGTCAATTCTAAAGCGGGAAAATCCGCGAAAATCCGCGTTATCCGTCCAATCCGCGTTGCCATTATTCCTACGAGCGCGAAGCGCGAAAATCAGTGTTCCAAAATCGAAAGCAATCTTTACGATCACTCCGTCACCACCACCCTAATCCCCAATTCCTCCAATTGCTTGAGTTTAATGGAATCCGGCGCGTCGATCATCATATCGCGGCCCTGGTTGTTTTTCGGGAAAGCGATAAAGTCGCGGATCGAGTTGGCGCCGTTCATCACAGCGTTCAGGCGGTCGAAACCGAAGGCGATGCCGCCGTGCGGCGGTGCGCCGTATTCGAAAGCGCCGAGCAGGAAGCCGAATTGTGCTTCCGCTTCTTCCGCCGAGAAGCCCAGCAGTTTGAAATTGCGACTTTGCAGGTCGCGGTCGTGGATACGAATAGAGCCGCCGCCGATTTCCACACCATTAAGTACCAAGTCGTAAGCGTCGGCGCGGATGCCTTTCAGCACCTTGTGGTCGTCGCTTTCCATTTTGACAATGTCGTCCGGTTTGGGGCTGGTGAACGGGTGGTGCATGGCAAAAAAGCGCTGGTCGTCTTCATCCCATTCGAGCAGCGGGAAATCAACTACCCAAAGCGGTTTGAAGTCTTCCGGGCGACGCAGGCCCAGGCGGCTGCCCATTTCCAGGCGCAGTTCGCTGAGTTGTTTGCGCGTTTTTTCGTCTTCGCCGCTGAGCAGGAACAGGATGTCGCCAGGTTTGGCGCCGCACTGATCGAGCCACATTTTGAGGTCTTCCGGCGAATAAAATTTATCTACCGAAGATTTGACATGACCGTCGGCTTCGTAGCGAACGTAAATGAGGCCTTTAGCGCCGATTTGCGGGCGTTTCATCCACTCGGTCAGTTCGTCGAGTTGTTTGCGGGTGTATTCGGCACAACCTGGGGCGCAGATCGCGATCACCGATTCGGCACTGTCGAACACCGGGAAACCTTTGCCTTTGGCCAGGTGGGTCAGTTCCACAAATTCCATCCCGAAGCGCAGGTCGGGTTTGTCGGAACCGTATCGCAGCATGGCTTCGTCGTAGGTCATGCGGGGGAAATCTTCGAGCGTGATGCCCAGCGCTTCCTGAAACAGGTATTTGGTCAGTCCTTCAAACGTATTCAGGATATCTTCCTGGTGGATGAAAGACATTTCGCAGTCGATTTGGGTAAATTCGGGCTGGCGGTCAGCGCGCAGGTCTTCGTCGCGGAAACATTTGACAATCTGGAAATATTTGTCGAAGCCGGCCACCATCAGGATCTGTTTGAAGGTCTGGGGCGACTGCGGCAGGGCGTAAAACTGTCCTTTGTTCATGCGACTGGGCACCACGAAATCGCGTGCGCCTTCCGGGGTTGATTTGATCAGATTCGGCGTTTCCACCTCAACAAATCCTTGTCCGGCTAAGTATTTGCGCGTTTCAATCGCCAGGTTGGAGCGGAACAACAGGTTGCGCTGCACGGCATTCCGGCGCAGGTCGAGGTACCGGTATTTCATGCGGAGGTCGTCGCCGCCGTCGGTATCGTCCTGAATGGTGAATGGCGGTGTTTTGGCAGCGTTCAGCACCTTGAATTCGGTGACGCGAATTTCGACAGCGCCGGTATCCCGGTCGGCGTTTTTGCTGGTGCGTTCGCGCACGGTTCCACTGGCTTGGATCACAAACTCGCGGCCCAGTCGGCGCGCGCGTTCGCAGAGTTCGGCGTTGTCGTCCATGTCAAACACGAGCTGCGTGATGCCATAGCGGTCGCGCAGGTCGACGAAAGTAAGACCGCCGAGGTTGCGCCCGATGGCCACCCAGCCGGCTAAGGTGACTTCTTTATTGATGTCCGAAAGGCGTAATTCGCCACAAGTATGCGTACGATACATGATCCAGGTAGTTATCTGTTATTAGTTATTCGTTATCAGGGTTGATAATCAGGCATTTGTATAAACGATTTTGCTTGATATTATGACCACCTGAAAACGAGGCGCAAAAGTAAGGGAAAACCCCAATAACCCACACGAGGTTTTTTATACCACAACGGACACGAAGTGGTTTCACAAAGGACACGAGCGTAGAGTTGACCACGCTCTTTCGGCGATTTGTGATGTTGATGCCGACAAAAGTGAGGTGAAAGAGCAATATTCCGTTGTAACTTGACGGAAGGTCTAAAAAGACACTGCTGCGGTGTTGGCTTGGGTGAAGTGGGAGGGGAAGGAAGACCTGCCGAGGCTAAAAACCAATCAATTATTCCAATCCAAGTTGGATCAGCAGCTCTGCGAAAGAAATAATACGTGTATTTTGGTATTGCCCCAATTCAAGTAAAAGTTTATCGCCGGTAACAAGGAAATCACTTTGCACTTCATCAGCCAAATTCAGCAAATAATTATCTTTTGCATCCTGGAAATTGGCAGTACTAGTGCCTAATAAATCTACATAATTAGCAAACTGGGCCAGCAGTTCGAAGATTTCTCTAACGCGGTCCGGTTTTAGGTATTTTTTTAATCGTGGACGTTGAACCACTTCTGCTATTTCCCGGTTCAGGTCAATGCTGGCATACAATTCCACATCAGGATGTGGAAGTACTATACGTAAGCGTTCAAGGCTTTTACCCATGCCAAAACTGACCCATAAATTGACATCAATAATAATCCGCATGGTTCATTGGGCTTTGCCATACCGATTTTCCATCACTTCATTCAAAATGTCCACTTCAGTCAAAGGGACATTTTTCGGCGCACGCTGTATAAACCGTTTTAAGACATCTTCTGGTGTTTCAACCTGAACAAAGTCAAACAATTTGAGCATGGCGAGAAGCGCCTTTTTCTTGTTTTTATCAACAGTCAGTATGATGCGTTCGGATGATGCGGACATAAGAATGAATTATTTTTTGAGAAGTAAAGTTACGACTTATTCGCATTTCAGAATCATTCCCTCCAGCAACCCCTCCAGATGATGCTCTCGAATCCCGAATCCGGCTTTCAGGGCCGCTATTTTGTCTAAAACCTTCTGCCTGGGCGCTTCTTTTTTACTCGTAATGGCCGTAATCATCACATTTTTGGCCGTGTGTTCGGTCGAAATAAATTCAAAAACATTGGTTTTGTAGCCGTTCGCTTCCAGCAGCAGG
>JALHMA010000242.1 GCA_022844265.1 Saprospiraceae bacterium | reverse complement strand
ACGCGGATGTGTACATGTTCGGAAAATCCTGCGCTGCGTTCAATCTGAAAACGGTCTTGCGCCGGATTGGGTGTCAAACGAATGGTACGCGGCGTTGCTGGTTCAACAATGCCTGAAACCGGGTTTTCGGCAGATAACAACAAGACCCAGGCGCTACGGCTACCTAAATTTTGACCGGAAATCTGGAGATTGGAGAAACCGCCTTGCGCATTGATCGTGATTTGTCCAAATGCCTGATTGCTCAACAACTCGGTTATAAAATAGTCGCCCGGCGGCAGCGCGGAAATGGACAATGAAAGAGAGGGGTTTACGGCAGCGGTACCGGTATTCGTCACGACCAGCACGGCTTCGTCCTGGTGTATTCTGGCAAAACTGAAAACCGCGTTGCTGTTGTGGTCCAGCAGCAGGGTTTGCCCCCTGCGCAAGGCTACCTGTTCGTTTCGGATGCGGATCAGTTTTTTGTAGTGGCGAAGTATGGAAGCGGGATTTTGGTCCATGTCTAGCACGTTGTTCGCCAGGTAGTTGCCGCCGATATTTTGCCAGGGAGCGCTATTGGAAAACCCCGCATTACTTCCATCGGTCCATTGCATCGGGCGGCGGATGTTGAGGTGGTCGCCTGTGCCGGTCATGCCAATTTCCTCCCCGTAATACACAAACGGGATGCCCGGCAGGGTCAGGTACATAGATGCCGCCAGTTTCATTTTATCTGCATTGGCGCCCAGGGTACTGAACACCCGATCGATGTCATGATTGGTCAGAAACGTGGCATATTGCAGCATGGGATACGAATTCTGCACCGTTTCCAACTGGTTTTCGAGGCTTTGCGGATTTGCATTGTTCACTGCTTCGAGGATGGCGCCGGCAAGCCCGAATTCAAAACACAGATCCAGCCGGTCATTCTGCACATATGGAATGATGGACGGGGTGCTGGACCAGACTTCCCCGACGGTGAGCGCTTCAGGATTTTCCGTTTTGTACACATCGTTGAACTCCTCCAGCAATGCAAAAGTCTGGCTCGTATTTTCCAGCAAAGGGCCGTCTTCGACCAAATATTTGATGGCATCGAGCCGGTAACCATCCACACCTTTGTCCAGCCAGAATTTCACAACATCGAACATTTCTTCTTTTACCGGTGGGTGCGTGTAGTTCAGGTCCGGCATGCCCTGCCAGAAAAGGCCGTAATAATAATCCCCATTTCTCGGATGCCAGGCAACCCCTCCCAGCGGGCCGGGCGTGCCCGGGTCGTTATCCGACCAGACGTACCAGTCGCGGTATCCGTTCTGATTGGCAGCCGACTGGGTAAACCAGGGATGCTGACTCGATGAATGGTTCATCACCAGGTCAATAATCACCTTGATGCCCCGTGCATGGGCAGCCTCCAGGAATGCTTCAAAATCCTCCATAGTGCCGAAATCCGGCTCCGTAGCATAGTAGTCGGCCACATCATAACCGTGGTAACTGGGCGATTTCATCATCGGCATCAGCCAGATGCCTGTGATACCAAGATCGTCGTGCGTATCCGGATTTCCATCGTTGAGGTAGTCGAGTTTTTGGGTCAAACCCTGGAAATCGCCGATGCCGTCGCCGCTTTGATCAAAAAAACTGCGGACAAAAACCTCATAAAACACTGCATCGTTCCACCATTTCGTGTCAAAACTGTACACTGCCGAGGGAGAACAGTTGTCGCAGGTGTTGAAACAAAAAACCGGCGCTTGCTCTGTGCCGGAAACGAAGTTTACTGCTCTGACGGGTGAACCGTTGTCGCCAGGTTCGCTGCAAGTCCCCGATAAATTCTCCGCATTCGCCGAGGTACTTCCATTTACAAACACATATTGGTAATCGCCAAAGGGCAAGGTCAATTCCAGTTCATAAGTGCCGTCGCCGTTCAGGTCCTGCATGGTCGTGGAACCCGGGTCCCAGTTTTGTGCAAAACCGGCGGCCTGCTGAAAATTGCCCATCACATGCACACCCTCCGGCGATACGGTTTGATTCGACATATTGACGGCAAAGCGCAATCTCGAAATACAACCGTTAAACGGATGTGCCGGTAGCACAAGCGCTGTATTTCCAACGGTCACTTCGCGGTTGCTGTTATTGCCGATGGAGCAGTTGGAAGGCGGATTTTCGTCCATGCCCCAGGCATTTCCGTTGATAAATTTATATTCGTAAGTACCCGACGGAAGGGAAACGGTGATTTCATATATCCCATCGCCATCCAAATCCGGAACGAGCGTAGCAGCCGGGTTCCAGTTGCTGCCCAATCCGGCGACCGACTGAAACGAACCGGCAATGTGCACACCGCCGGCTGCCACCGTTTCGGCGCTCATATCCACACGAAATGTGACGGCGTACGTTTGGCTTTGCAGATGGGACAAGCCGAAAAGCAGTAAAAGCGCATTTAAAAGGTATGTTTTCATATCAATATTATTTTTTTCGTAATATTCGATTGATAACCCTTTACAAAGCACTTTTTCAGCACTTCTTTTTTGCCGGTATTAGTCGGTTCCGGTCTTCTTTTCTAACAAACCACGCCGAACAGGGTTCGGCGGTACGTGCCAGTATTAGTCGGTTGCTGTTTTCTTTTTTGTCCCGAGCCTGTTATGGTTCCCAGTCGATCCATGCCGGTTTTTGGTATGGATGCGTGAAAAAGTGCCGTATTTTCTGATTGAATTCCGTCTTGAACTTGTGCGGCGTGCCGTGCCCCGAGCCGGGTAATATCCAAAGAAAAGCCTTTGGTATATGTTGAAAGATTTCCAGTGTATGGGCGGGTTTGATGACATCATAGTCGCCACCCATCACCAGAACAGGGCAGCTGATTTTATGCAGATCGGTCAGTGGGATATTTGGCTCCACTTCCATCATGTGCATCAACTTGATGGTATTTTTCGTAGCGGCGTCTTGCTGGAGTGCGCGCAAGCGGACGAGCTCCTCCGTGATCATGGTAGCGCCATCCTGGATTACCGCCGTTGAATCGGGCCGCAGGTTGGCGCCGGTGATCGCCATTTTTTTTACCTTTTCCGGATGCCGGATGGCCAGCAACAAACCGTTGATGCCGCCGTCGCTCCAGCCGACCACATAGGCCGAGTCAATTTTCAACTGCGTGAGCAGGGCGGCGAAATCATCCGCCATCTGCTCATAGTGAAGCACGCCACTCGTATCCACCGATTTTCCCTGCGAGCGGCTGTCTACAGCGATGACTGTGTAGTATTTTGAAAAATAGGGAATCTGGTATCGCCAGTCGCGGATGGAACCGCCATTGCCGTGAATCAGCAGCAAGGGCGCTCCCTTGCCATATATTTCATAGTATAATTTGATGCCGCCGGTGGCAAAATAGTGGCCCTTTTGAGCGTTGTTGCCGTAGGGTATCGCCACAGTGGTTTTTTGCTGGTTCTGTGTATACCCCAACATCGGGATCAACAGCAGCAGGGTAAAAATCCGGAGGATGTAAGTATGCTTTTTCATAGTAGGGCAGGATTTTAATATTTTTGAACATTACCTTTTCTTTTCCAATTCCATCACAACCAGCACGATAAACCCGGCTCCAATTGCGATCAACAGGTCGATTACGCTAAGGGGCTTGACCGAGAAGAACCCGGCTACAGGCGGGATGTAGAGCACACCCATTTGCAGGACAAATACCAATAGTATCATCCAGAAAAGCAAAGGATTGGATGAGATACCCATGGAGAAAACGGATTCTTTGCTTGAGCGCGATGCCCATGCCTGAAACACCTGTACGAATGCAAGGAATGTGAAGACCATCGTCTGCCACTCTTCGCGACCTGTGAAGTAATACCACGCTCCGAGTCCCAGCGCTAGCGCACCAATCAAAATGCCAACCCAGATCACCTGCACGCCTGCGCCACGCGAGAACACGCCTTCCTTTGGCGAATATGGCGGACGGTTCATCACATCCTTTTCGGCTGCTTCCACGCCCATACCGAGTCCAAGCAAACCATCCGTCAGCAAGTTCAACCAGAGCAACTGTAAGGGCAACAGCGGAATTGGCTTCCCCAGGAAAGGAGCCAGCAGCATTACCAACACCTTGCCGATATTTCCCGCTACACTGAAACGCACGAATTTGCGAATGTTGTCGTAAATAGTCCGCCCTTCTTTCACAGCCGAAACAATTGTCGTGAAGTTATCGCTGAGCAGAACCATATCTGCGGCTTCCTTCGAAACATCCGTACCTGTAATGCCCATTGCCACACCGATATCTGCGCGGCGCAGTGCCGGCGCATCGTTCACGCCGTCGCCCGTCATCGAAACAATATGCCCCTTTTCCTGCAATACCTGTACGATCTTTAACTTATGTTCAGGCGACACACGTGCGAACACACGTATCTCATCCACCACGAGCTTCAATTCATCGAAACTCATTTTTTCCATTTCCGCGCCGGTCAGCACGCTACCGGTATCAGCAATGCCCAACTGCCGTGCGATCTCTAGCGCCGTCAACGGGTGGTCGCCAGTGATCATCACGGTACGGATGCCGGCCGCCTTGGTGATCGCAATAGCGTCCTTCACCTCTTCACGCGGCGGGTCGATTATGCCAAACAAGCCGACGAACGTTAACTGCTGTTCCAAATCCGTTTGGAGGGTTTCAGGGATATGGTTCAACAATCGGAATGCGACCCCGAGAACCCGCATTCCCTTCTTTGCGAGCCGCTCATTCGCTGCTTCAATCCTGGACTTCCAGCCTTCATCAAGTATCTCCGCCTTTCCATGCACCCAAACCTGGCTCGAGAGGTCGAGCAATCCGTCCACGCTCCCCTTGGTGAAAGCGATGTAAGGGCGGTTCTCCTCATACAATTCTGCAAGGATGGACTCGTCATGTTCCTGCAAATGATGGACAGTCGTCATGCGTTTGCGTTCTGAGTCAAACGGAAATTCTGCTGTACGCGGGAATGAGAGATCGAGTGACGATTTCCAATATCCCATTTTCGCTGCGGCAGCAACCAACGCGCCTTCGGTCGGGTCGCCCAGGGTATGATAGTGCTCATTCACTTCGTCCACTAGACGGGCATCGTTGCACAACGCGCCACCGATTGCTGTCAGTGAAAGCGTTGATTGGGCAGGAATGCCCGGATTGCGGGCCGCATGAACCGAACCGTCACGGTTCATCTCAGCGGATAAGTCCAGTTGATGGTTGGCAACATCCAATACTACGACGGTCATTCTGTTCTCCGTCAAAGTACCTGTTTTATCGGAGCAGATCACAGTGACCGAGCCGAGTGTTTCCACAGCCGGTAGTTTGCGGATGAGGGCATTCTTGGCAAGCATGCGTTGAGCGCCAAGAGCCAGCGTGATCGTCACGACAGCGGGTAGGCCCTCCGGGACGATCGCTACCGCCACACTGACCGCTGTCAGCAGCATATGACGGAGTTCATCACCGCGCAGAATACCCAGCACCGCGATGAGCGTTGCAATGACAACACCGATTATGGCGAGGTTTTTGCCCAATTGGTCGAGGCGTTTTTGTAGGGGTGTTTGTTCACTACCGCTTTGTTGGATGAGTTCGGCGATCTTGCCAAGTTCGGTCTGCATACCCGTGGCAACGACCAGCGCCATGCCGCGCCCTTGTGTTATGATGGTACCCATGTACCCCATGTTGCGGCGGTCACCCAAGGGGAGGCCGTCAAGGGAGAGTGGGGCAGTCTGCTTTTCAACAGGTTCCGATTCACCTGTGAGCGCGGCTTCTTGAACGCGGAGATTGACCGCTTCGAGCAAACGAAGATCGGCAGGCAACACATTCCCCGTTTCAATCTGAATGATGTCACCAGGCACCAGGTTGCGGGCAGATATCTCTTTAAGCACGCCATCGCGTAATACCCGCACGATCGGTACGGCTAGTTTCTTGAGCGCGGCAATTGCCTGTTCTGCGCGATATTCCTGTATGAAACCAAGTATGGCATACAGAATAACAATGGCAGAGATGGCGATGGTGTTCTTCATGTCGCCAAGCAAACCCGCCATGACCGCCGCCACAATAAGGATGAGTACCATCGTCGCGGTGAGCTGCTCCCAAAGGATATTGAACGGTGTGCGTCCACCTTTTTCGACAAGTTCATTGCGCCCGTATTGCAGGAGGCGGTTTTCCGCTTCGGTTTGTGACAGACCAGTTTTGGATCCCGTTTGAAGCGTTTCAAGTGACGTTTCGGGGGTTTGCAAGTGCCAATTCATGAGATTGAGTTCAGCTATTTTATTATTCTGATTTTCCTCGTCCGCTTTCTTGAGTGACAGCGATTGGTATTTATTGATCAAATTGATTTTCAATTGCCTGTCGCCATGTTTCCATATTTTTCCAGGCCCAATGTACGTACACTACCATTTTTCGGCGCAGTTGATGCGGATAAAATATCGCATAGATCAGCCATGCGCGAACGCTTGTGTGGGGTGGGGCAGTAGAGGTAGCGTTTGGGGAAGGAGGGCGGGCAAGTCTTCTCAACATTTGTGCAAACAAGATATCTTCCTCACTTTTGCCTGTTCTGTCATTCGCCTGATCTTGTTGGCAACCATCAGATTGGCTGATATCTCACATACTACCCATGACTTTTACAACCGAGCAAATCCAGCGCTTGGCCGGCGAATATTTTCACCTCGCAGCCACGGCAAAAGCCCTTCCCGGCGAAATTGACCTCAACTTTTTGGTTGAAACGCCAGAAGGCAAAAAGTACAACCTCAAAATTGCGAACGCTGACACCAGCCTGGCCGGCCTCGAATTTCAAAACGCCCTGATGGAGCGGCTTTCCGGAGCGGGTTTGGGGCTGGAAATCCCGCAGGTTGTGCATTCCATCAAAGGCGAACGCATCACCGCCGTAACTGCCCCGGACGGCAGCCGGCGCCTGATGCGCCTGCTTACCTGGGTGGAGGGCCGCTGTTTCGCCGAGGTGAACCCGCACACGCCCGCTCTTTTGGAAAAAGTGGGCGAAATGTGCGGCAAACTCAGCCGTGCACTGGAAGGCTTCGACCACCCGGCGGCGCACAGGTTCCTCAAATGGGATGTCTCACAAGCAGCCTGGACGGGCGAGCATTTGAGCAAAATCGGCGATGAAGAAAAACAATCGCTGGCCCGCCATTTTTTGGAAACTTTTGAAAAAACGGCTGCCTCGCTACCGCCTGGCCTCCGCCAGAGCGTTTGTTACAACGATGCCAATGACTACAACATCCTCGTTAGTTTTGACAAGGAGGATCCCGTTGTGCCGGGAGTAATTGACTTTGGAGACGCCGTTTTTACCCATACCATCAATGAGTTGGCTATCGCCTGTGCCTACGGCGCCATGCACAAGCCCGACCCGCTGGCTGCTGTTTTTCATCTGACAAAAGGCTACCACAGCCAGTTTCCGCTCAGCGAAGCGGAAGCAGCAGCCTTGTTTCCGCTCATCGGGGCAAGGCTGCTCATCAGCGTCATCTGCTCGGCGATGAATCTGGCGGAAAACCCCGAAAACGAGTACCTTCAAATCAGCGACCGCCCTGCCTGGGACTTGCTCAAAAAACTCCACAGCATCCCCGCTGCACTCGTTCATGCCACCGTTCGCCATGCCTGCGGGTGGGAGCCTTGCCCGGCAAAACCTGCTTTTGAAGCCTGGGCGATTGTCAATCGGGATCAAATACGCCCCATCGTGTCGGCCAACATGCACGAAGCGGTCTGGCTCGACCTCAGCGTGGGCAGCCCTGACCTCGGCAATTATGCGGACATTGAAGACGCTCAAAAACTGCACCGATACATCGCCGAGACGCACGGCGCAGCCACCGGAATTGGTCGCTACGACGAAGTGCGCCCCTTTTATACGACCGATGCCTATGCTGTGCAAGGCAACGACGGCCCAGAGTGGCGTACCGTACACATTGGCCTGGATGTGTTTTTGCCGCCTGGTACACCAGTCGCTGCACCGCTCGACGGGAGGATACACAGTTTTCAGGACAATGCCAACGACCGGGACTACGGACCGGCCATTATTTTGGAGCACACCGTTTCCGGTTCGCTCACTTTTTATACCCTTTACGGGCACCTCACCCGCAGCTCGCTGGAAGCCGTCAAAGTGGGGCAACTCATCCGGGCGGGTGAAGCATTTTGCCAGATCGGCCCCATGCCCGAAAACGGCAACTGGTCGCCGCACCTGCATTTTCAAGTCATGCTCGACTCGCTGGGCTGGTCGGGCGATTTCCCCGGCGTGGCGTTCCCCCGCTGGCGAGCGGTTTGGAAAAGCATTTGCCCCGATCCCTGGCTGCTGCTCATGGGCGAGCCTTCGCCGCCGCCCGCTGCCCGACTCGCCGCCCCGGCTATTTTGGAATTCCGGCAGCGGCATCTGGGCAGAAATCTCAGCGTTTCGTACCAAAAACCGCTCAATATGCAGCGGGGCTGGCGGCAATATCTCTTTGATGACACCGGGCGGCGCTATTTGGATACGGTGAACAATGTGGCACACGTCGGGCACGAACACCCCCGCGTGGTGCGGGCGGGGCAGCGGCAGATGGCGGTGCTGAACACCAATACCCGCTATCTGCACGAGAATATTATTCGCTTTAGCGAGGAACTGCTGGCGACATTTCCCCCTGCCCTCAGCGTGGCTTTTTTCGTGAACAGCGGCAGTGAGGCCAATGAACTGGCGATGCGCCTGGCTAAAAATTATACCCAACAAAATGACATGATCGTGGTGGAAGCCGGCTACCATGGCAACACGCAGGGCTGTGTGGACATCAGTTCGTACAAATTTTCAGGCCCAGGCGGCAAGGGGGCGCCACCGCACACGCATGTGACACCGATCCCCGATGCCTACCGGGGGCT
>JALHMA010000241.1 GCA_022844265.1 Saprospiraceae bacterium | reverse complement strand
ATTACTGGACTAAAATGCCCAGGATGAAAATATTGCAAAATGCCAAAGGAGATGTTCTATCAATTACAGGCCTGGAAACCCAAATCTAAAAACCATAGAGTGGCCAAGCGGGATGCCTCTCACCCTCTCACTTCTCTCACCCTCTCACTTCCTCCCTGCCACCTCCTGCGCCTTCCTCAAATCAGCCTGCATCATCTCGATATTACCCATCATTTCGTATACCCTGGCGCGATTTTGATAAGAAACAACGGCATCCGGTTTGAGTTGAATGGTTTTGGTAAAAGCTTCGATTGCCTGCGGCAATTGTTGTTTGCGCATGTAAATCATGGCGATATTGTTCCAGGTCACCACATCGGCGCTGTCCATCGTGACGTATTTGTTCAGATCGGCCAGGGCGAGATCCATCTGTCCGGCCTGCGCGTACAGGCTGCCCCGGAATTTGTATGCATCGCGCATGGTCGGATTCACTTCGATAGCCCTTGAAAAATCCTCGATGGCTTCCGGTTGGCGGCCTAAATCGCCATAAGCAACCCCGCGCCCCATGAACACGATACCATTGAAGTAATAGCCGTTGTCGATGGCATTGGAAACAACGGAAATGGTGTCTTTCCAAACGCGGATTTGCCGAAAACACAAAACCACCATAGCGAGCAGCCAGATTTGCCCCGCAAGACGCAGCGCTCCGGACATATCGGGAAAACGCTGCTGTAAAGCCTGCCAACCTTCCGCCAGGATAAAAAAGATGCCGATACAGGCCAGGTAATTGTAGTGGTCGGCGCACAACTCGAATGTGCCCAAAGTGGCAAACGGCAGCGCTACCACGATATTGCTGAGGAAAAACAACAGTCCGATGGCGAGGTACGGCGCTTCCCGGCGATAACGCCAGGCCGCCCAGGCCATACCCGCTACCACCAGCGGCGACGCGAAATACTGCCAGGGCAACTGTCCGTCCACCTTATCAAAGGAGTAATAAATGTTGAGTTGCAGCGGCAATATCATTTTATACAGGTAAAACAGCGGCGCGTAACAAACCAGCAGCACCCGTTCAAAAGCGGTGTACGCGTCCGTCACAGTTCCGTTCTGGATCACCGCCGATTCGCGGGAATAGATCGTCAGCAAACCGAAACCCAGCGCGATCAGGAAAAAAGGCGCGTAGCCTGCCCATTGCTGCAAACGGGTCAAACGAGCCGGTTTGCGCCACCAATCCAGGATAAGCAGGGTCAGCGGCACGGTAACCGCCGTACTTTTTGCCAAACAACCCAGCACAAACATGCCCAATGCCAACGCATAAAAGCGGTAGCGCCCCGGTTTGTCGGCAGCGTAGTCTAAATAGAACAAAAACGACAGCAGGCAAAACATGGAGTACAGAGGCGTGCTGAAACCTGCTATCCAGGCGACCGACTCCACCTGTATCGGGTGAATGGCAAAAAGGATAGAAATGGGCAGCACCAGATTTTGGCGAATCTCGAGTTTTACCAGCAGGCGGTACACCAACCAGGTGTTGAACACATGCACCAGCATGCTCAGCAGGTGGTACATCAGGGCATTTTCTTTGCCGATGGCGTATGCCAGCGCATAACCGATCCAGGTAAGCGGGGCGTACATGCCGAGGTTGAAATGGTTAAAAACCGAAGCCAACGAGAAGTTGGTCACCACCGGATTATCCGTTGTGGCTGTGTGGTCGTCTATACCCGTCATGCCGTTGTTCAGGCCGGAAGCAAACATGAGAAAGGCCAGTAAAACAGGTACCCACACCGCCAGGCGACTCCAGTCGGTCGGTGGAGCGGCAGCGGGTTGTCTGGCAGGTTTGATCGGAGAAACGGGTCTTTTTTGTATTTTTTTTGCCATTGCTTCAAGTGGATATTTACCACATAGGCACATAGATTTCACACATAGAACATATAGTTTTTAGAGTACTCTACGCTATGTGTTCTATGTGTGAAATCTATGTGCCTATGTGGTAAAAAAACATTTTTCTATGTAGTAAAATTGCTAAAAATGCACCCATCCCTGCGCTTTCAAATCGTGCAGGTTGCCGCCTTTTGTATTCAGTTTGATGCCATCTTTGGCATCCAGGATTTCACCGGCAATATAAATCTCCGGCAGGTACTTCACTTTTTCCACATCAGCCGGATCGATGGTGAACAGCAATTCGTAATCCTCGCCGCCATTCAGGGCGCAGGTAGCCGGGTCTAGTTTGAATTTCAGCGCCAGCAGTTCCGCTTCCGGATGCATCGGTATACCGCTTTCTTCCACGAGCGCCCCTACCCTGCTTTGTTTGCAGATATGGAAAATTTCGGAGGCCAGGCCGTCAGAAATATCGATCATCGACGTGGGTTTCAGGCCAACTTTCCGAAAAGTTTCAATCATCTCGCGGCGCGCCTCCGGTTTCAACTGGCGTCCGATAGCATATTTCTGGTCTTCCAGATCGGGCTGAATGCCCGGGTTTTCCTGCCAGATTTGTTTTTCTCTTTCCAGCAACTGCAAACCCAGGTATGCCGCGCCGAGGTCGCCCGTGATACAAATCAGGTCGCCCACCCGCGCGCCATTCCGATATGTGAGCAGTTCTTTTTCACACTGTCCGATCGCGGTGATGCTGATGACCATGCCTTTTGGAGCAGAAGTGGTATCGCCGCCCACCAAATCCACGCCATACGCTTCGCAGGCAGCGCGGATACCCGCATACAATTCGTCGAGCGCTTCTACGGAGAATCGGTTGGAAATAGCTATGGAGACCGTGATCTGCCGGGGAAAAGCATTCATGGCATAAATATCGGAGAGATTCACCACCACCGCTTTGTATCCGAGGTGTTTGAGCGGCATATAAGCCAGGTCGAAGTGAATACCTTCCACCAGCATGTCGGTACTGACCACCGTACAAAAAGGGCCGTTATCGATCACCGCCGCATCGTCGCCCACCCCTTTGACGGAAGATGGGTTGTTCAGGGGAAATGCACGCGTGAGGTGTTCAATCAGGCCGAATTCGCCAAGGGTATTTACGTCCGTACGCATGTTTAGTTATTGGTTATCAGTTATCAGTTATCGGGTTTCAGGCTGGAATGGGTTGTGAAGGGCAGGTTTCTGTTCCCTAGTCGTTATTGGTTATCAGTTATCTGTTATCTGTTATCGGGTTTCAGGCTGGAATGGGTTGTGAAGGGCAGGTTTCTGTTCCCTAGTAGTTATCGGTTATCAGTTGTCTGTTTCGGCATAGGGAAATGGCGTCTGCATTCCTTATCCATTTCCAGCCTGAAACCAGATAACTGATAACCGATAACGGATAACAGATAACCCCTACCCCTCCGGCGGCTGAACCGTTGAAGAATTTTGTTCCTCTATTTCTTTCAGTTTTTTCTCCAGTTGGATCAACTTTCGTTGCAGTTCGGGCAGTTGTTTAAAAACAATATGCGCCCTGATAAAATCCTTGTATCCGATGGCCGGACTGCCAAACAAAGCGGTATTGGGCTCGGAAATACTGGAAGCAAGTCCGCTCTGCGCCTGGATACGTGTACCGTCGGCTATGCTGATATGTCCGGCAAAACCCACTTGTCCGCCCACCTGCACATTATCGCCGAGGTGTGTGCTGCCCGCTACGCCGACCTGCGCGGCCAATGCAGTATTTTTGCCCACTTCCACATTGTGGGCTACATGGATCAGGTTGTCCAGTTTAGCGCCTTGCCGGATGATCGTGCTGCCCAGCGCAGCCCGGTCGATACAGGTGCAGGCGCCGACTTCCACATTGTTTTCCAGCACAACATTGCCGACCTGTGGTATTTTTTTCCAGGTTTTATCTTCCTGTTGTGCAAAACCAAAACCATCGGCTCCGATCACGGCATTGGCATGTAATACGCAGTTATCGCCCACGACACAGTCAAAATGAATGCGCACCCCAGGGTAGATGCGACAATTGTCGCCGATGCGGGCATTGCGGCCGATATAAACCTGCGGATAAATGACACAGTTGTTGCCGATTACGGCGCCTTCTTCGATGACTACAAAGGCGCCCACGCTGGTATTCAGGCCGATTTTTGCCAACTGATGTATAGCAGCTTCCCCCGAAACGGAAGTTCCGTTGCTGCTGCCGTTGTTGGCGCCGTCAAATTTTTGCAGGAGCAGGGCTAAACTGCTGCGCACGTCATCCACCCGGATCAGGGTGCATCGAACAGGTTGAGAGGGTTGAAACGATCTGTGTACCAGGAGTATGGATGCCTTGGTGGCATACGCATACGACTCATATTTGACGTTGTCGAGAAAAGCAAAATCCCCTTCGACAGCCTCTTCAATACGGGCGGGACGATAAACAGTTGCATTCGGGTCGCCATCGAGCGAGCCGTTCAGGAGTTGCGCTAATTGAGCGGCAGTAACTTTCATGCCGGATGAGAATGGCAGGGCTGTGAGACTAAAACGGATTGGAGTAACCGCGCAAAGGTAGATAAAATGATATAAACGACACCCACAGGGTGGTTATCAGTTATCAGTTATCAGTTATCAGTGGTTTTTCAGGCAAGAAGGAGCAGTTAAGTAGCATTTATCTCCCTTTCCAGCCTGAAAAACCACGAATAACTAATAACTGATAACTAATAACTTTTTACAGATCGATCACCATTTTCACCGGACAATGATCGGAATGCACCACCTGCATCAGTTGGCCGGCACTGATTATTTTGTCCGATAAATTATCTGAAACAGACTGATAATCAATGCGCCAGCCTTTGTTATTCCCCCTCGATCCGGCCCGGAAGCTCCACCAGCTGTATTCCACTGTATCGGGATGGCAATGGCGGAAAGCATCCTTGAAGCCACTTTCAAACCAGCGGGTCAGCCAGGCGCGTTCATCGGGCAGGAAGCCGCTGCTGTTTTTATTGCCCTTCGGGTCGTGGATGTCGATTTCCCGGTGGGCAATATTGTAGTCGCCCACGATAATCAACTGCGGGCGTTCCTTTTTCAAATCTTCCACGTAGGCTGTAAAATCATCGAGAAATTTCATTTTAAAACCCTGCCGAATATCGCCGGTGGTGCCGGAAGGAAAATAGCAGTTCAGCAAAGTCCAGTCGCCGAAATCGGTGCGCAGCACGCGGCCTTCCCGGTCGTAATCGGCAATACCGCAACCGGTGATAACGGCGTCGGGTGCAATTTTTGAAAAAGTAGCCACCCCGCTATATCCCTTTTTTTCGGCGGAATACCAGCAATGCCGGTAGCCCAGCGCTTCCAGTTCGAGTACCGGCACATCCGTAGGCAGCGCTTTTGTTTCCTGGATACAAATAATATCGGGCTGTTCCTCGCCCAGCCATTCCCAGAAACCTTTGGAAATCGCCGAACGGATCCCGTTGACGTTATAGGAAATGATGTTCAGCATCTTTTTTTAAGTTATGAGTTATAAGTCATGAGTTATGAGTGATTGGAGTTTCAGGCCGGAATGGGGAAATATGCTTCGACTTATTCGCTATGCCGAACAAGAGCCGCAATAACTCATAACTCATAACTCATAACTCATAACTCATAACTTCCTACCCTTCCACCAGCGTCCCAACTTTTTCCCCCAGCACGATGCCGCGCAGGTTGTCGGGCTGGTTGATGTCGAAAACAATGATCGGCATGTTGTTTTCCGAACACAGGGTAAAGGCCGTCATATCCATCACTTCGAGGCCCAGGCTGATGACCCGGGCAAAAGTCAGTTTGTCAAATTTGACTGCCATCGGGTCTTTTTCCGGGTCGGCGGAGTAAATTCCGTCCACACGGGTGCCTTTCAGGATCACATCGGCCTTGATTTCATTGGCGCGTAAAGCGGCGGCGCTGTCCGTAGTGAAGAAGGGATTGCCCGTACCTGCCGCACAAATCACGACACGGCCTTTTTCCAGGTGTCGGATGGCGCGGCGGCGGATGTACGGTTCGGCCACATTTTCCATTTTGAGGGCCGTCATCAGGCGGGTTTGCACCCCTATGCCTTCCAGGGCGCTTTGCAGGGCCAGGCCGTTGATGACAGTTGCCAGCATGCCCATGTAGTCGCCGGTTACGCCATCGATACCGGAACTTTCCGACTGCAGGCCGCGAAAAATATTTCCGCCGCCGATTACAATGGCAATTTCAGCGCCCATCTCGCGCAACTCTTTGATTTGCCGGGCATAATGTTGCAGCATATCTGCTGTAATGCCAAATCTTTGCTGGCCCATCAGGCTCTCGCCCGATAGTTTCAGCATGATGCGCTGGTACTTTAATCTGCTCATAGAAAGTTTGAAATTGGATCGCTTTGAAAGGAGACAATTATGTGCTGCAAAGGTCAAAAAAAAGTGCCACGCCCGCTACAGGGTGGCACTTTTTATATGGAAAAATTTCATTGCTGAAATCGTATGTCTTTGATAAAATCTTCATCAGTAAGCATTTGTAAAAAGGCGATCAAGGCCTGCTTTTCTCCAGATGTAATTGGAACGCCTAATTGTCCGTTTTGTTTTAACTACCTCAACTCCTCAACCTTTCAA
Source organism: Saprospiraceae bacterium (assembly GCA_022844265.1). GTDB lineage: Bacteria > Bacteroidota > Bacteroidia > Chitinophagales > Saprospiraceae > M3007. The sequence goes on along the minus strand of JALHMA010000241.1, from coordinate 2,318 downwards.
CAATACCACCCGGCTCGATACCTGCCCTTTGCCCGTTTTCAGCGTAAGGGTGTACGTTCCTGCCGGATAAGTCCCGACTTCAAAACGAAACGACTGGTTTCCCGCCACCAGGGACAAACTTTTTTCCTGCAACAATTTGCCCGACTGATCGAATAACGACAATTGCATTTGTTCTGCCTGAAGAAGTTGTAGCGCCACGTCAAAGTATTCGCGGGCGGGATTGGGCGTCAAAACAAACCGCACACCCGGCGAAGCCGTTTCGTTGATACCACTCACTTGTTGCACGCTGTTGTTTTTGGAAATCAACCACAGTTCCGGGTCAATTGCGACCTCCGTTGCCGCAAAATCGAGGTCAAAATCAAAGGTCTGGCCGTTCACCAGGTGCTGCAATACCAGCGTGGTATCCTGCTGGCCGTTTGAAAAACGAACGGGCACAGGCAGTTCAAAAAATGACACGGAGGGATGCGACTGCTGCTGACTCAGGGCGACCGAAAGGTGATTCCCGGCATCCTGCGCCCAGCTCAACTGATAGGAAGGATAACCTTCCCCGATAACCCAGTCTTCAAAAAAACCGGCCAGGTCTTTCCCGGAGGATTGTTCGAGATAAAAACGCAAGTCGTCGGTGCGGGCATAGCCGAATGCGATGCCCGGCGCGTTCAGGTAGTTGCGCACGCCGGCGAAAAAAGCGCTGTCGCCGCACACCCAGCGCAGGGAATGCAGCACCATCGCGCCTTTGGCATACGTCAGGCGACCGCTGAAAATCCGGCTTACACTGGTGGTATCGTCTACGCGTAGCGAGCCACCGGGTTCGCTGGTAATGTTGTCGATGCGTTGCTGTTTAAAATTCTGCCAGTACTGCGGCGCCAGAAATTCGTAACACAGCCCGCTCAGGTAGGTGGCAAAACCTTCATTGAGCCAGATATCTTCCCAGGAACCACAGGTTACTTTATCGCCAAACCAGTGGTGCGCGAGTTCGTGCGCCAGCAGTTCATACCCGAAATTGCCCACAAAAGTCATGGTCTGGTGTTCCATACCGCCGCCCCAGTTAAACTGGGCATGCCCGTATTTTTCATCCTTGAAAGGGTACACTCCGAACAAGTCATTGAACAACTGCATTTGGGAAACAATAAACGAAGTGCCCCAGGTAGCGTCGTCCACACTTTCCGGGTAGACATAATTCAGCACCCGGATGGTATCGTCGCCTGCCGGTACCAGGTTTTCAAACGTCACGTAATTTGTCACGGCCATACAAATCAGGTACGTCGTGATGGGATACCGGTGCTTCCAGTGTGCCGTTTTTTGCCCATTCTGTGTGGTTTCCGACACCAGCAATCCATTGCCGGCCGCGCGGTAGGCCGCAGGCGTCGTGATAAAAATATCTACTGAATCGAGTTTGTCGTCGAGCGATATTTTACACGGAAACCAGTCCTTGGCGCCGTAAGGCTCGGAAAGCGTCCAGAGTACCGGGATACTGTCGGCGCCATGCACCTCGGTCGCAAACGAACCGAAACCTTCGGAAACAGGCGCGCCCTGGTAGTAAAACGTGAGCGAGTCCGGTAAAAAAGCCGGCAGCATTGACGGGAAAATAACGGTCAGTATATCGCCGGTTTGTGAAAAATTCAGCGACTGCCCGTGGTACCGGATGCTATCCATCGTCAGAGCCGCAGAAAAATCGAAGTCCAGGCTGCCGACACTTTCCAACAGCTCAAACACCGTCATCACTTCCCCCCGGATGTATTGCTGCGCCGGATCGACCTGCCAGTGATAACGGCTGTAGCGCTGGTCGCTGCGGTTCACGGCGCCGTTCTGTTCGTTGCGCTCCATAATTTGACGGCGGAAATAAGCGGCTTTTTCCTGTTGGATAATGGCTTCCATATCGCCGGTTTGAGCGGATAAAGCATGTAAAAGCAAAAATAAAGGCAGCAGGGAAAGTAGTTTTTTCATGGAGGGAAACTTGTAACAACGGGTTTTTACAAATTAAAACAGATTTGGTGCAAGATCAGTTTAAATCGGTTCTTTTCTGTTGTGAGCATTGTCAAATCCTGTCATATTTGGCAAATGGTATTTACCACAACGGACACAAAGTGGTTTTCACAAAGGACACTAAGAATTGACTCATCACGCTTGGTATTTTTTTTAAACTTGGGATAAATCATCATAAATGACTTAAAAAACGTGGTCAACTCTACGCTTTGTGTCCTTAGTAACGCTTAAAAAACAAGTTCACGATTTGACTAACCCCCGCGCTTTAGCCGGGGGAAATGAACGAGACAAACACAGATGGGTTTTAACCCAAAATGAGTGTTCTGGGGTTAAAA
>JALHMA010000240.1 GCA_022844265.1 Saprospiraceae bacterium | reverse complement strand
TTTTTTCAAAAACACCTGACTTAAGTCAACCATCAACATTCTCAACTACTCAACTTAAAGTATAACATGCGCCTGATCTATTCACTTACACTGGTTTTGGGGCTTTTTTCAAGCCTTGCAGCCCAAATTTCAACGCCTAATTTCTGGTCGCCTGTGGCGCAGGAAGCGATTGTGCTGCCTGCAAACGCCCAGCGTAGCTTGCAACCCTCTGCGCTTGCAGCATTCCAGCTAGACTACAACGCCATGGAAACGGCGCTCAAAACGGCCCCGATGGAATTCACACCAGCGGCCCGGGAGCGCGCCTTGTTGCTCGATCTGCCCATGGCCGACGGCTCGATGCGTACCTTTAAAGTGGTAGAATCGCCGGTGATGGCGCCCGAACTGGCAGCCAAATTTCCGGCTATCCATACCTATTCCGGTACTGCAACGGATGATTCCGGTGTATTCGTTCGGCTCGGCGTAGGATATAATGGTTTTCATGCTTTTATTTTCGGCGATCAGTTGGGCATTCAGTCGCTGCGCCCTTATGCGGAAGGCCAGCAAACGGTGTACATGGCTTATAAAATTTCCGACTTGCCACGAGCTGCTGCGGAGGCTGAATTTATTTGTGGAACGGATGATTTTGAATCGTTTTTACAAAATGAAAATTCCCATTCGGGACAACAGGCAGTTGCCGAACGTGGAGCAGAACCTGTACAACTGAAAGTGTACAGGGCTGCCATTGCCGCGAAAGGTGAATACTCGGTTTTTCACGGAGGCACCAAACCTCTAGTGCTTTCGGCGCTCACCGTAGCCATGAATTTTATCAATGCTATTCTGGAGCGCGATTTCGACGTGCGCTACCAGTTGATTGCCAACAACGATGCCATCATCTTTTTGGATCCGGCTACTGATCCGTATACCGGGGAAACAGTTGGAGACTGGATGGATCAAAACCCGGGAGCGATAAATCCGATTATTGGAATCAACAATTATGATGTAGGGCACGTATTTTCACAATACTCTACCGGCGCTCAGGTGGGTGTGGTGAGTGGTCGCGTGTGCCAGCTGTTAACAAAGGGGCGCGGCGCATCTTCGGCAGCCTCTCCTAATGCGGAATATTTCTTTTTAGTAGCCGCACATGAAATGTGTCACCAATTGTCGGGTGGGCACAGTTGGAACAATTGTCCGGGCGCTGAAATACAAATAGCAGAAGAGAATGCATTTGAACCTGGCAGTGGTACCACCATTATGTCGTACGCCGGATCTTGCGGAGGCGGCAATAATATTCAGGGTGACAGTGATCCCTATTTTCATGTTGGGAACATTGTACAGGTTCGCAATTTTGTGGCAACGGGAGACGGCAACCTCTGCGGCGAAACCCTTTCCACCAATAACAATACGCCTGTTGCAGCGACGGATATTCCATCTTTAGGTCTTTATTTGCCCATCAGCACACCTTTTGTCCTGTCCGGCAGCGGTAGCGATCCCGATGGAGATGTATTAAGTTACTGTTGGGAACAATACGATTTAGGTCCCTCTGTGCAGTTGGGTATGCCGACTGGCTCTGCTCCGTCTTTTCGCTCCTTTTCCCCTGTTTCGATACCTGAAAGAACCTTTCCCCGTATTCAAACGGTGGCTAGCAACAATCCTTCCGTCTCGGAAGTATTACCGACCTACAACCGCTTGCTTACTTTCCGCATGACAGTGCGCGATAACCATACCGGTGGCGGCGGAGTGGATTGGACAGAAGTAAAAATGCAGTCGACCACCACGGCCGGGCCGTTTTTGGTGACCTATCCGAATGAACTGCTTACCTGGAATGTGGGTGAAAACCAGATTGTTTCCTGGGATGTGGCCAACACCGATGGCTCGCTGATCAACTGCCAATCCGTGAATATCCACCTGAGTACCAACGGCGGACTCACTTACCCCATCCTGCTGGCTTCAGGTGTGCCCAATACCGGCAGTTATTGTATTGTGGTTCCGAACAATGTGACCAACGCTGCCCGCATCCGGGTGCAGGCAGACGATCATATCTTTTTTGATATTTCCAATGCGAATTTTCAAATCCAGCAGCCTCAAACAGCAGGTTTTACGGTGTGCGGCGGTCTGAAAGACAAGGCCTGCCTGCCGAATGGATACACGACGGAGATCAGCACCTCCTCCGCGCTGGGCTTCAACACCCCGATCACACTTTCAATCAGCGGCCTGCCTGCGGGCGCTACCGGTACTTTCAGCCCAAATCCGGTATTGCCGGGTAACAACAGCACACTGACCATCGAATTTGCACCAGGTCAGCCGGAGACTACATTCACGGCGACCGTTCAAGCAGAGGCGGGCGCCATCCGTACGTACGACCTGGAACTGACAACCGTCGGCAACGACTTTTCGGCATTTGCACTGGAAAGTCCCGCTGATGGCGCTTCCGGCGTGGGTGTTTCTCCTGTATTGAGTTGGAACGGCGTGCCCGATGCCAATGTGTACGAAGTAGAAGTAGCCACCAGCCCTTCTTTTGAAGCGGGCACTCTGGTTGCATCCGACTATGCCGTTGCAGGGGAGAGTTTCGATATTCCCGGCACCTTGATAGAAGGCCAGGCCTATTACTGGCGCGCGCGTCCTAAAAATGAGTGTGGCGTCGTCGCCTGGTCGGGACCCTTTGTTTTTATGGTGCAGATACAAACCTGCCTCACTTTTATCGCGACTGATTTACCAAAAAACATCTCTTCCAACGGAACGCCTACGATCGAATCTAAAATCACGATTCCTTCCGGCGGACCTGTCAGCGATGTAAATGTGAAAAGGGTACAGGGCAGCCACGACTTTTTCGGCGACCTCGAAGTGCGCCTGGTCAGACCGACCGGCGGCAACGTATTGTTGTTCAAAAACAGGTGCAGCTCTTACGCAGGCGGTTTCAATATTGCATTCGATGATGGCGCCAATGCTGCCTTTACCTGCCCGCCGCCGCAAAATGGCGCTTTTTCCAAACCTACCGAAAACCTCAGCGCTTTTAATGGCCAGAATGCGGCGGGAGAATGGATTTTGCAGGTTAAAGACAATAATCCCAGCTCCGGCGGACAATTGACTGGTTTTCAATTGGAACTGTGCTCCGGCGTTTCGCTCACCGGCCCGTTTATTGTCAATAACAATACGTTGCAATTGACATCAGGTACCAATGCTGCCATCACGACCAGCCTGCTCAAAGCGGAGGATGCCAATAACACGGCGGCACAATTAACCTACACGCTGATTACAGTTCCGGAATTTGGCATTCTGGAAAACAACGGATCCGCTGCTTTAAAACCAGGCGACCAGTTCACACAGGCTCAACTCGACAACGGCGCTATCCGCTTTTTCGATTTTGGTTTTAATACCAGCACCGACGAATTCCGTTTTGCAGTGACAGACGGCGAAGGCGGCCTGGTGAGTGGCACGTTTACGATTCAGACACTGGTTTCGGGCACAAAAGACCTCAAGCAAAATATTGCCTTTGATCTGGCCCCGAATCCGGCAGATGAATCGGTTCGTATCTCTTTCGGCGAAGCCCTGAGCACGGACACGCAGATCACGCTGTTTAATACCGCCGGCCAATTGCTGCGCAGCCAAACACTCGGCAGCGGTAACGTGACCTTAGTCATGCAGGTTTCGGATTTGCCGCAGGGCATCTATACTGTCCTTGTTTCGAACAGCAAGGCCACAGGCGCCCGCAAGCTGGTTGTAAGATAGTCCGAAGTCGACAGTTCGAAGTCCGTTACAAGTGCGAAGTCGACAGTCATCAGTCCGAAGTCCGTAGAGTACACCGTACAAGTGCGAAGTCGACAGTCATCAGTCCGAAGTCCGTAGAGTACACCGTTTCATTCTTGGGTTTCCAAAATATGAAACGGTACACTCTACGGACTTCGGACTTCGCACTGATGGCTTCGCACTTGTACGGTGTACTCTACGGACTTCGGACTGATGACTGTCGACTTCGCACTTGTAACGGACTTAGCACTTCGCACTGTCGACTTCGGACTCTCTCGGGCATCCCTTTTTTTATTTTTTGCGTCAATACTCCATCAACGTTTGTTGCATCGGGTCACATATCTTCTATTCCATGAAAAACAGTAGTATTTCATTGCTTTTGGGCGGAATTTTATGCTTTTTATGTCTGGTATATTGTGGCGATAATCCTGTAGAAACCGTGGAACACCGCGACGAAAGAGGGCAACTTGAGCGATTCGAGCGCCGGAAAAAAGATTTTGCCAAAGAAGGTTTGTATCAGCGGTTTTCAGAATCGGGCCAACTGCTGGAAGAAGCGCGGTACAGCAACGACACGCTGGACGGGGAGCGCAAGTATTTTTACCCCAATGGAACCGTGGAAAGTATTGAACACTATCAAAAAGGAATTTACCACGGGAAGTACCAGAAATTTTATGAAAGCGGCTCCGTCCAGGTAGAACAGGAATTTGTGAACGGTGCGCTGGAGGGTTTGAGCATAGCCTACTATCCGAACGGGGTCGTCAAGGAGAAGGTGACCTTGCGCAACAACGAAGAAGACGGGCCATTTACGGAGTACTACGAAAACGGAGCGCTCAAAGCGGAAGGCCGGTACGTTCCCGGGGAAGATCTGCCGCTGGAGCAGGGAGAATTGAAGGAATACGATGAAACCGGGCAATTGGTTCGGATTGCCGATTGCCAGCTGGGTATTTGCCGCACGAAGTGGAAGAAAGATAATTGAGTTTTTCTACCACATAGGTACATAGGTTTGACACATAGATCACATATTTAAGTAATTCAGCAGAATCAGTATTGATTAAATTCTTTGTAAATACTTGATTATCAACACTGATAACGAATAACAGATAACGGATAACTACTTTCGGCCATGAATACTTTTTTACACACCCGCATTGCCCTTTGTCTTTTGCTCTTTGCTACGGCCCTGCTGCCGGAGTCGTTCGGCCAGGTTACCGGCGGGCAACACATTTTTAAATTGCTGGAATTGTCTCCATCGGCGCGCATGACGGCATTGGGCGGCACACAGATCACGGTTCGGGACGACGATGTCGCGCTGGCAGCTGCCAATCCGGCGGCTTTGAACGCAACTATGGATGGCCGCCTGACGCTCAACCACAACTTTTTTCTGTCCGATATTCAGCACGGCTATGTCGCTTATGCCCATCACCTGCCGAAAATAGGTTTTACGCTGCAAGGCGGCGTGCAGTACATGAACTACGGCGACATCAAACAGGCGGATGAATTTGGCAACATCACGGGCCAGGTAAAGGCTTCCGAAACGACGTTTACCTTAGGCGCTGCGAGACCGCTGAGCGATCGCCTGTCGCTGGGACTGAACCTTCGTTTTGGGGTGTCTACACTGGATTTATACCAGGCCTCTATGCTGGGCGCCGATGCCGGTTTGTTGTATTCGGACACCGCCAGGCTGTTTTCGGCAGCGGTGGTCCTGCGCAATGCCGGGGTACAACTCGTCACCTACAATGAGCTGCGCGAAGACCTTCCTTTTGATGTTCAAATCGGCGTGAGCAAACGCCTGCGCTACCTGCCCTTTCGGATGACCATTATTGCCCACCACCTGCACGACTGGGATATTCGGTACGACGATCCCAATCTGACTACGGGCGATGTGTCCTTGTTTGGAGAGGAAAGTTCAAAAAAGGGCAACGCGGGCGTCGATAATTTTTTCAGACACTTTATTTTCAACGGCGAATTCCTGCTGGGTCGCAACGAAGGTTTTCGCATCCGGCTGGGGTACAACCATTTGCGGAAACGGGAACTCTCGGTCAACAACTACCGCAGCCTGGCCGGATTTTCCGGCGGCGTAGGTCTGAAAATCAATCGTTTCCGGGTCGATATGGGCTATGGGTCGTACCACCTGGCGGGCGGCGTGGTGCATTTCAGCGTAGGTACCAACCTCAAAGATTTTTTCTGAAAAAGCGGCTGGAGGTAGTTCAACTGCTTTATGAAGATGGACAAATCAACCTTTCTTCAATTTGCCAGCCGCAGCGCGGCGGTAATATTTGTAGAAATTGTTGCGATGATGTATTCAGAGGTGCAGCGCACCGGTCATATTATATTGCCGGTGCGCTGCACCTCGCTTTTTTTTGTTTCGCTTAGTCCTACAAATATTACCGCCGCGCTGCGACTTGCAAATCGAGAAACGTAAGATTAATCCAATATCCTAAGGCAGCGCTATTATTACTTTGAGACAAATCGTGTTTTTTTGCAATAAAGCGCTTATATTTGTGTCGGTTTTTAGCGCATAAATCATTCATAGACAGTGCGCTAAGTAACGCCTATGGCCATAGACATTGTTTTTTTAGCGGTTTTTGCTTACGGTTTCTGGGTTGGTTATTCCCGTGGAATCATTGGCACTGTTTTCAATTTTGCCGCCTATATTTTTGGTTTTGTACTGGCTTTCAAGATAACGCCCACTACGACCAATATCCTGGAGTCGTTGCTTCATTCGGATAACCCTTCCATGTTTATTGCGGCATTTATCGTCAACTTGGTGTTCATCATGTTTGTCCTGCGCCAGGCAGCCAGGGGCATGGAATCCGCGTTCCAGGCTGTTTATCTCGGCGTGATCAACCAGACCCTGGGCGGTGTGCTCATGGCTGGTCTCGGCATTGTTATTTACAGTGTGCTGATCTGGTTTCTGGTGCAGGTGCGTTTTTTAAACGACCAAACCCTGGCAGAATCCAAATCTTATCCTTTTTTGAAGGACCTGCCTGGCAAAGCCAAAGATGTGGCCCTGCGCACCAAGCCTTTTGCGGAAGATATTTGGTCTAATTCGATGAACTGGATGGATCGCCTGGAACAATACGGCATACAAAAAACATCTACCAAACCAAATATTTACCAGGTGCCCGACGATGGGAAAGCCATCGAAGACGATGGAGAAGAAAGTGTGCCGACCACTACAACGACCAGACCGGTTTACCCGGAAGACAGCGACGGGATTGAAGAATGAAAGTGCTGCTGCTGGATAATTACGACTCCTTTACTTACAACCTGTACGACTATCTCCTGCAAACAGGGGTGGAATGTGACGTGTACAGGAATGACGCCCTGTCGCTGGCTGCATTTGAACAACTTGATTTTCAGGCTCTTGTGCTTTCTCCCGGTCCCAAACGCCCCGCTGATGCGGGGTTGATGTTGCCGCTCATCCGGCGATACAGGGAGCAAATGCCCATACTGGGTATTTGCCTCGGCCACCAGGCTTTGGGCGAATCATACGGCGCACAGGTGGTAAAAGCCCGGGTGCCGATGCATGGCAAAACAAGTGCTATTCAACACCTCGAACACCCGCTTTTTGAAGGTATACCGGAGTTTTTTGAAGTGATGCGCTACCATTCCCTGTTGCTGGATTCGCTGGAAGGTGTTCCTTTGCGGAGTATTGCAAGCAGCGCGGAAAATGAAATCATGGCACTGGAACATGTTACCTTGCCACTGCTGGGCCTGCAGTTTCACCCGGAATCTATTCTGACAGAATACGGTCTTCAAATATTAAAAAACTGGGTGAAAATGACTAAAAAACACCTGAAATCCTGATTTTCAACTATCACTATGTGGTAAAAAGAAATTCCCTTTATGAAAAACATCTGGAAAATCATCTTTATCCTGGTAAGCGTCATCCAGATTGCGGCATTGGTATTCCAACTGCCGACACTGGTTTTTATCAGCAAACCCTTGCTTATGCCTGCCCTGGCCATGTGGATGTTCTCGGAGACAAAACCCGTTCGTTTTGTACGCGGCGCCTGGCTAACGGGACTTGCTTTCTCTACGCTGGGCGATATACTGCTCATGGTCAGGGCAGAAGGCAAGGGTGAGATATTTTTTATTTTAGGATTAGGCGCTTTTTTGCTGGCGCATGTTTTTTATATCGGCGCACTGTGGTTTTTACTGCAAGGCAAAAGTGGTTATTTGCGCCAAAACCCGCTTTGGGCCATTCCGTTTGCGTTATATTTGCTGGCATTACTGGGCTGGTTGTGGCCTGGCATCCCGGCAGGTTTACACTTTCCAGTTGGGGCTTATGGTATCGTGATTACGGCTATGGCGCTGAGCGTGATGCAACTGCGCACGCATGTTCCCAGCACTGTTTTCCAGATCATGATGTCGGGAGCAATCCTGTTTGTCCTATCCGACAGCCTGCTGGCAATGGGTAAATTCGGAAATATATCTACCGGAAATATTTCGGTTATGGTCACGTATATTCTCGGACAGGCGCTGCTGACCCTGGGCATGATGCGCCTCCTCGTGAATCGTGAGTCGTGAGTATACAATCACTCACAGTTTCCTTTACTCTATTCACGACTCACAATTCACGACTCACCACTCACCACTCACAATTCACGATTTACGACTCACAATTCACGACTCACCACTCACGATTACAGGCCTGAAAAACCCTCACCAAAACCATCCACCCAGCTAAACGGGATACTCTCACTCTCTCACTCTCTCACTTTCTCACCTCTCACTCTCTCACTCTCTCACCTCTAATAAATCATGCGCCTCTTCTTTGCAGCAATCATTGCCCTTGTGTTCGTTTGCAGTTGGCTGTCCTGCGGCAGCGCCGAAACGCCCCTCGATGCGAACACGCGCCAGATCATCGACTCGCTTGCAACAGCCGAAATCCGGCTCTTGCGCGTCGAATTAGATAGTCAGTGTCAGATGGCGCGGGTGACGGTGTTGCCACAGCTGGTCGATTCGATCAAACAGGTGAGGGTGCGTGAAATCGAGGAGCAATTGAGGGCTATCCCGAAGTAGTTTTTTTACCACATAAGGCACATAGAATTTTCACATAGGACACATAGACGTAGCGTGTACTTCTGCCACAAAGCGCACACTACGTCTATGTG
>JALHMA010000239.1 GCA_022844265.1 Saprospiraceae bacterium | reverse complement strand
TTCGTGGCGTTGTTTAAACATATGCAGGGGTCCGTAACTTCAATGCGGCAGTTGATGGCCGTCACTTGTGCCGATCCGTTCATGGTGATGGAACAACCCGTAGCCACCACGGTGGCCACCACAGTGTAATTGCCAACGCCGGGAGGCTGGTTGCCGAATGAAATCGCATTGCCTGTGCCCGGCACAGGAGCGCCTACATTGACATTATTAAATTGCAACTGGTAATTCACACCGGTTTCCGAATCGTTCAAACCTACCGGCAAACCGCCGATCGGGTCTTCATCACAAATGTCGCCACCGCCTGTTACGTTAAATATTCCGGGAGTAGGCCGGATCGTTACGACGATTTCAGCGCGCGGGCTTTCACAGACATCCGTCAAATTCAGGTCGTCGATATCGATAAGAACCGTATTTCCGGTTGTACCGGCATAATTGGCGGCATTAGCAATATAGGCCAACCATTGAGCAGGCGTACGCGTTGCGCCGTCGTTGATGAGTTGAGAAGTGTTGTTGGCCAAGAAGTTGAATGTCAGGGCAGTCACGCCGGCGGTAAGTCCGGGCGGAATATTACCCGTCGAAGGATCGATGGCATTTTCAAAAACATTGGTGTCGTCAAAAACAAACAAGTGCGTTTGTGTGGCCAAATTGTTCAGCGGGTCGTTCGTATTGCTGTTCTGGAAAGCATAAATCTGATCTCCGTTCAGCAGGTTAAAATCCAGCGGGTTAAAATTGCCGCTTGCACCCGGAATAGGCGTGCCTGCTGCGGCAAATCCGGGGCTTAACATATTCCCGGTGGTCATGTAAATAACCGTTCCGGCCATGACGCCACCTGCTGGAACGGTGTAGCGCATTATATCTTCATTTCCTTCACCGGAATTAATGGTGTTGCGGAAACCGGTCCCCGTCCAGCCGTTGTCCGTGAAATAAATCACCGTACCTGCAGCCAGGTTTACAAAAGGAACAAAAGCAAAATCATCCGTTCCGTCCTTATATCCGATAATGGCCAGATCGCCCGGCGCCAGCACACTGACCGGTGGCGCAGTATTCAGCGTTTGTGTAACATAATAGGAAGTGTTGCCTAAAACAGCCGTAGAAGGCGTCGGGGCAACAGGGTCGCCCGTCAGGTCGCCCGGCGAATCGTACCACAACAAATCCGTGCCGATAGCGGTCAGCGGAACGGCAACGGCATTCTGGCAATACAGCACAGGCGTCGTAACAGTCGGCGGCGGCGGTGCAGGCAGCACCGTCACGACCAACTGATCCTGCGGAACGTCACAGATACCGTCATTACCGGTAGCCGTAAGGGTCAGCGTGATATTACCGCTGAAACCGACCGGAGGTGTATAAACGGAGACGATATTATTCCCAGGTGCAAAAGAACCGCCCATAACGGATGCCGACCAGGAAACAGGCGTTGTAGCGCCGGATCCCAGGGTAGCATTCAGCGATACAGTTTCTCCTGCGCAAATCGTCTGATCCGGGCCTGCGTTTACGCCGCCGGTTTGTACTTCCACTGTGCGAGTAGTCATCACTGCCGGACAAGGCCCGGCCGGGTCATTGGTCGTAAACGTAAATATAATATTACCCGAAAAATTCAAAGGCGGCGTGTAGGTCACATTGACCGATGTATTGTTCGGCGCAAAAGAACCGCCCATCACATTTGCCGACCAGGCGCCTCCGGTGGCGCTTCCGCCCAAGGTGACGGATAAATTGATCGAAGTATTGACACATACGGGCGATATCGCCGGGATCATCGCTGTGGCGGGTGCTTGTACGGTTACAACGATTTCAGCGCGGTCGCTTTCACACAGGGATGAGCCGCCAAGGGTTACATTCAGGCTGGGAATATCCAGGGTCAGGGTACCTGCGGCGCCGGTAGACGTGGTATAATTGCCACTCGTACCGATATATGTCAGCCATGCCGCAGGCGTACGCGCCATGCCGTCGTTGTTCAGCGCAATTCTGTTGGCTGCGGAGAACGGGAAAGTATTGGCTGTGACGCCGGCAGTGAGTCCCGGAGGAATATTTCCCGTTGCCGTAGAAGTTGCATTTTCAAATACGTTGGTATCATCCAGCACAAATAAATGCGTGATGGTAGCAACGTTGAACATCGGGTTGTTCGGATTGCTGTTCTGGAAGGCGTAAATCTGGTCGCCGCCGGCAGCAAAGTCGACCGGATTAAAGTTGCCGTTACCTCCGGGAGGAATAGCCCCGGAAGAGGTAAATCCTGTCGCATTGCTCAAAATGACCGTACCGGCCGGCACACCACCTGCAGGAACGGTATATCGCAGAAAACCTTCCGTGCCACCACCTGTAATGGCAGAGACCGAACGAAATCCGCCCGCTCCGGCATTGAGCGACTGATCCCAGCCCGCATCTGTAAAATAGATGACGGTACCCGCAGCCAAATTGACAAAAGGAACGAAGGCAAATAAATCATTGCCGGCAGGCAGAATATTATCTACCATACCAATGATGGCCAAATCGCCCGGCGCCAGCACACTCACTGCTGCTGCCCCACTCGTGGTCTGCGATACAAAATAGGAGGTATTGCCCACCATCGCCGTAGAAGGCGTCGGCGCTACCGGGTCGCCAGTCGGGTCGGCCAGGGAAGTGTACCACAGCAGATTTACCCCGTTTGCCGTCAGTGGAACAGCCGCACCACCTTGGCAATACACCACCGGCGTAGTGACGGTCGGCACGGGTGATTCGGGCAATGTGCCTATGACCGCGCTGCCGTTCATGGTGCCCGTGCAGGACGCGCCGGTATTATCCGATACGGTAACGGTATAGGTACCCGGTGTGTTGAAATTTCCGAAGTTCAGCGCCATACCGGTACCGATGAGCGTAGTGATCGGGGGGGGCGTTCCGTTGAGGATCAGCCTATAGGAATAGCCTGCCTGGGAACCGGAAAGGCCGATCGGCAGGCCGGAGCCGCCGTTTTCGCAAGTACTGCCGCCACCGGTTACATCAAATATCATCACGCCCGGCACCACCTCAAACGAGTAGGATTGGCTCGGACGGCATTGGCTACTGGCCGGTGTAGGGCTTAAAATGGCATAAGCCACATAATTGCCCACCGGAAGTGTGGTATTGGTAATATTTAAAGTCGCTGAAGTGCCGCCGCCGCCGAGATTGGCAAATGGCACGCTTCCCAGCAGGGTACCACCGGTGTAAGGCGTAGCGGTTGGCGACGGGAAAACCACAAAATCAATACCGAAATTGGCTTCGCCGTTGTCCGCCTGCGCCATGTTGCTCAGTTGGGTCACGCTCAGGGAGAAATTGCCGCCGGCACAGACAAACACCGGATTGGAGCCGCCGCCGAATGTGGGGCATACCGTATTACAACCAACTGCCGGGTTCAGCGTAAAACTAATCGGATTTTCATTTTCGCAGCCATTATCGTCTGTAATCACCAGGGTATAGGTGCCCGCGCTCAAAGTCGTCTGATTGGCGCTGCCCTGTACGATGCCGCCACCGTCCATCGTAGTCCAGGTGTAGGTGTACGGCCCCATGCCGCCGCTCGTGCTGGTAATATTGATAATGCCGTCGTTGTTGGCGCAGGAAGGATCATCCGTAGTGGAAGATGCTACCACCGGAAAATCCTGCGATACAAAAAACGTGGCCGAACCGGACAGCGTCGCAACGCAGTTATTGGCATCCGTGACGGAAACGAGTGTATAGGTAGTGGTAAAAAGTAACACCTGACTAATCGGTGTTCCGCTGACGTAATTGCTGATGGACGGGTAATTTGTCATCAGGCCATCTGTATAATCTATAACATATGGCCCGGTTCCGCCAGTAATAGTTACGATCAAGGGCATATCCGCGTCTAGCGTATTGCCATCAATGCAGAAACCGCCGGCGCCGGAGATGACGGCGGAGATGGCTGGGCAGCCGCCGCAGCCGGTCGGCGCGTCCAAAGTAAACATTTCCGATGCCGCGCAACCGATGTTATCATAAACGGTAACCACATAGCCCCCTGCCGAAAGTCCTGTACGATCTTCCGTATCGCTGGTCGGCAGTGTAGTCGGAATATCCGACCAGTCATAAAAAAACGGCGCCGTACCGGATGCTGTAATATCAATGGCGCCGCCGTTTGGAACAGCACAGGTCGGTTGCGTCACAAGTCCCTCTACTCCCGAACACTGTACCGTCACCTGTACGGTATTAGTGGTTGCCAAGACACTGGAACAAGTGCCCGGAATAGGATTGACAATACCTTTGATATAAATGACAGCACCACAGGATGGTTCACCCAATGCAGTAGTGGTAGTAGAGAATGTACCGGTTGTTCCGTTGTTAATTTGATACGTACAGGCAGATAAAACAGGAGCCGGCAAAACGTCGTTCAGCGTCCAGGAACCTGCCGTATTGATGGCATCCGAAATCACAGATGCAGTCCCTGTTTGTGTTCCACCTGTACAATTAAATGCACCGTTGTCAAAATTGCCGAGTGCAACCGCTGTCACCCCTTCAGTGAGGCCGGTGGGCAATGCCGAAGTATTGGCCGTGGTAGCTCCCCCTGCTTCCCAGGTAAGGGCATTAAAATGAATAGCAGATATTATGGTGATCCCGACAGAAGAAGTGGCAGAAAACGTGCCGCAAAATGCGATAATCTGGTCTCCTGCAGCGGCTAAAGCAAATCCGTTCACTGCAGAGGTTGCAGTACCAACAGAAGCGGAAAACAAGTTAGCGCCTGTATTGGTAATAGTCACGACTGTACCCATTCCAACACCTCCGGCAGGCGCCGTCCAACCGACCACCCCTTCGCCTGTGCGAAAAGTGCCATCGTTTTCCCAACCGTTATCAGTAAAATTAATAACTGTTCCCGCAGCAATATTAGCCAGGGCTACAAATGAAAAAACATCGGGGTCATCGGAAGCATACTGTACTATAGCTATGGAGCCGGGAGCCAAAAGGTCGTTGCCGGAACAGCTCAAAGCCGGGCTGGAAAACGCCGAAGAACCTAATAATGACCCCATTCCAGGAGGTACAAATGCCGGGTTGGTACTCCAATACCAGTCAATCACCCCGGCGGGCGGACGGTTATAACTGGTAGCGTCTGCCACAGAAAGTACGAAAGCGGCATCAAGACAAACTGAAACCGCAGCCGAGGCATTCTGATCAACCAGAAAATTGGCGGCTGGATTGGCTATGGCGCTATTGGGGTCAGGGCATTGGGCCGACAATGAAGCGCTTAGCAATAACAGGTTTATGCCTGCCATAAAACGCCTGACATTTAAACGCTTTTGGAAATTTTGCTGAAACAACGCAAAAACGGTAAGACTGCCACGCGTTGCGAGCCAAAGGAGTACATTTCTTTTCATGAGAAATTATTAAAAAACTGATTATAAAGAATATAGCACAAAAAAAATCGGAATTCCAATACAAATAGCATTGTCCCAATCTGGAACAACTGCTTCAAAAACAAGTATGACTTCTTTGGAAAAAGACCCGAAACCGGTACTGGAAAAGGACTTAAATATGCCCCTGATCCATCAGGTCAATATGGTAAGCTGGCCGAAGATTGGCGCCGCCAAAGCAGTCATGAGATTATATTAAAGTCGGATTAAAAAGAAAATTCCAGCAAATGTAAACATACCAGACGAAACTGCCTACCCTATGTCGGCTTTCTGCCAAAAAATAATCCACATTTAACCTACCGGCAGACTACAACTTTACGACCTTTCGGCCACATACTGAACATTTTGGGTTCACGCAGATGGTTACACCGAAAGAGAACACAGATTTTACGCGGAATATTCTGTGTAACATCGGCGCGAAGTATACGATCAGGCTGTTATCCCTTTTTTCGATCCAAAACATTTTGCGTCAGACAATCGTTTTTTAATGGAAAAAAAACATCCAAATGGAAACTTTCTGCATCAAAACCGTATTAAAACGTGTGGATGTTTTTTTCCCGGGTAAAACTTGTATTTTTCGCCTGCAAAAAACAAGCCTTTTTTGAGATAAAATGCTTCTTATTGCTTTTTGCCTGTTGTTTTTTGCCCTTTTTTATACCCTCAATGCACTATGCGTCAGTTAAAAATTGCCCACAAAATAACCACGCGCGAAAGTTTAGCGCTGGACAAATACCTCAATGACATTGGCAAAATACCAATGCTCACCCCCGACGAGGAAGTCCGCCTGGCTCAACGCATCCGCGAAGGCGATCAGGATGCCCTGGATGATATGACCAGGGGCAACCTCCGCTTTGTCGTGTCTGTCGCCAAACAGTATCAGAATCAGGGACTTAGCCTCTCCGACCTGATCAACGAAGGCAATGTCGGTCTCATCAAGGCTGCCCGCCGCTTCGACGAAACGAAGGGCTTCAAATTCATTTCCTACGCCGTCTGGTGGATTCGCCAGAGCATCCTGCAGGCTATCGTCGAAAACAGCCGGATTGTGCGGATGCCCCTCAATAAAGTCGGCTCCTACAACAAGGTCAACGAGGCCTATATCCATTTTATACAACAGTTTGAACGCGAACCCTCGGACGAAGAACTGGCCGAATTGCTCGAAATGACCCCGCGCGAAGTGCAAACGATGCTGCGCAGCACCATCCGCCACGTATCGCTCGACGCGCCGCTATCCAGCAGTGAAGACGGCGACTCGACCATGCTCGATGTGATGATACCCGAAAACGCCGACGATCCCGACTTCGACCTCATGGCCGAATCGCTCAAAGATGAAGTCGCACAAGGCATGAGCATCCTGTCGCCGCGCGAAGTGGAAGTGATCGCTTCCTACTACGGCCTGAACGGATACAAACCGCTTACCCTGGAAGAAATCGCCGAACTCTACGGCCTTACCCGCGAACGGGTGCGCCAGATCAAGGAGCGCGCCATCCGCCGCCTGCGGAAATCGTATAACCGGGAGGTGCTGCGCTCTTACCTGGGATAGTGCGTGTTTGGTGTTTGGTGTTTAGTGTTTAGGACGCTTCGCCTTTGGCAGGTGTGTGAAATTCGACCAAAATACATACAGTTGCCAAAGGCGGAGCGCCCCAAACACCAAACACGAAACACCAAACACGAAAAACTGCGCAGCAAAAACCAAATTTTGCCAGTACCTTTGCGCCCGCTATGCTCAATCTATCTAATGTTTACGTCCAGTACGGCAATCGAATCCTGCTCGACAGCGTCAATTTTGTGATCAAACCCGGCGAGCGCGTCGGACTCGTGGGCCGCAATGGCGCGGGTAAATCTACCCTCCTGAAAATCATCGCCGGAGAAATGACTCCGCACGAAGGCAATGTGGTGTGCCCTACACACTTCACCCTCGGATACCTGCACCAGGACATGTTGATCCCCAAAGGAAAAACGGTTATCGACGAAACGATGACGGCATTTTCCGAAATCCTGGAACTGGAAAAAGAACTGCACCGCATCGAACAGGAACTCACTGTGCGGGAAGACTACGACAGCGACGAATACTCCAAACTCATCGAACAGATGGGCGACCTGACGGACCACCTGCACCACCTGGGCAGCGCGACCACACAGGCCGATGCGGAAAAGGTGCTCGGCGGCCTCGGTTTCTCCTCTGCGGATGTGAACCGGCTGACCGACGAATTCAGCGGCGGCTGGCAAATGCGGATCGAACTGGCTAAAATGCTGCTGCGCCAGCCCGACCTCCTGCTGCTCGACGAACCGACCAACCACCTGGACATCGAAAGTATCCTCTGGCTCGAAAACTGGCTGGTCAATTACCCGGGCATGGTGATCGTCATCAGTCACGACCGCCGCTTCCTCGATGAGGTGACCAACCGGACCGCCGAAATTGTACTGGGCAAAATACACGACTACAAAGCCGCATATTCCAAATACGTGGAACTCAGTTCCGACCGGCGCGAGCAAATGCAAAACGCCTACGAAAACCAGCAGCGCGTCATTGCCGACCGCGAACGCACCATCAACCGGTTTATGGCCAAAGCCACCAAAACCAAAATGGCGCAGTCGATGCAAAAGCAGCTCGACAAAATGGAGCGCATCGAAATCGACGACATGGATACTTCTACCATGAAACTCCGATTCCCCGATGCCCCGCGCAGCGGCGAAGTGGTGGCAGAAGCCGAAAACCTCAGCAAGCACTACGGCAAACTGAAGGTACTGGAGCATGTCGATTTTAAATTGCTGCGCGGCGAACGGGTCGCATTTGTCGGCCAAAACGGCCAGGGCAAAACCACCCTCGCCAAAATGCTGATCGGCGTGGAAGCGGCCTCTTCGGGCAAAGCAACCCTGGGCCACAACATCAAAATCGGCTACTACGCCCAAAACCAGGCAGAAACGCTCGACCCCAAACTGACGCTCCTGCAAACCATGGAAAATAACTCGCCGGAAGAGATGCGCACGAAACTGCGCTCTATCCTCGGCGCTTTCCTCTTCAGCGGCCAGGATGTAGATAAAAGGGTGTCCGCACTTTCCGGCGGCGAACGCGCCCGCCTCGCCCTCGCCTGCATGCTGCTGCGCCCCTTCAACCTGCTCCTGCTCGACGAGCCGACCAACCACCTGGACATGTTGTCCAAAGACGTGCTGAAACAGGCACTGATCGACTACAACGGCACCCTGCTGGTGGTCAGCCACGACCGCGAATTCCTGTCGGGCCTCACGCACCGCACCATCGAATTCCGCGACCACCACCTGTTTGAATACCTCGGCGACATCAACTACTTCCTCGAAAAAAGGAAACTGGACAATATGCGAGATGTGGAAAAACGCACCAAAACGGGCGGTAATGCCGCTTCCGATCAGGGCGTCGTCGTATTGGGTACGGATGAAAAGAAAAATCTCCAGCGCATCGTACACAAACACGAAAAACGCATCGCCGACCTGGAATCCGAACTT
>JALHMA010000238.1 GCA_022844265.1 Saprospiraceae bacterium | reverse complement strand
GGAAAAGCGATTACAAGAGCAAAAATCCAGTTTTTAGGACAAAAAAGCATGGTAAAAGGGTGGTTGATTATGGTGCGGAGATTAAAGAGGATTGAAATGGTTTGATGGTTTGAAAAGTTGGATGGTTGGAGGTGGTAACTTAAAGCCGTGAGTTGCCACCTCAAACCATCCAACTTTCAAACCTCAAACTTTTTCAAACCATCTCAATTTTTCTGCCCGGAGCCGGCTTTTTCCAAACGCTGCAACCTCAGTTCCATTGCCTGCATTTGCCCGCGTAAAACTTCGTTTTCTTTTTTTAAATCTTCCACTTCCTGCTGCTGTTCCTGAATGGCTTTGATGGCCAGCACACCGAAACCGGCATAATTCAGCGACAAATAATCGCCGTTTTGCGCCACCAGTTCGGGGAATTGTGTTTGTACGTCCTGGGCAAGAAAACCGATGGAAAGCGGCGCAGAGGCCAATTCAACATCGTAGCGATAGGCTACCGGGTTGATTTGCATGATTTTGCCCAGGGTGCTGCCCGGCAGCGCTACGATATCTTTTTTCAAGCGACGGTCGGATGGCGTATATAAGCCGGCCGGTGTAAACGTACCCGCAGGCACGACGCCCATGAAGCTGTTGTAGAGTTGAAGATTGCCGGTACTTCCATTGACACGGAAGCTCCAGTTTTCATCCGAAGCAGCATTGTTTACGATCAAACCACCTGTATTACCGTGGTTCACCTGTACGGAAGTGGCGCTGTTCGTGGCAGAACTATCGCCTAAAATAACGCTGCCACTGCCGGTTGCCCTGAACAAATTAGAGGTACCGCCCGATTCGCCGGTATGCTGGATGCTGAATTGTGCAGGACCTTCTCCCTGGGACAGCAACTTCCACCCGGTTTCAGTACCCGCATTTTTAAAATAGATACCACCTTTTTTGGCACTTGAATTTTCAAGGGTTAACTGTGGATCGTTCTCTGAGGTGGATACAATTCGGGTTGCGCCATTGACATCCAGGCGATAGGAAGGGTTCGGGATATTGATCCCAACAAAACCAGCCTCCGTGACCAGCGCCTTGCCATTGGTGGAAGTAAAATAAGCAGCGGGACCAGTACCGGATGTTTGTGCAAAAATGGCAGGAGCAATACCGGAAGTATTGGTCTGCAAAAAACGTCCGGCTTCGATGGCCCCGCCTGTCAGCACCTGCAATTTGCCGGTTGTACTGGTGTTCGTACCAATTAATACATTGTTGGTGTTGGAATTATAAATATGAACGCCACCCACGCCGGCAGGTTTCCAGACATTGATAGCGGTGAGTAATGGCGCCAGATCAACAGGTGATTCGGTTCCCGAAATTTCCAAAGTAGTTCCGGTCAGCGACAGCGATTGAATTTCGTTCGTCGGATTTTTATCCGCATCACCCGTATTGGTAATCGTCAGATTCGGGGCGCTACCGGTAATACTAATACCTGTACCCGCAGTGTACGAGTTGCCTGCAGGCAAGGCAACCGTTCCGCCGCCATTCGATAAAGTCAATTGATTGCCAAGAAGAGCCAGCGATTGCAGTTCATTGGTAGCGCTCAGGTCACCGGTATTGATAATGACTTGATTAGGCCCTGCGCCTGTAATATTAATGCCCGCTCCGGCAGTGTAGGTATTGCCGCCGCCGGTTCCAGACAGGTCGGCAGCAGGCGCCCAGGTGGTACCATTCCATTTCAATACTTCTCCGGCGTCTGCGCCCATATCGTCCAACTTGGCTGCCGTTACAGCCTGATTGGCCAATTCGGCACTACCTACTACGCCTGTTTTTATCTGCAAATTGCTGAAAGGGCCGCTCACATCGCCATTGGCTTGTGTAGCAGTCGTCAGGTCGTCCGCGGCATTGGTATCCCCCGTATTGACAATGGTCAGGTTGGGGGCTGTACCCGTGATATTGATACCTGCGCCAGCAGAATAGGTATTCCCGCCACCGCCAGATCCTGCCAGGTCGGCAGAGGGCGCCCAGGCGCTTCCATTCCATTTCATCACTTCTCCTGTGGCCGCGCCCATATCGGCCCATTTATCGGCAGTAACAGCCTTATTGGCAATATTAGCCGTGGCTACCGCACTATTCGCCAACTCAACGGTAGTCACCACATCGGCTTTGATTTGCAGGTCGCTGAACGGGCCGCTTACGTCGCCATCGGCCTCCGATGTATCCGTCAGGTCGTCGGAAGCGTCCGTATCGCCGGTATTTTTAATCACAAAATCGGGTGCGATACCCTCAATTCCAATACCGGCCCCGGCAGTGTAGGTATTACCTCCGCCGGTTCCAGACTGGTCGGCAGCAGGCGCCCAGGTGGTACCATTCCATTTCAGCACCTGACCATTGGCGGCGCCCATATCATCCAATTTAGCGGCAGTAACAGCCTGGTTGTCAATATTGGCAGTTGCCACCGCATTGTTGGCTAATTCGGCGGTGGTAATCACATCTGCTTTGATTTGCAGATTGCTGAACGGGCCGCTCACGTCGCCATTGGCTTGCGAAGCAGTCGTCAGGTCATCCGAAGCATCTGTGTCGCCTGAATTACTGATGATAAAATTGGGAGAACTGCCGGTAATATTGATACCTGCTCCGGGATTGTAGGTGTCGACCGTGCCGCTTCCGCCGCCGGTCTGGTCGGGGGCAGGCGTCCAGGCGGTGCCGTTCCATTTCAGCACTTGTCCGGCCGAGGCGCCCATATTATCCAATTTAGCGGACGTTACCGCCTGATTGGAAATATTGGCCGTACCTACAGCATTATTCGCCAATTCTATTGTCGAAATCACATCCGCTTTGATTTGCAGATCGCTGAACGGGCCGCTCACATCGCCATTGGCTTGTGTCGTAGTTGTAATATCATCAAAAGCGTTGGTGTCTCCGGCATTCACGATTGTAAATGTGCCGCTCAGCGAAGTTACATCTATACCCTCCCCTGCTACCACATTAAAACTCCCACCCTGGTCAGCGGCGGGCGCCCAGGCTGAGCCATTCCATTTTAGCACCTGGCCATTGGCGGCGCCCATATCGTCTAATTTGGCGGCCGTTACAGCCTGATTGGCCAACTCCGCGCTGCTCACAACACCCGTTTTTATCTGCAAATTGCTGAAAGTGCCGGAGATGTCGCCATTGGCTGTGGTGGCGGCGGTGAGATCATCACTTGCATTGGTATCGCCGTTGTTGGTGATCGTAAAATTGGGAGAACTCCCCGAAATGGAAATGCCCAGTCCGCCAGTCAGCGACACGGTACTGATACCACTTTGATCGGCAGCAGGCGCCCAGGTCGTGCCATTCCATTTCAGCACCTGACCATTTGCGGCGCCCATATCGTCTAATTTAGCCGCCGTAATGGCTGCATTGGCAACTTTTGCGTTTGTCACAGCATTGGAAGCCAGTTCATTGGCGCTTACCACATTGGCCTTCAATTGAAGGTTTGAAAACGGTCCGTTCACATCGCCATCAGCCTGAGAGCCTGTCGTGATATCGTCGGCGGCATTGGTATCGCCCGTATTGGTGAGGGTAAAATTGAAACCGTTTTGCACAACGGTGAGGCCCGGGCTACCGGCAATACCGACCGTACCCGGTTGTACGACGGTTTTGAAAATATTGGTGACGCGACCTTGTGCATCCACTGTAATGACGGGAATTTCCGTGGCCGATCCATAAGGTCCGGGCGTAACGCCTGTATTACTCAGTCCAATCGTCCCGGAAGTTGTAATAGGGCCGCCTGTAATACCTGCGGCTGTATTGATTTGTGTGACCGTTCCTCCATTTGTTCCGGAGGAAATAATATCATCGGCAGGCGCCCAGGTGCTTCCATTCCATTTGAGTACCTGACCGTTTTGCGCATTTTGTTGCGCCAGCGCCAAGGGGCTTCCCCCGGTGCCTACCCCGCTCAGGGTAGAGTTGGTTTGTACCGTCTGCGATCCCCAATTGTCTCCACCGCCGCCGCCATTTGCAGCATTTTGTGCATACAGCGCGTAGGGAACGCTCATCAATTGAGTGGTACCAATTTCATCAAATACATTTGGGGAAGTTTCCACCGAAACAGTGAGGTATTTGGCGCCGCCGCCCCAGTTGATCGCGTTAAAATCGCCCAAAAGCGGTACGCCCCCCTGGCCAATAATCAGGTTTACCAACCCGAATTCATTGGTGGAGACCGCTTGTTTTTCCGAATAAGCGACCGGTCCGTTGGGAGCGCCACTGCGGACAGAAAACAACAGGCTGACCGTTTGATTGACCAGTGGATCGCCGCTGCCGTCACGTACAATACTCTGATAATTAAAACCTTGTGGCGTAAATTGCGCCGATACGGACAATGCTGCACAAGTAAAGAAAAGGACAAGATAAATCAAACGCTGTTTCATCGAAAACATAGTTTTGGAAAGTTCATCAAAAAACCGGAGACCGGTAAGTGGAATTTCAAATGTTGGATTAGGATGTGAGGGGTTGAGATTGTTGAGGGTTGAGATTGTTGAGGGGTTGAGATTGTTGAGGGGTTGAGAACAGCTACTCTATGAAGTAATTTCTTGTTCTTTTGAGTGGCTATTCTCAACACCTCAACAATCTTTAAACCTTTATAACCCGAATGGTTGCGCCCGACTGCGATTGACGATCCTTTAACTGAATAAAGTAAACGCCCGGTTGCCAGGCACTGCAATCCATCTCGGTATCTGACGGGTTGTTAACAGGGAAATCCTGGACGATGATACGCCCAAGCACATCGAAGACCTGCGCACTGAGCAAGCCCTCTTTTTCTGTGGAATATCGAAAGTGAATCTCATGTGTTGCAGGATTGGGATACACTTCTACATTCCATTCCGCGAAATCCGGGTAATACGTACTCACCGGGAGGTAAAGATCCGGCTGGTGAAAACCCTGGGTAATTTTATAGGAATCGCTGGAAAGGGTAAAAACAAATGGTTCTCCTACCGTGTAAGCGTAACTGCGTCCGCCTTGTGTAGCCGCTTTACCACTTACACTGATGACTTGGTGAGAAAGGTCTAATTGAGCAGTACTCGTGTGGGCAAAAAGCAATAAATTAAAAAAAAGTACTGTGTAAAGGAATCGGTTCATAACAATACGGATAAAAAATGAACACAAAGAAACAAATCTTTTGACAGCAGGCAGGATAAAATCGTTTTCACTGTCGCGTTGTTGTCATTTGTATAGACTCATAAACCATTCCGACGTAACGAACGTTTCAGTTGACGATATGGATGAAAACAACTTTCCTGCCAATATTTCCAAAACCCCTTCGCCTCCGGAATTGAAGGAAGGGCTGGATTATTATATCGAAAAAGGACAATGGGTATTCACTGAACATTTTCTGCTGCGACGCGGCGATTGCTGTGGAAGCGGTTGCAGACATTGCCCTTATGGGCGAAGGAATGTGCGGAAGAAAAAAGTGTTTTAGTGTTTTGGATGTGCTTCGCGTTTGGCCGCCCCCTTATTTAAGTTTTTTAATAAAACGGCATTATACCCCCAAGCGTTTCAATGGGGTTAAAAACCCCTTCATAGATTTTGTCGACTACCCACCGGCTGAAGCCGGCGGTTATTGATACCATCTACTCGATTTTTGTCGGTCAAAAAGTAGTGGTTCAATAACTCCTGGCTTCAGCCGGGAGCAAGTACAGATACCTTATTAGGGGTTTTTAACCCCATTGAAACGCTTGGGGGTATAATGCCGTTTTATTAAAAAACATCAATCAGGGGTAGGGGGCGGCCAAACGCGAAGCACCCCAAACACTACACACCAAACACTAAACACCATACACTACCATTCCATGATCGTTCCGGCAAAGGCAAGTCCGCCGCCAAAACCGAGCAGCATCACTTTGTCGCCTTTTTTTACTTTTCCGGATAGAATGCCATTGCTCAGTGCAATGGGAATGGACGCAGAAGAAGTATTCCCATAATCGACAATACTTTCGAGTACTTTTTCTGCCGGGAATCCTGTTTCATTACAAATGGCTTCGATAATACGCAGGTTGGCGCTGTGCGGCACAAACCAGTCAATTTGGTCGAGGCTCAGGCCGTTTTTGTCAGCCAGCACCCGCATTTGTTCCGCCACTTTTGTCACGGCCCATTTGAACACCTTTTTTCCATTCTGCACAATGGTTCTGTTCATTTTAAGCGGTTGACCGTCAATGGATTCTGCAAAACCTGAAATGTACAAATCCGGGCCGCTTTCGCCGTTGGCGCCTGTGATACAACCGCCTATGTTACCGGTTTCTGCCGCTTCAATCAGCACCGCTCCGGCGCCATCGCCGAATAAAACACAGGAGGTACGGTCGCTGAAATCAGTGACTTTTGAAAGCGTATCCGCCCCTATGACCAATACTTTTTGATGCGTACCCGCTGCAATCAATCCTTTTGCCAGCACCACGCCATAAGAGAATCCGGCGCAGGCTGCATAGGCATCAAAAGCCCCGGCGCGCGGCATATTGAGCCGGTGCTGTACCTGACAGGCCATACTGGGCATCGGCTGATCGGGCGTGACGGTAGAAACGATAATCATATCTACATCGTCGAGGGTTACCTGGAACCTTTCCACCATGTCCTGCACGGCTTTGACGCACAAATGGCTGGTAAATTCATCCTGCTCCGTATGGTAGCGCGTTTTGATGCCAGTACGCGACTGTATCCACTCATCGGTGGTATCAATCAGCGTTTCATAAAAAGAATTTTCAACTCGTTTTTCCGGCACCGCCATGCCAATTGCACTCAGTCGGGCTTGATTCATATTACATACAATTTTTTACCGCGCTATAACACACGGAGAATGAAAGCGCTGCAAACTTACACTTGTACCGGATCAGCAAGGTATCGGAGCGCAAAAAGGTTCAAATAAGACAGGCAGTGCGAAACAAAATTAAGCAGAAGTAATGCAGGATGAACAAGGAATTAATTCAAAAGTTAAATGAAATAAGTACAAGTACGATATTAATTGATATTAAGATATTGGGATATTATCACTCAATTTATTGATTATCAATGGAATATCCCAATATCTTAATATCTCAATAATTTTGTCCTATACTTATCATTTCAAATCTGAAAATGCAACTTGAATAGAATCCGATATTTTTTTGTACAAATCCTGCCATTCCGGGTGTTGTTCCAGCAGTTTCAGGTGCCGTTTGATCGTGTCAGAATCGCCGCGCATGGCGGGACCTGTTTGCATTTTTCCCGGTGAATTTTGCAGCGCTTTGGCTAATGTCTCCTCCATGAGCGGGTGCAGCATTTCAAAAGGCAGGTCCTTTTCTTCCAGTATTTGCTCGGCAATAGCGAAACAATGGTTGGCAAAATTATTGGCAAATACCGCAGCCACATGCAGTTGTGCGCGTTGTACATCCGTGACCCGGTACACCAGGTTGCTGATGGTCTTGGCTATTTTTATTAAAAACAATACGTCCGCTTCTGTCGCCGCATCCACACAAAAAGGGATTTTGGACCAAACGGGAGTACGTTCCATCGAAAATGTCTGCAAGGGGTAAAAAACGCCATAACGATGGAAAAAGGGCGATAACACAGCACCCGGCGTCCCACCTGACGTATGCGTCGCCAGCGCATCAGGCACATGTGGCGCCAGCAAAGCAGCCACATCGTCTATCACATCGTCGCGTATCGCCAGGAGCAGCCAATCGGCATCTGGCAGCACTGCCGACCAGTCATCCGACCAGTCTGCCTGTAACGTTTCTGCCAGGGTACGGGCATGAGAAACCGTTCGGCTCAGCACCTGCGAAACAGGCAAACCTTTGGCTTTCAGGCGTTTACCCAAATGCCAGGCAATTCTGCCCGAACCGACGAGGACTATTTTTGGCATAATATGATTTCGTATTTCGTGTATGGTGTTTAGTGTTTGGGGGTGCTTTGCCTTTGGCAACCGTGAGTATCTCAGGCGAAGCTCCCCCAAACACTAAACACCATACACTATACACCAAATTACTTCCCTTTCAACACCTTCTCAATCTCCGTCAGCAGTTGTTTGCCCGCTGCGGAAAATTTCTCCGTCATGGCCGGCGATTTCTGGCGCACCATCACAAAGGAAAAATTATCAGCCAGCACCTCGTCCGGGTGAATGATGTAGCCGGTATTGTCCCTGATCTGTGCAAAAAAGTCGGGTTGACTGTCGAGGCTGAGCGTACTGGTAAAGCCGTCTTCTTTGGTCAGAATCTGCCAGGTAGCGTCTGCATTTTGTTTAATTTCAAACAGGTTAAACTCCACATAGCCGAAGAACTCATTGTTGCCTGGTTTATAACCTGTTTTGTTGGCATATATCACTGGTACGGCCTGTTTCACCGTGCCATCAGGCTGTTTGAGGCTGATTTTTTGTGCAAAATCCACCCCGTCGGGGTTGTGCAAGAGGCGTTCGGAAAGTTGTTGCGGCATCCGAAGATTTTGATAGCCAATTGCCTCAAAACCAATGAGTTGGTACAATTGGGCGCTCTTCCTGGGCTGCAACCTGGAATAAACATGGAATAATTCGTGGTACATCGTGGTGGTAAACGGGTTGGTTTTCCGGGAAACCAGTTCATTGGCCGGAATCACAATGCAGTTTTCACGGGTGTACCAAACGCCGTCGCCATAGTGACGGCCTTTTGTTTTGATCAGCAGGAGGGTATCCGGGAATACACCCGGCGCAAAGGATTCACTGGTTTTAAACACTTTTTCGATCACCTCTGCTGTGAATTTCGACTCCGCGTGGGAATAATCCGCCACATCGCTTTTCAAAAATTCGATGTATCCGGGCAGCCACTTTTCCCGGGTATCTGTGGCGGCCAGTTCCTTTTTCATCTGGATGGACATTTCCGCAAGGGTCACTTTTTCAAAGTATCCGTTGCGTTTGTCAAAGGTGATGGCACGCGCTGCCGCGGTGCTGTCCAGCAAATAAACGATATGTTTGGCATCGAGCCGCACTTCTTT
>JALHMA010000237.1:2911-8986 GCA_022844265.1 Saprospiraceae bacterium | reverse complement strand
TCCGTAGAGTGTACCGTTTCATGCTTTGGAAACCCAAGTATGAAACGGTACACTCTACGGACTTCGCACTTCGCACTGCCGACTTCGGACTACTTACTCTACGGACTTCGCACTTCGCACTGCCGACTTCGGACTACTTACTCTACGGACTTCGCACTGAAGACTTCGGACTACTTACTCTACGGACTTCGCACTGAAGACTGCCGACTTCGCACTACTCTTTAATATACGCCAGTTTGGCCGTCTGGTATCGCTGTTGTTGAACAATAGACCGGATGCTCTTTATGGTTTCGCGGGGGCCTACGTCGATGGCCATATTGACGAGCCAGTCAGGAATACTGCCACCCGGATGTGAATAGATGTAATATTCCACATATACCCAGCCACCCGCTCCGGGCGCTAAAGTCCATTGCGTACGTGCCGTGCGCATCCGTTCCACATCTTTTACAGCGGGTAAATAATCCGGCACAGCCACACTGGTAGCAATGATCCGGTTCGTAGTTGGATCCTGTGTCAGTTTGGTGTGCATAATGAGGTCGCGATCATTCATCGGCCAGGGAAAATCGAGCCGTGAATAATAATACATTTCCGTATCGGATACCCTTTGTAGAAGCCTGGCTTCCACCACTTTGTAGCCCCATTTAGGATAATGTTCTACTTCAGAAAAAAGTTGGATCAGACCTGAAAGTGGAATTTTGAGTGAAGTGGCTAATTTGATCTCATAAATATCCGCCGTATGGCGATAGTATACTTTGACGCCTTCTTTGTCTTTTTTGAGGCTCCAGGCTTCATTACCCTGGGCATGTGCAGACCAGGAGGTAGCAACGATGAATAATAGTAACAGGGTTTTATACATGAGTGATTTTAAAAAAGGATAAAATTAAGGGAGCCTTCTGAAAACGCACAAAATGTCAGGATGTTTCAAGTGGCCGCTGTCGCATGAAAAGTATTTTTTTTTACAAGCGAACAATGCCCTGACTTTTACCACCCCTGAAATAATGATGCCAGTTTGCACATTTACGACCAAATATAGCTGCATCGATTTTATTTCTTGCTTTTCATATACTTTTGGCCAATTTTAAATTCATAACCAACTGTACATGCACAAATATTTACTCCTCTTACTTTGCAGCCTGGTATCGTTCGCATCGGTACAGGGTCAATGCCCTTCCGGTCAAAAAAATATTCGCCTCGAGATTGACCCCGACCAGTATTGGTATGAGGTCTCCTGGACAATTACCAATTCGAGTGGAAGCGTTCTTTATGCGAACGACGGATGTCTCAATGAAAATTTTGCCACATTCAATTATTGTGTTCCTGCCGACGGATGTGTCGTCTTCCGTATGAAGGATACATATGGTGACGGTATGTTACCCAATGGTTTTTACCGGCTGTATGTGAATGACATACTGTACTTTGAAAACCCCAACGGGAATTATACCTACAGTGAGTCTACCTACCTCAATTGTCCGCCCGGTACCTATTGCGGCGGCGCACTGCCTATAGACACCGGTTTCCACGTTGCGCAAGGCGGAGGAGAAGCCTGGTATCATTTCATACCCGAAGCAAACGGAACCTATGAGGTGAATACCTGCCAGCCGGGCAACAACTGCCCCAGCAAAATATGGGTGTATGACCATTGTAACAATATTTCAACCAACAATGACCAGACAGGTACCATCTTTTACGCCGATGCAGGTTGTGAAAATGGCGCTGTGGCGACGCTCTACCTCGCTGCCGGTACCGATTACTATATCAGATTGGGGTATACAGAGGCCGCATGCATAGCGGATTCCCTGCATTTCAGCGTTTCCTACGTCGGTCCGGTAACCGGCTGTACCGACCCTGCCGCCTGCAACTTCAACCCGCTGGCATCCGTGAGCGACACCTGCATTTACCCCGGCGACCCGGATTGCCCCAACGCGCCTGACCTGGTCGTGCTGGAGAATGTGTTGCGCAACTCGCTGCAACTTGATTTTATTGCCAATGCTGACGCCTGTGCCGTAGAAGAAGGTTGTATCCGCGGTGTGGGAGATCGCGACATCCTGCGTTTCACAACGCATATCAAAAACACAGGCAACCAGGATTATTATATCGGGCCTCCGCCAAATTCACCCAATATCGTTTCCGATCAGTTTTTTTGGGACCCCTGCCACAACCACTGGCACTACCGGGGATATGCCGAATACCTGCTTTATGACGACAATGGCACAAGATTACCCATCGGCACCAAAAACGGTTTTTGTGTACTCGATCTGGAATGCTCCGATGGCGGCCAGGGACAATACGGCTGCGGCGACATGGGGATTACTGCCGGCTGCGGCGATATCTATGGCTCCAGCCTGCCCTGTCAATGGGTAGACATCACCGACCTCGCTGCAGGTACGTATACCCTGGTGATGCGTGTCAACTGGGACAAAAGCCCCGACAAATTGGGCCGGGTTGAAAAAGGATACGAAAACAACTGGGCGCAGGCCTGCTTCGATCTTTCTTACAACGGCGATATTCCGGTCGTGGATTTTCTCGATGATTTGTGCCCGATTTATACCGATTGCACCGGCGAAACGTATGGCGAGGCTCAGCCCGACTGTGAAGGTATCTGCAACGGCGTTTCCGTCCGCGGCGACTGGAACCATGACACCATTCGAAACAATATCGACGTAAATTCTTATTTATCCGCCGCTTTGGCCGACGACGAAGATGCTACCGAGTGTCGCGATTTGCACCCGAACGGGAATATTGATGTGTACGACGCGGCGTTGTTGCAGGAGTGCAGCCTCTATGCCGATGATCTGGATCACTGGGGCCTGGGTTATCCCTGCCAGTTCGGCGGCTTTGAAAACACAAAAGACATCGTTTACCTGTTTCCAGGCGCCCTGGATACGGTGGCTAAAACCTTTGAAGTAAAGATCGTCAACCCCTACAATGCCATCATCGGGTTTGAATTCTCCGTTAGCGGCCTGACGATTGATTCCGTTGAAAATATCAGCGGCACTATGAATACCAACATCCAGCATGACAATACCGGTGAAATACTGGCGCTGTCGTCCGATGCATCGTCTATCAAGAAAAATGTGCTGCCGACTTCATTTCTGCGCATTCATTACGCGGAACTGACTGCTCCGGAGGTATGCGTGTCGGCTATTACGGCTGTGGTGAATTCAAAATACCAGCGCAGCGAAGCCTTACTGGCTGACCCGAACTGTGTTATCACCGGTCTGGTAAGCAGCAATGAACCCGGCCAGGCTGCATTTTCCGTATTCGTACAGCCCAATCCGTTCCGGGAAAATGCCACGATCTTTTTTGAAAATGCGCGGGCAGAACCTATGACGGTTACGCTCAGCGACATGACCGGCCGGACGCTCCGTTCTTTCGAAGATATTCGCAGTGAATATGTTACGTTTGAAAGAGGCAACTTACCCGAAGGTGTTTACATTTTCACCATTAGCGGCAGCCGGGGGAAAGTGAGTGGGAAGATTGCAGTTCAGTAAAAGTCTTCAGTGCGAAGTCTTCAGTGCGAAGTCCGTAGAGTACGCCGACGCAAGTCCGAAGTCCTCAGTGCGAAGTGCGAAGTCCGTAGAGTACGCCGTTTCATGTTTGAGAAAACCAAGTATGAAACGGTGTACTCTACGGACTTCGGACTGAAGACTTCGCACTTCGCACTTGTAACGGTGTACTCTACGGACTTCGCACTAAAGACTTCGCACTTCGGACTATTTACGGACTTCGGACTGAAGACTTCGCACTTCGCACTTATAACGGTGTACTCTACGGACTTCGCACTTCGCACTGATGACTTCGCACTATCTTATGACTACTTCCTTGATATATTCCTCTCCCAGTTCTTCATTGAGCAGGGTGCGGATTTTATCCTTGGCAAAAGCGAGTTCGTGCCGGAGTGGCGCGGATAAAATGGTGAGGTACAGCACGTTTTTGCGCACCTGAATATTGGAAGTATACGTCGAAATGGTTTTACCCATGAGATCGTGCCAAAGGGTTCTCACCTTTGTTTCGTTGAGTTGCGGAGCCAGGCGGTATTCCTGGATCATCTCTTTCATAGCATCCTGTAAGTTCAGGTCGTTTTTCTTCTTCATGGGTGGCTGTTGAGCGGCGCAAAGATAGAAAATCCGCTACTTTTGCCACCCTAATAACACATACAAATCCAACACAGATGCTACGTTTCCCGCGATTAATCCTGATACTGGTATTTATTGGTGCTGCCGTTCCTGCCAAGTCGCAGGCAGACCCTGCTCCCGCCGAGCGGACGACCGTTTCCTGGAACCGCGACACCCTCGATTTCGGCGTCATGGAAGAAGGGACTATTTTGCTGGATTCGTTTACAGTCACCAACACCGGCGCCGTGCCGTATCAGATCAGGAGTGTGCGAACAAGCTGCGATTGTACCGTGCTGCGGTACCCCAAATCGCCGGTTCAACCGGGCAAAACGGCCACTATCCGGGTCGAATTCGATAGCCAGGGCAAGGCGGGTATGGCGCAACCGGGTATCATTTTGTATGATAACTCAACGCCCAATTTGAGGAGTATTTTGTATTTTAATGGAAGGATTGTGCCGAGGAAGAAACCTAAAAATGCAATGGGGAATTGAGTGTTTGGGGTATAGTGTTTGGTGTTTGGGGCGCTCCGCCTTTGGCAACCGTGTGTAGTTCAGGTGAAGCGCCCCAAACACTAAACACTATACACAAAACACCAAATTACTTTTCAAACAAACTCCCCGCCTCGATCACCCTGTTTTGCCCTTGCTGATACAGCGCGTAGTTAAATCCCGGGTGTATGCTGTATGCGCCGTGCCTGCCTTTGCGGTCGAGCGCCACGAAAGCCACCTGGGCTTCTTCACTTTGGGCAGGGTATTTTTTGACGATCCGTTTAACGGCGGTTTCGACAGCCTTTTGGGGGTGCGCACCGCGCCGCATTTCCTCTACCACCAGGAAACTGCCCAGTGTACGCAACACCAATTCACCCAGTCCGGTACAGACGGAGGCGCCCACTTCATTATCTACAAACAGTCCGGCGCCGATCACCGGGCTGTCCCCCACCCTGCCGTGCATCTTAAAAGCAGCGCCGCTGGTGGAACAGGCGCCGCACAAACGCCGTTGTGTGTCGAGTGCCAGCATACCGATGGTGTCGTGGCGTTCAATATTGATAATGGGTTTGTATTTTGATTCGACGCGCCATTCTTCCAGGGCTTTTTTGGCTTTTTCCGTCAGCAGGTTTTCTTTTACAAAACCCTGACTCAGTGCAAATTGCAAAGCGCCTTCACCGGAAAGGATAACATGCGGCGTTTTTTCCATCACCCGGCGCGCCACACTCACGGCGTGCATAATATGTTCCAAAAAAGTGACACAACCGGCCATACCTTTTTCATCCATGATACAGGCATCCAGCGTCACGTGGCCGTCGCGATCCGGGAAACCGCCGTATCCCACGCTGGTATCATTGGGGTCGGCCTCCGGCACACGTACGCCTGCTTCCACGGCATCGAGCGCGTAGCCCCCTGCGGAAAGCACCTGCCAGGCGGCGACATTGGCTTTAATATTGGGCGCCCAGGTTGAAATGACCGCAGGAAAGGCATTTTTATCCGTTTTTTCGCTCCAATCGGCTTGATTGAACAAAAAGTCGGCGTTCCCGACAGCCAGACTACCTAATAAAGTTTGTTGCAGAAACTTGCGACGTGTGTTCATATCTTTACTTTTGGCCGCAAAATATCGCTCCGCTATGAATCAACGACTTGTTTTTCTCTCAATTTTCCTTTTTTGCGCCTGCAAGACACAATCAGTCAGCGAAAGCCCGGCAGTGTGGCAAAAAATTAAACTGAATTTCAAAAACCTGGACCAGGAAGGTTTGAGCGGAGCCAAAGACAGTAAGGTTGCGGTGAACTACGAATTTTGTATTCCCCGCGACCCCGACAAATGGAAAGCCGTACGCCGCATCGACCCCAGCGCAGAACGGCACGCGGGTTCCAAAGGTCGAATCGGATGCAACGATCAGCAATGGCTCGTGATCGGAAGTACCCACCAGAAAAACTACCAGCGGGTGTTGTACGAACTGGCTTCGCTG
>JALHMA010000237.1:0-2811 GCA_022844265.1 Saprospiraceae bacterium | reverse complement strand
TGAAAAATCAACCCTTAAACCCATCGAGCGGCCAAACGGGACGCCTCTCACCCTCTCACTTCTCTCACCCTCTCACATTTATGTCTAGCGTTCGCGTACAACAATGGGTTGTTCTCATTTCCGTCATCTTGTTTGCGGTCAAAATACTGGCTTACTACCTGACCAATT
Source organism: Saprospiraceae bacterium (assembly GCA_022844265.1). Lineage (GTDB taxonomy): Bacteria > Bacteroidota > Bacteroidia > Chitinophagales > Saprospiraceae > M3007. Next base: position 2,643 of record JALHMA010000237.1, on the reverse strand, counting down.
CCGTGGCGGTGCTCACCGACGCCCTGGAGAGCACCGTCAACGTGCTGACGGGGTTTACGGGCTTGTACAGCCTGCGATTAGCCGCGAAACCACGCGACGAAAACCATCCGTACGGGCATGGGAAAGTGGAATTATTGTCCGCTTCTTTTGAAGGCATTTTGATTGTGGTGGCAGGTTGTTTGATTGTATATGAATCTGTTATCAACCTGATCCACGCCCATCCGGTCAAACAATTGGATGTTGGTATTATTCTGATCGGCGCTACGGCGGTGGTCAATTATATGGTTGGCGCCTGGTGCGTCCGTGTGGGTAAAAAACAGCATTCCATCGCCCTGGAAAGCAGCGGCAAACATTTGCAATCGGATACCTGGACAACAGCGGGCATTGTCGGCGGGTTATTGCTGCTGCTTATTACCGGCATTGTATGGATAGATAGTGCAGTGGCAATTATTTCAGCCTTCATCATTATTGTACAAGGTTACAAAATCATCCGGCAAACCGTAGCGGGCATCATGGACGAGGCGGACAATGAATTATTGATACAACTGATTGCCGTGCTGAACCTGCACAAACGCGATGCCTGGATCGATTTGCACAACCTGCGTATCATCAAATACGGCCCGATTTTGCACCTCGATTGCCACCTGACCGTTCCCTGGTATTTCAATGTCAACCAGGCGCATGAAGAAGTGGATGCGCTCGACGACCTGATCCGGAAAACTTTTCCGCAGTCCCTGGAAATGTTTGTGCACACCGACGGCTGTGTGCCGCCCAATTCCTGTAAAGTGTGTCCGATTACCGACTGTCCCGTGCGAAAACATACCTTTGAGGGTCGGCTGGAATGGACTTTTCAGAATATTACTTCCAATATAAAACACGGCTTTAACCAGGATTTTGACCATGATTTATAGGATTTTCTGATGAACATGATTATAAAAATCAATGCGATTATTGAGATAAAACTAACCCAAGTTGTGACCCATGGCCCGGAGGGTCAATATCTTTGTAGAATTTTCCAGCGCCAAATTGCACCCGGCCCAGTGGGCCGGTATCTTGTCAAAAATGAATGTGTATAGCGGCCCGCTGGGCCGCCAAACGCTTGGACATTGATCATTCTACAAAGATATTGGCCCTCCGGGCCATGGGTCACAACTTGGGTTAATTCTAAATAAAATATGATGAAAGATAAACTGAGTGCAATTTTTGAATCCGCTCAACAAGCCGGAAACATCCTGAAAGAAAAAACCGCCGGCCTGAGCCAGGCAGCCCTCGACCATACCATTGCCGCCATTGAAAAATGGCTGGAAGAGTTTCCGAAAATTGAAGGATACGAATTAAAAATCAGCAATTTCGGTTTCATTATGGGCTTAAGCCCCGCCCTGGAAGTGGAAATGCGTGGTAGTCATGGCAGTTTCCCACCCGAAAAACTCGCGGAAATACTGGCAGCGCACAAATCGAGCAGCCTGACCTGGATGGTTTTCAGCGCCATCAAAACAACTTATCGATTGCATGGAAAAATTGCACAAACACTCGAAGAACCGCTGATCGTCAAAATCAGGTTGTCTATTTCCCCGGAAATTTCAGTTTTTGTGGGCAGGCCTTTTGTGCCTTAAGTTGTTTCTTTACCACATAGGACACATAGATTTACCACATAGGCACATAGAACCTTCACATAGAACACATAGCGTAGAGTACTCTAAAAACTATGTGTTCTATGTGAAGGTTCTATGTGCCTATGTGGTAAATAGACACGCCTTAAGTCAACCAAACACCACTTTTCGCGTTTAGCGATTTCGAGCGTTTTTAAATAATTATGGCGAAGAAAGAAAACACCCCCGCAGAAGAGGCTTTTATCAACCCCATTGATAAAGATAAAGTGGCTGAAAACCCCGGTTTGCTGCCCTATGCACATACCGCCGGCGGCGCAGTGATCCGTCCCGAAGACAAGGGGCGTATTCGCGGCAACGCCATGACCGCCATGTACGACCAGACGGACCGGCAAATGGAACAACTGCGCCGCCAGATGGAAACACTCGTCAATCAGGCCAAATCGCTGAACGACCGCATGGCCATCTCAGAAGCCATTTATCAGGCGGAAATCCCATTCCAGCCCGTCATCCACCACCTCTATCACCTGTATCAGCGCAAATCGGACGGCGTTCATTTGCTGTCTATGGTCGCCCCGTCCGAATGGGGCCGCAAACAGCCCTATGAACATTTGGCGACGGTGCGGCTGCTGGGGGACCATACGTGGGAAGTCATGTGACAAGTCCGAAGTCGCCAGTCCGAAGTGCGAAGTCCGTAGAGTACACCGTAGATAGTGCGAAGTCCGAAGTGCGAAGTCGTCAGTCCGTAGAGTGTGCCGTTTCATATTCTGGAAACCCAAGAGTGGAACGGCGTACTCTACGGACTGACGACTTCGCACTGACGACTTCGGACTTGTAAAACTGAACAGTGTTAATTATCTTTGCGGCGTTAAGTTTAAAATCACCTAGTTAAGATGAGTATCACAGAAAGAAAAGAGCGGGAGAAAAAGGAAATGCGCCAGTCCATCCTGGATGCGGCGCTGCATTTATTTCGGGAAAAAGGTTACGATGCCGTGAGCATCCGCAATATTGCCGAAGCGATCGAGTACAGTCCCGC
>JALHMA010000236.1 GCA_022844265.1 Saprospiraceae bacterium | reverse complement strand
CGCAAGGGGGAGGAGGGAAGTTCCCGGAAATATTTTTTTTCGTGTTTCGTGTTTCGTGTTTGGTGTTTGGGGGTGCTTCGCCTTTGGCAACAGAGCGTAGTTGAGGCAATGCGCCCCAAACACCAAACACGAAACACGAAAACCTATTTCCGGTAGGAAGCAAAAAATCCCCGCCAGCGCATTTGCAGCACCCCCAGCATGGCTTCCCGGATAATGTGCAGCGACATTTTGGACTGTCCTTTTTCCCGGTCTTTAAACGTGATCGGCACTTCTTTGACTATGAATCCGAGGCTGCGCGCTGCGAATTTCATTTCAATCTGGAAGGCATAACCGATAAACCGGATTTTGCCCAGATCAATCGTATCCAGCACGGCACGGCGGTAACAAATAAAACCTGCCGTGGGATCGGTCACCGGCATCCAGAGAATCAGGCTGGTATACAGGGAAGCGCCGCGGGAAAGGACGATACGATCCCAGGGCCAGTTTTCGAGTTTGCCGCCGCGGCAATAGCGTGAACCGATGGCTACATCGGCGCCTTCCACTCGGCACTTATCGAGCAGGCGCACGAGGTCGGCCGGGTTGTGTGAAAAATCGGCGTCCATCTCGAAAAAATAATCGTATCCGCGTTTGAGGCCCCAGCGGAAACCGGCGATATAAGCCGTTCCGAGTCCCAGTTTGCCCCGGCGTTCGAGCAAGTGCAGGCGGTCGCCGAACAACTTGGTGTGTTGCAAATCCTGTACAATCTGAGCGGTGCCATCCGGCGAACCGTCATCTACGACCAATATATGGAAAGGCTCTCCCTGGCTAAAGACAGCGCGAATGATGGCTTCTATATTTTCCCGTTCATTGTAAGTCGGGATAATGACGATTGCGGACATTGCTTCCGTTGTTCCTGTTCTGAATGAATCAATCCATCAAACGACAAAGCTGATGGCAAACGCTGCTACCGACACAATGAGGCCGTACATAAATATATTGTAGCAGATGCTAAGATATTGGTATTTCTTCGCCAATACGATACCGAGAAAATACAAGTCGCGACTCATGGAACTGTACAAAAATTCCGGGTCTTTGAGCATTTCATTTACGCCCCACTGGAATTCGTCGAGCGACATGTTGTAAAAATTTCCAAAAAACAGCAGGTTGGCTTTCCTTGCGCGAATGGCTTCGCGGGTTACGATACCTTCCGTCACTTTGGGGCGGGTAGCCAGGGTAGCAAACACCATGGAACCCAGGCATGTCGCCGTCAACAGAATCGTGGGAACGATTAATTTCATGGTCGGGCCGTCCTGCAACTTGGGCAGCAGGTTGGACACGAGAATGGAAATCACGATGGCATTGACCGAAAGCATGAGGTTGGCTTTGCTGTCGGCCATCGAACTCAGGTTGGTATGGGTGCGGTAGGTCGTGCGGTACATAGTCTCCACCCCGCGGCCGAAACGGGCCATTTTGAGCTCGTTTTCACTTTCGCGCAGCACTTTTTTGATGTTTCCGCTTTTTTCTTCTTCATCCATCAGCGCCAGTTCTTCCACGGTGGGAGCTTTGTCGGGGTTCAGCCGACGTTTCTGTTTGAGTAATTGCTGGATATGTTTTGCTTTACGTTTGTTAAAAAGTTCGTTGGCGACTGCCGTGTGGTAATTGTGGTTGAGCATAAAATTCAGCTCGAAATCCACCCAGTCCTGCTCGCTCATAATGGATTTCCGGGTCAGAATCAGTTCCTGCCGAAACTTGCCTGTACGATCCCAGTAACTTTCCATACCCAGGTGGCTCAGGTCGCCATCGCAGATAATTTGTTCCAGCAGGTTATTCGGTTGCTGCGGCACCTTGGTGGCGCGGATACAACCTAAAACAGCCTCCAGTTCGTCGTCGCTGATTTTTCCGCGTAAATATTGCGTTGCAATGGTACAACTCCGCGCTTCATGATCCTTTGGCCCGTCGAAATAGCCGGTATCGTGAAACCAGGTAGCCAGTTGCAAAACCAGCATATCCCGTTGATCCAAATGAAAGCCTTCTCCGATCATATGGACGGCCGCTACCGTCTGAACGGTGTGTTCGAGGTCGTGAAATACGTATTCCTGCCGTATATGTTCGGCAAAATAGTCTTTGATATAATTTTCGGTATCTTGTAATAATTGCTCGTCGGCAGTCATAAATTTAAAAAGTTACACCGTTGGATATGAATAAGGCGGGCAAATGTAGTGAAACCATAGCACATGAGTATAGTCAGGTTTGTATGGTTTGAACAGATGCTTGAGTATCAACACGGATAACGGATAACTAATAACAGATAACTACTTATTGCTTTTTGCAGGATTTCCGCACCTTTGCGGCTTCAAATTTTACAAAAATATGCCTTTTTCAAGCACGCCTGTTTCCGATTTATTGGTTTTTGAACCCCAGATATGGCACGACGACCGGGGTTATTTTTATGAAAGTTACAACCGCAAAACCTGGGAAGAGGCCGGCATAGCCGTCGATTTTGTACAGGATAACCAGGCGCGATCCATGCAGGGCGTTTTGCGGGGGCTGCACTACCAGACCGGCGCTATGGCACAGGCAAAGTTGGTGCGGGTGCTGGAAGGCGAAGTACTCGATGTGGTGGTCGATCTCCGCCCGGAGTCGCCGAGCTACGGAAAATGGTACAGCATTCGGCTCAGTGCGGAGAACAAACGCCAGCTTTTTGTGCCGCGCGGTTTCGCCCACGGGTACTTAGTACTGAGCGAAACAGCCGAATTCGCCTACAAGTGTGACAATTATTATTCCAAGGCCCACGAAGGTGGTCTGCGTTACGACGACCCGGGACTGAATATTGACTGGGAATTCGATCTGACACAAGTGCTGGTTTCTGAAAAAGACAGGACTTTGCCTTTTTTGGGAGCGCATCGCCGTTGAAAATCCATTGCGACTCCAATTTTTAGAACCTGATGTTTAAAAGTCTGTTGAAGTCATTGCCACAATTGCGTTTTGTTCCTTTGCGTTTTGCCCTTTGCTCTGCATTTTTTCAACCTGGTCACTTTTCCATGAAACAACTCTTTGTTCTCTTTTCCTTCTTTTTCACCCTGCATCTCTACAGCCAGGTTACCCCGGCTCCAGGCCCACTGCTCAGCGCCGACGAAGCAGTCCGTATTGCACTGGAAAACAATTTTGATATCCGCCTGAGCCGGACGGATGCTGAAATAGCGCGGCTCAATAATACCCGCGCCAATGCAGGCATGTTGCCTGTCATTAATCTAGTAGCCGGTGAAAACATCGCCGTAAATGCATTTCAATACCAGAAATTTTTTAACGGCAATGTCAACGAAAACTACGGCGTACCCTCCAACAACCTGAATGCCAGTGTGCAACTCAGCTGGACTTTGTTCAATGGCCGTCGGATGCAAATCACAAAAAGACGGCTGGGCGAACTAGAAAACCTGGGGACCCTGAACCTGCAAAATACGGTTCAAAACACCACTTCCAGCGTATTACAAGCCTATTACGATATCGTGCGGGGCCGCTTACAGGAAAAGGCTTTGATAGAAGTTATTGCACTCAATGAGGAACGGCTCCGCATTGCCGAAGCGCGTTTAGCCGCCGGTTTTGCCGCCCAGACCGACGCCCTGCAGGCCCGTATCGACCTCAACCAGCGCCGCTCCGATCTGCTGACGCAACAAAATGCCACCGCAGCCTCCAAACGCAACCTCAACCTGCTGCTCGTGCGCCCCGCAGAAACGGCGTTTGAAGTAGATGAAAACCTGCAAAACACGTATAACCCACAGCGCAATGCACTGATTTATAAGACATCGGCACAAAACCCTGCCCTGCTGGCCTTTCAAAAAAGCTATGAAATTGCAGCCCTTCAGGTCGATGAAGCCCGCACCCTCAACAAGCCGGTCATCACCGGCACCAGCCAGTTCAATGCCCAACGCGCCGACAATGGCGCCGGCATTTTGCTCAACAATACCGGCGCAGGTGTGGCGATCGGCGCTACCCTGAGCGTACCGCTGTACACGGGCGGCAACATCCGCCGCCAGGTCGAAACGGCCCAATTAGCTGCTGAACAGGCTGCCCTGCGCACGCAATCGCAGCTCAGGAGTCTTGAAACGGACCTCGATAACCAGTTGACTTTCTATCAGATACAACAACAAATCCTGACGCTGGAAGAGGAAAACGTGGGTATCGCCCGTGAAAATCTCAATGTCAGCACTGAACGTTTCCGCGTCGGCACCACCAACGGCCTCGAAATACAAACGGCGCAGAATACCCTGGAACAGGCCCTTGTGCGGCGCAATCTGGTGCTGTTCAATTTGAAGTCGACGGAGATTCGGTTGCGGTTGCTGGCGGGAGATCTTTAGTTATTGGTTATTCGTTATTGGTTATTCGTGTGGTAACCCTTGGCTTGGGTAAATGGTATAGCCAAGAGTTACCACACGAATAACGAATAACCAATAACCAATAACTAACAACGGAATACCTTAATTTTGCACCAAATTTCCACCACCACCTTGCCAAGATAAGGAAGCCATGCAACACCAGCCCGCACCATACCAGCCCCACCACAAAATCCGTATCGTCACCGCTGCCAGCCTGTTCGACGGACACGATGCAGCCATCAATATCATGCGCCGGATCATGCAGAGCAGCGGCGCGGAGATCATACACCTGGGCCACAACCGTTCCGTACAGGAAATTGTGGACTGCGCCATTCAGGAAGACGTGCAGGGCATTGCCATCACGAGTTACCAGGGCGGCCACAACGAGTTTTTCAAATACATGCACGACCTGCTGAAAGAACGCGGCGCCGGGCATATCAAAATTTTTGGTGGCGGCGGCGGCACCATTTTACCTTCCGAAATCGCCGAATTGCAGGCCTACGGCATCACCCGTATCTACCACCCCGACGATGGCCGCTCGATGGGTTTGCAAGGCATGATCAATGATGTGCTGGAAAAATGCGATTTCCCGATAGGCTTTTCTGTGAACGGAGAAATGAAGCATCTGGAAGATCTCCAACTTCCCGAAAGTTTTAAACTTTCGGGAAGTTCTTCGCGAAATAACGTAGTTGCACGGCTCATTTCCATCGCAGAAAACAATCCGGAGTACTACGAAAAAGAAATTGCCCCGAAACTGAAAGAGTCCGAAGTGCGAAGTGCGAAGTCATCAGTCAATACAAGTGCGAAGTCCGAAGTCGTCAGTGCGAAGTCCGAAACACCAAACACCAAATACCAAACACCAGTTCTCGGTATTACGGGCACGGGCGGCGCGGGCAAATCGAGCATGGTCGACGAACTGGTACGGCGTTTTATCCTTGATTTCAGCGACAAAACCATTGCCATCGTTTCGGTCGATCCGTCCAAACGCAAAACCGGCGGCGCGCTGCTGGGCGACCGCATCCGCATGAATGCGATCAACAACCCGCGGGTTTACATGCGTTCGCTGGCCACGCGGCAGTCGAACCTGGCCCTGTCAAAATACGTCCACGCTGCCGTCGACATCCTGAAAGCGGCGCGTTTTGACCTGATTATCCTCGAAACGAGTGGTATCGGCCAAAGCGACACCGAGATTGTCGACCACAGCGACGTGTCGCTGTACATTATGACGCCCGAATTCGGTGCGGCTACGCAACTGGAAAAAATTGACATGCTCGATTTCGCAGATGTCATTGCCATCAATAAATTTGACAAACGCGGCGCTTTGGACGCCCTGCGCGACGTGCGCAAACAGGTGCAGCGCAACCGCAATGCCTGGGATAAAAGTGTGGACGAAATGCCCGTTTTCGGCTGTATTGCCAGCCAGTTCAACGACCCCGGTGTGAACCAACTCTACCGCCGCGTCATCGAACTGATGAACGAAAAAGGCAACGCCGGACTGGACTCTCACTTCAGTTCCAGCGGCGAGGTGTCGGAAAAAATCTACATTATTCCGCCCAATCGCACGCGTTATTTGAGCGAAATCAGCGAAAGCAACCGCAAATACGACGAATGGGTCGACAAGCAGGTCAACATCGCCCGGCAACTTTTTGCCCTGGAAACTACCCAAAACCTGCTTAAATCACAACCCAATTCGGATGCTACCTCATCCCCCATCCCTCATTCCTCAGCCCTCATTCCTCTTACCTCAGCCCTCATCCAGGAGTTGAAAAAAGACCTGGATGGTGAATGCCTCCGCATCCTCGAATCCTGGGAGGACAAGAAAAAACGTTACGCCGGCGAGGAATATATCTACCTGGTGCGCGGCAAGGAAATCAAGGTGCTGACCAAAACGGAAAGCCTCAGCCACCTGAAAATTCCGAAAGTTTGCCTGCCGAAATGGGCGGACTGGGGTGAAATCCTGCGCTGGTCGTTGCAGGAAAATGTGCCTGGCGAATTTCCCTACACCGCCGGCGTGTTCCCCTTCAAACGCGAAGGCGAAGACCCCACGCGGATGTTTGCCGGCGAAGGCGGTCCCGAACGCACCAACCGCCGTTTTCACTACGTCTCCGCCGGGCTTCCGGCAGCGCGACTCAGCACGGCGTTCGACTCGGTGACATTGTATGGTGAAGACCCCGATTTCCGTCCCGATATTTATGGCAAGGTGGGCAATTCGGGCGTGAGTATCTGTTGTCTTGACGACGCCAAAAAACTGTATTCCGGTTTCGATCTCTGCGACCCGAAAACCTCGGTTTCCATGACCATCAACGGCCCTGCAGCGACGATTGCGGCGTTTTTTATGAATGCGGCTATCGACCAGCAATGCGAGCGCTATATCCGGGAAAATGGCCTGGAGCATTTGGTGGAAGCGCGTTTGAAAGAAAAATATGATGATAAAGGCGTGGAAAGGCCGCAGTATCGCGGAGAAGCCGAGCGTAGTGACGGGGTGACTTCGGGTGCATCAAGTGACGGGGTGACTTCAAGTCACCCCGTCACTACAACCGACTCCAGTCACGGGGTGACTTCAAGTCACCCCGTGACTACCCCCAACCTCCCAGCCGGCAACAACGGCCTCGGCCTGCTCCTGCTCGGCATCACCGGCGACGAAGTGCTGCCCCCGGACGTTTATGAAAAAATCAAAGCCCAGGCCCTCGCTTCCGTGCGCGGCACCGTGCAGGCCGATATTCTGAAAGAAGACCAGGCGCAAAACACCTGCATTTTCAGCACGGAATTCAGTCTGCGGGTCATGGGCGATGTGCAGGAATACTTTATTCAAAACAAAATCCGCAATTTTTATTCGGTGTCCATTTCGGGCTACCACATTGCGGAAGCGGGCGCTAATCCGATTTCACAACTGGCCTTCACACTCTCCAACGGTTTCACTTTTGTGGAATATTACCGCTCGCGGGGCATGAAAGTGGATGATTTTGCGCCCAATCTGTCGTTCTTTTTCTCCAACGGCGTCGATCCTGAATACGCGGTAATCGGTCGCGTGGCCCGGCGCATCTGGGCCAAAGCCATGAAACGGCTATACGGCGCCAACGAGCGCAGCCAGATGCTGAAATACCATATCCAGACCAGCGGCCGCAGCCTGCACGCACAGGAAATCGCATTCAACGACATCCGCACCACCCTGCAGGCGCTGTACGCCATCTACGACAACTGCAACTCCCTGCATACCAATGCCTACGACGAGGCCATCACGACGCCGACCGAGGAATCCGTGCGCCGCGCCATGGCGATCCAGATGATTATCAACCACGAACTGGGTCTGGCGAAAAATGAAAATCCGCTGCAAGGTTCCTTCATTATCGAGGAACTGACCGACCTGGTGGAAGAAGCGGTGCTGCTGGAATTCGACCGCATCACCGAACGCGGCGGCGTGCTGGGCGCTATGGAAACCATGTACCAGCGCGGCAAAATCCAGGAAGAAAGCCTGTATTACGAAACCCTGAAACACACCGGCGAACTGCCGCTGATCGGGGTGAACACCTTTCTGTCCAAAGAAGGTTCGCCGACCATCCTTCCCCGCGAGGTGATCCGGGCCACAGAGGAGGAAAAACAGGATCAGATCGCTACGCTGCAAAACCTGCACCGGGCCAATGCGGATCAATCAGCAGCCGCTTTAAAACGCCTGCAACAGGTGGCCGTACAAAACGGCAACCTGTTCGCGGAACTGATGGAAGCGGTAAAAACCTGTTCGCTGGGACAGATAACGGGCGCTTTGTTTGAAGTGGGTGGGCAGTATAGGAGGAATATGTGAGGTGAAAAATGTATCTTTGAAGCATGGAAAACTGGGAAATCTTTATCAATATCAACCCCAATATCCGTTTCGGTAAACCTTGTATTGTAGGAACCCGTATTGCGGTGCAGGATATTTTGGAATGGCTAGCTTCCGGCATGTCTTTTGAAGAGATCATCGAAGATTTTCCAGAACTGGACGCGCTGAAAATCCGGGCTGCGCTGGCTTTTGCAGCGAGGCGAGAGCAAAGTTTAGACACTATTCAAAAGGCTGAAAAACAGCCCCCTGCTCCTAATAATTTACAGGAATTACTGCTTGAGGGGCCCGTTTGGACGGAAGATGAATATCAGCAGGTGTTGAAGACAAGAGAACAACTTAACCAACTCGGCACAAATGGTTCTCTTTGATGCGGCCCTATATGAAATCCATCTCCTTTTTTATACGCGCAGCCCTGGCAGTTTTTCTCAATCAGCAAGTAAACCGGCAGAATTATCCGCTGGGCTTTTTCGGGAGCCGCCTGGTTTTTACGATCAGCGTGGGTTATTGTGCAGTTTACCTAGCTGTTAAGAGCATTGCCATTTTAAAGGGCTCTACCCAACCTCCCCCCGTCTTTCCACGTTATTGACAAAAACGAGACCATGAAAAGACGTTTTCTTTGGCCTGTACTGGCTATCATGTTTCTGACACTTAGCCGCTTGTCCTGTGAGCAGGAGTGTGAATCCGACTACATCGACTTACCCAGTCATATTACACAAACCAGCCTCAGCACTGTACCATACAGACTTTCGGAAGCGGCGATACACAATTTGCCCATGTCATCCAAGCGGGAGCAGGCTTAACGTTCCGTATTACCCGGAAAAGGTAGCGTGTA
>JALHMA010000235.1:1987-9019 GCA_022844265.1 Saprospiraceae bacterium | reverse complement strand
GGTTGCTGCACGGTGTTGCCGTGGTAATACACCAGGTGTTTATTTACCCAGATCAGGTAAACGGGTTGCGACTGGAAATTTTCAATGACGAATGGCGCAAACTGTGGCCGTTGATAGTAAAAAGAATCGGTTGGTTTAGGCAAATCAGGCAGAATCCCGTTGTCTGCACTACCCGGTATCGGTTTCGTATGCTGAAATGCAGTTGGGTAAATGTCCACTGTCGTGGCGAATTTGAAAGAACCGCCACTCGTTGAAGGCACTTGTAAGTGTCGCAAGCGATAAAATAGGACCGTATCCAGAGACAGGCGTTCGTACCATTTTTCCGACAGCGGCAGGTAGTATTCGGCGCCATCCAACACCTTGATTTTGAGAGGCGGATACAACAGAGGGCCTGTTTTTTTCCTGTATTTGATGTCGGGATTGTAATATGGTTTTTTATCCCCGAACAGGGAATTGTACGCGCCGGCGGTCAGGTTAACCCCGGCGGCGGGTTGATTTGCCTGATCTTTCACCCGCACTTTTACCTGCACCTGTGCGCCTGGCAACACTTCTCCGGGCTGCTCCACGGCTACTTCCAGCATGTTTTTATAAAAAAGAACCGAAGCGAAACCCTGCTCTTCCTGTGCGGCCCAGACAAAGGTGTAATACAAATGAAAGTCATTTCCTTCTGTGTCGATCTGTTGCCAAACCCAAATAGAATCGCTGGTCACGCCTGCATCCCATTCCTTTTTACCGCGCATGACGCGGTATTGAATGGGAATGCCGTGCGGGTTTTGAAGCATACACACGACGGTATCAAGTACCCGGAAAGCGTTGTTCGATACCTGATGACCCGCCCGTTTTTTGTCGTTCAAACTAAGGTACAGGCTTTCCTTGCCCGAACTGATCGTATATGCCCGTACTTCCGGCTTCACCCGCACCCGGTAAGGCGCCGGAATAGAAACTACCCGTGCCGCCATATTCGGGTATTCTTCCCGGAGCGTCAACCAGGACGGCATGGTGGCTTTATCTTTCCAGTCGATCAGCAGCAGGCCTTTTTGAATGGACGCCTCTAATTTTGGAATGCGCCGGTCTACAAACAGCCGAAGTTCCTTTTTCTGCAATTCGCCTGCGCTGTTGATGCCGTAAAAGGTGGCCAGCAGGTTGTAAGCGCCTTCCGGCAGCAAATGCTCCGGCAAACGAATGTCCAGGTCGGCGGAGGCAGCCAGGGCGCCTTCCGTACGCCAGATGGTATCGGGCAACAACACTTCCTGCGCATAAAACGACTGCGCCGACACCGTGTTTACAACCAATGTATAACGCCCGTCCGGGATGGATTGTCCGTTGGCGTCGCGGGCGCCGAGGTGGAAAACGATGCTGTCTGCGAGGGAATAGGATTCTTTATCCTGGGAAAACGAGTACGTCACTTCATCCAGCACATAGTCTTCATAATACACTTTGTCCGACACAACAGGGGCATCGGGGGTGTAGCGTCGGAACAATCCGCGTGTTCGGGGTTCCGGGCCGGTAAACCGGAAGGCATAATTGCGATCGATTTCCAGCGAGTCCGTCCACAGCATTTGCCAGGTAAACACACCCGGCGCAACAGGCGAGATACGCTGTTTACTGACTTTTTTCCATTGCGGCATCTGCAACACCTCCAGATCTAAGGGTTTATCCCAGGGTTTGCCTTTTGAGGTCGTCACCCAGGCTTTTACCCGCAGGGTGTCGCCGGGCCGGTATTTCGGTTGTGAAAAAGCCACATAACCACCCCAGGCCGCTTTTTTATCCCATTTTGATTCCTTCCGGTAGCGCATATTCTCCCAATACCTGTAGCGTTGGCGCGGGTGCGTGGCAAGGCTCCAGGCGTTTCGGATATGGTACCAGGGAAAGGCGACCACACGCCCTGCCGGCGTAGATGCAAAACGATACCAGCGGATAGCCCGCATCGAGTAATGGGGGTTGGGGCTTATTTGATAAAAACCGGTTTGTTCCTGTACCTGAATTTCCAGTACGCCGCCTTTCCGGCGCCTGGCAAGCCGGTAGCATTGCATTTTTTCATCAAAACGGATTTTTCGGCCATTCAGGACGGCCCGGGCATTGCGAATCCGTTTCCCGGAAGCGTCCGTTATGACAAATGCCAGGTCGCGCCGCGTCGCCAACACGTTTACTTCAAATTCGTATCTGGAATAGGCAGACACAACCATTTGCTCCTGCCGGGCACGCACAAACAAATAATGCCCGGGCGGTAATGTATGCAGTGACAGGGAATCCTTAAATCCCAGCGAGGTATGCAGCCAACTGCTGTCGAAGGGCGCTTGTTCCACCAGCACAAGGCGGGCTTCGCGGTTATTCAGCAGGAATATTTCACCGTATTTACTGGCATCCGTTTGTGGTGACTGGGCCTGTAAAATACTGGTAATCAGACATAAACAGATGGGGAGGAATTGTATTTTCATGGAACTGCTTTTTTTTGGTGTATGGTGTTTAGTGTTTGGGAGTGCTTCGGGCTTGGCCATTCCCCCCGACCCCTAAAGGGAAGTACATCGCAATAGATGGATATTTTTCACCTTAAAGTACAGATTATCAATCTATTGCGATGTACTTCCCTTCAGGGGTCGGGGGAATTGCCAAGCCCGAAGCACCCCCAAACACTATACACGAAACACCACACACGAAACACGCGTAATATTAAGGTTTTTCAACCCAACAAAGCCAGTTCTAATGTATGGAAGGGGTATGCAGGCGGGTCAACGAAACGAGCGGGTATGTGGATGCGCGGTAGCACGGCATCCATGCCGTCGGGAAAAGGCCATTCATGGCCCTTATAAAACATACGCGGGCATAAATGCCCTTTTTCCGACGGCTCAATTGAAGTTATAAAAAAAACGGCAGTGAGAGGGGGTTAAAACCCCGCAGCAAGGTATCTGTACTTGCTCCCGGCTGAAGCCGGGAGTTATTGAAATAGCGTTTTGGGGCAATCAAAACCGAGCGGCTTAGTCAATAACCATCGGCTTCAGCCGGTGGTTATTCAACAAGTGCTATTTAGGGGTTTTAACCCCATTTATAACACCAGGGGTATAGTGCCCTTTTATTTAAAAACGTCAATCATGCCATGCTACCGTCTAAAAAGGATTCTGAATATCCGGGTTATTGACAAAGCTGGTATCCGTGAGGGTATGCAGGAATTTTACGATGGCATTCCGTTGATACGTGGTGAGACCGGAGTAAGTCAACACACTGCCTCCGAGCGGAAAGCCGATCTGGCGGACAAAAGGATCCTCGTTGGACACCCCTTTTCCATTGCCGCTGTAATGTTCCAAAACGGCTTCCAGGGTGGGAAAACGGCCATCGTGCATGTAGGGCGCAGTCAGGGCGATATTGCGCAGCGTAGGCGTACGGAATTTGCCGTTATCGGTTCTGTTGCGGCTGATTTCGCCACGCCCTTTATCGATAAAATCATCCAGCGAAGCGACGCTGTCCAGGCCGTTGTTGAAGTAATTATTACCCGTCAAAGTGATACTTCCGTGGCAATGGAAACACTGCGCGTCGGGCAGGTTCACATCCTGTCCCTCGTCAAAAAACATCAGTTTGCCGTCCAGTTCCATATCGTCGAGCGCATCCGGGTCGCCCAGTACAAACTGGTCATATTTGGAAGTACCGCTGCTGATCAGAATGCGCTCAAACTGTGCTAAAGCCTTGGCAGTCAGTTCTTTCGTGATGCCGCAACAGTTATCAATCCCGAAGGCCTTGCGAAAAAGTGCGGGATATTCGGGGTGTTGCCGGAGTTGTTCCACCAAATTGGGCCAGGTATGGTGCATTTCAATCGGGTCTTCCACCGGAATGAGTGCCTGGGCCTCGAGCGTGGCGGACCGGCCATCCCAGAACAGGCCGTTGTTGGCATAGGCAATATTCAGCAGGGACATGGAACTGCGCCGACCCGCTATACCGTCGATGCCGGTCGATACTGCTTTGTTATCGGTAAAACTGCCCTGCGGCAAATGACAGGAAGCGCAGGACATGGTGCTGTCGGCAGACAGGATCGGGTCGTAAAACAGGCGGCGACCCAGTTGCACCCCTTCCAGGGTCATCGGGTTATCTGCCGGAACAGGAATCTGGGGAAAATGGGCCGGTTTCTGAATCGTATAGGCCGTCGTTTTGTACGGAATATCGCTCAGGTCGCAGCCCATGCCGCAGGAACCGGACGGGTCTTTTTTGCATTGCGCCAAAAAGATGGCCACAAGCGCCAATAACATCACCAAATATGATTTTAGATAAACTTTAATCCCCATTTTTTCTATTTAATCCCAGTTGTGTCCCTTGGCCCGGAGGGTTAATATCTTTGTAGAATCATACATGTACAAGCGTTTTGCAGGGTTGTGTCAAAAGGCCCAGGTATCTACATTCATTTTTGACAAGATACCGTCCCGCTGGGCCGGGTGCCATTTGGCGCTGGAAAATGCTACAAAGATACTGGCCCTCCGGGCCATGGGGCACAACTTGAGTTATAAACGATTCACCACTCACGATTCACGACTCACCACTCACGACTCACTACTTCACCGAAGTCGCATTGGCAAAATTGTTCATCACTTTGACGCCCAGATCAATATTGCTGGCACTGTGCGAGGTATTGCGGTTGAGCGGATCATTCAGATCGAGCAGGCCGCCGTTGGCAGCAAACAGTTTTTTCACGTCGAATTCCACTGTCAGCGACCCGTTTGAAGTGGTCACCGGAATATTTGCGCTCATGGAAGAAGTCCGGTACACGGCGTCCGAACCGCAGTGGTAGGTTAAAGTACTTTCCGGATCGCCTGCGCCGTCGAGGTCGTACAACCCCTGCACTTTTGTAAAAATATAACTTTGCCAGCCCGACCAGTATTCATTTTCGCGATACAAAGGGTGTTCCGGCGCAAAATCGGTCGGCTTTTTGGCATTCAAATCGGGGCGTACGCCGTAACCGATTTTCAGGGCAGTATAATCGCCTGCCGGTACGGTGTACTGAAATTTTACTTCCACAGCTTTGTCATTTGGCGCCAGATCAGGCGTAAAATCGACCCATTCGATATCCGAGAGGCGATGTTCGCTGCCGTCCTGTTTCACCAAAATAAGGTCGGACAGAAAGGTATTGAACTTGTTTATCTGGATATTGCGGTCGCCGTATGCGAAGTTTTTATACTTCTCCATAGGCACGCCGTCGTAGGTCGTTTTAAAAGTCAGGGTAAAGTTTTTATCTGCTTGCGGTTCCTCTTTTTCGCAGGATGAAAAAAAGGCAAGCATCGAGAGGAGCAGTATGAGCGGGAGAAATTTCATGTTTATGTGTTGTTGATGGGTTGAGATTGTTGAGTGGTTGAGATGTTGAGGGCCGCTCTATGAACAAGACACTCCTACACAGAGTGGCCCTCAACAATCTCAACCCTCAACACCTCAACTCCTTTCATTGTGAAACGCTCAAAGCCCCGGACATGTTTGCTATAATGCGGGTTTTCCATGCAGAAATGTCGCCCGTTGTCCAATCAATTCCTTCCAGGAGTTTTTTGTGGTCGGCGGTCAGTTTCAAAGTAAAATTATAACCCGTTTCGTGTACGAACGAGCCGTTGCCTTCTACAAAAAAGCCGGGCAGATCAGCCTGTGTCAGCGCCAGCGTATCGGGTTTTGTTCCGGTGAAGGTATCGCGGGCCACGATGACCTGTGCGAAGACGAATCCTGCTGTACGTCCGTGCCACAGGCTGTCCGATTGTATCCGCAGCGGGTGTCCGGTCGGCGCCAGGCGTGGAATGACGCGCTGGGCATCGGCGTCGAGTCCTACCCGAAACCGCACTTTTTCAAAAACGCCGTCGTTGCGAAACGTCCCCACTTCGTTGATCAGCGGCGTACGGCGTACGAGTACAAAATCGTCGGTAAATATTTCCCGCAGGGTATCGCTGCCGGTCGGCGCAAACGTGCGCAGGCCGACGGTGTCGCTGACGAATGCGGTGTCGCCGTTTTGAAACAATTGAAAATCTGAGAGATAGAACGATACGCTTTTCAGGATAAACCACTGGCCTCCGGAGTTCTCATAAGGGCGGTTTTCCAGAAAAGTGAGCGTATCGTAGCGTTGTGTTATCTCCAACTGTAGTTTTGGGAATACACAGCAATCGTCGCAGTTCTTATCGGCCGAAGCGTCAAAATTGGTGGCGGAAATATCGGTGCAGCCTTCCTGCGGCTCGAAACAGGCTGTCAGGCTTATCAGGAAGTATACACTCAAAAATATTTGCGGGAGATTTTTCATTACCCTAGTTCCTTCATCATTTGCCGGATGATCTGTTTGACCTGCGACGAAAACTCCCGCTCCTGGATCCAGACCCCGTAGTTGCGCTCTTTTTTCAATACGTCTTTCACCGGCTGACCCATGTATTTTCCAAAATTGAACACCACCACGCCATCAGGTTGTACGCGCAGTTTTTGGGTGGCATCCAGGAAGTTCAGGTCATTGGTAAAATCATGTAACGCCTGAATATCATTTTTGATGGGCGCCGGGATGATATTTCCGTTTTCATCCAGCAAATCCTTGCCTTCATAGGCGCGAATCTGCCCTTTAAAAACATCCAGCGTGGCCCGCACATCGGCCAGCGCATCGTGGGCGTCTTCGAGTTCCTGCTGGCAGTACAGCCGGTATGCCGCTTTGAGCGTACGGGGTTCCATTTTATAGAAAATACGCTGCACATCGATCAAACGCCGCTTGCTGATGTCCAGTTCTTTACCCACCCGGGCAAATTCTTCCATGAGCATAGGCACATCAAAACGATTGGAATTGTAACCGCCCAAATCAGCATCGCCGATAAAATCCCATATTTTTTGAGCAACCTGGGCAAAAACGGGTTTGTTCGCCAGGTCTTTCGGCGTAATTCCGTGTATTTGCATCGACTCTTCCGAAATTGGAATGCCCGGATTGATCAACATGCAAAGTTCCTCCGACGGTTGGCCGTTTTTAAATAATTTGACCATCCCAATCTGCAAAATGCGATCGCGGATGACATTCAGGCCGGTCGTTTCCACATCAAAAAATACCAG
>JALHMA010000235.1:0-1887 GCA_022844265.1 Saprospiraceae bacterium | reverse complement strand
CCGCTTTTCTGGGCTGTTTCGGCATAGCCGTGCAATTGAACGGGTTTTTGCACTTTTCGCATGCGGATATTGAGAAATTCCACAAAAAGAGAAAAGAAAATAGCAAAGTACAGGTAGCCTTTCGGCACGGATCCTTCAATGAAGTGCCCGAGGTGAGCTGCTTCCGCGATCAGCGAAAAACCGATCAGGATCAGAAACGACAGACCAAGTATCTGGATGGTCGGGTGATCGTTGACAAACCTGCTGACAGGCCCCGCAAACAGCATCATGACCAATACGGAAGCCACAACGGCAATCACCATGATGGTAATATCGTTGGAAAGGCCGACGGCGGTCAGGATAGAGTCGAAGGAAAAAACAACGTTAATGAGGGTAATTTGCATGATAACGGCATTCAGGGCCGCTTTGCCTTTTTTGCCGCCGGGATCATCGCCTAGCTCAGGACTTTCCAGTTTGTGGTGTATCTCGGTCGTGGCTTTGTACAATAAAAAGAGACCTCCCAGGAATAAAATCAAACCCTGACCGGTGACCCCGCCGTGTATACCGAGAAAATCGATGGAAAAAAGCGGCGCCTTCATCCCGATAATCCAGGTCAGTGCGAATAATAAAGCGACGCGCAGCACCATCGCCAGTATCAGGCCGATGTTCCGGGCCTTGGGTTGGTCGGCAGCGGGCAATTTGGACGAGACGATAGACAAAAAGATAATATTGTCGACTCCCAGCACTATTTCCAGAAAGGTAAGGGTCAGCAGGCTCATCCATACCTCACCGGAGGCAAAATCGGGCATTGTCAAAAGAAACATCGTAAGTAGTAGTTGGTTGTTTAGTGAACAATCAGCACCGGAAACAATTTAATTCGTTTCCAGCCGGAGAAATTCATTTCCAAAATTGAGGCAAGATTACGGTTTTCCGTTCAATTGACCGCGCCGGAATTTGACATTGCGATTCGTTCGCTTGGCGACATTTACCCAACTTCGCTATTCCAGGCAGTGGCGTTTCGGCAGTAAGGGCTTAAATTTGCCTGACATTCCTGATTTTCTACCTATTTCATACATTTCTACTCTTCTTTTTTATCACCTACATTGACACAAGTAACATGAAAAAACTACTCTTCACATTTGCGCTGGCAGTATGCTGTTTGTTTCCCGAAGTATACAGCCAGGCCAAGAAATACGTCTTACTCGAACATTTTACCAATTCGCGGTGCATCAATTGTGCCAACAGAAACCCTGCTTTTTATAACTTGATCGATGATTACCCACAGGATGTGCACCATATTGCCTACCATCCGCCCATCCCTTATTCCAATTGTATCTTTTACCAGGCCAATATGGCAGAAAACAACGCCCGCACCAGTTTTTACAACGTTGCCGGTACGCCTACTGCCATGCTCAATGGAGCGCCGGTAAGCAGCGGCAGCCAGATATTACCGGCTTCTGCCCTTGCCACTGCGCTCACCCTTACCAGCCCCATCCAATTGCAGGTGACGGAAACGAGTGGTACAAACCGTACGGTCACCATACAGATTTATACCCACGGGAGTGTGCCCGCCGGCAGCTACAAACTGTACGCCGCTGTGGTGGAAAAAGATGTGGACTACACCTCACCCAACACCGGCGCTACACAACATTTCGACGTATTCCGCACCATGTTGCCTTCTATCAACGGTATGCCGGTTACCCTCGAGCAAGCGGGCGGCAGTATTACCGAGGTGCTCAACTACTCGATTGCTTCCGGCTGGAATGCAGATCAGATCTACGTCGTGGCTTTTATTCAAAATACCACCACCAAAGAAATACTGAACAGCGGCACCCGTTTCGATAACTTCGTTTTATCCGCAGGCGAGCCGCGTTTTCAAACGGCCTCTGTCCAGCCGAATCCGGCAAC
>JALHMA010000234.1:3240-9036 GCA_022844265.1 Saprospiraceae bacterium | reverse complement strand
GTATAATTATTCAAGGCCTCATCAAGGAATCCATAACCAAACACCGGCACAAGTAGCCAAAAAACAACATCCAGTCTGGGCTTGCATAACGGGTATAACCTAAGCAAATAATTCAACTACACACTAAACACCAAACACATTTATGTCCATTTTAAACGCAAGCTGTTGCTCACCACACTCACCGAACTCAGCGCCATAGCCGCCCCGGCAATCATGGGATCGAGCAAAAAACCGTTGAAAGGATACAACACCCCCGCTGCGATGGGTATCCCGATCACATTGTAAACAAAGGCCCAGAACAGGTTTTGCCGGATGGTGGTTACGGTGCGGCGCGACAAGCGGATGGCTGCCGGGATTTTATTCAAATCGCTGCTCATCAGGGTCATTTTGGCCACTTCCATTGCAATGTCAGAACCTTTACCCATGGCAATACTCACATCGGCACGGGCCAGCGCCTGGCTGTCGTTGATGCCGTCGCCGACCATGGCTACGATTTTCCCCTGTTGTTGCAGTTCCTGTACGAATGCTTCTTTGTCGGCGGGCAACACCCCGGCTTTGAAATGCTGGATACCGACCTGTGCAGCCACTGCGGCTGCCGTTTGGGGATTGTCGCCAGTGAGCAAATACACCTCGATACCCATATCGTGCAATTCCCGCACCGCTTCGGCAGAAGTGGATTTAACCGGATCAGCAATGGCTGCTACGGCCAGCACCTGGCGATGATCGGCAAAATAAACGACCGTTTTGGCATCAGCCGCCCATGTAACCGCCTGTTTTTCAAGTGCTTCTGAAATAGCCAGGTGATTTTCCTGCATCAGCGTCGCATTCCCGGTAAAAACTTTTTGCCCCTGATACCTGGCCACGATACCTTTCCCGATCAGGTTTTCCACCTGCTCGATTTTGACAGGTACTGCCTTCTCTTCAAGGTGTGCCGCAATGGCGTCGGCCAGAGGATGTCCGGAGTTTTTTTCCAAACTAAACCAGACGTTTTGCCACACTTCAGCCTCCGACTTATTTGCCCAATACAGGGCCTCCACTGCCGGCTTTCCGTTCGTGATCGTGCCGGTTTTGTCTAAAACCACGGCTTGAATGCGGTGGGCCAGTTCGAGGCTTTCAGCGTCTTTGATTAGAATACCCTGTTCGGCGCCTTTGCCCACGCCTACCATGATAGCCGTCGGCGTAGCCAGGCCGAGTGCGCAGGGACAGGCGATGACCAACACGGTTACCATTGCCAGCAGGCCCTGTGTCAGGCCGTTTTCGCCGCCGAATATCCACCACACGCCAAAAGCCAGCAGAGCAATCAGCAGCACAACGGGCACGAATACCGCCGCAATGCGATCCACTAATTTTTGAACCGGCGCTTTGGAACCTTGCGCTTCTTGCACCATTCGGATAATTTGGGCCAGCAGGGTGTCGCCGCCCACTTTCTGGGCCGACATTTGAAAACTCCCTTTCTGGTTGATGGTGCCGGCCAGTACGCGGCTTCCGGTTTCCTTGGCTACTGGCACGGGTTCGCCGCTGAGCATACTTTCATCTACATACGAACTGCCGGATTGCAACAGACCGTCTACCGGCACTTTTTCACCGGGTTTTACCAGCAACACATCGCCAATACGCACTTGTGCAACGGGAATTTCCATCATGTGCCCACCTGTGTGGACAATCGTGACCGTTTTGGGCTGCAAACCCATTAGTTTTTTAATGGAGGAGGATGTGTTGGCCTTTGCGCGTTCTTCGAGTAATTTCCCGAGCAAAATGAAGGCAACCACGATGCCTGCGGCTTCAAACCAGACGTGGGCATGTAAACCCCTGCTGTGCCAGAATTCCGGGAAAAGTGTATTAAATACGCTAAAAATGTAGGCAATACCCGTACTCAAGGCCACCAGCGTATCCATATTGGCGGAACGGTGACGGGCTTGTTTCCAGGCATTGATAAAAAATGACCTGCCAAGCCAGAGCACCAGCGGCGTAGACAAAGCCCAAAGCACGTATTCGATATAGGGCAGGTTCATAAAAAACATACCCAGCACAGCCAGCGGTACAGCCAAAGCAACGGCCCAAATGGTGCGGCGGCGCAAATCTTCATAGTGCTGCAACTGGATTTGGGCGACTTCTTTCGTCGCCTCCTCGCTGTCTGAAATAACCAGACCGTAGCCGATTCCCTGAAGCGCCTGTTGCATCGCCGCAGGCTTGATAACGGCGGGTTCATATTCTACGATTACGGTCTGGGTGGCAAAATTGACCGCAGCGGAAACAACGCCCGGCTGGTTGCCCAGTATGGATTCGACGCTGACCGCACAAGCAGCGCAGGTCATATCGGTCACGGGAAATTGTTTGCGGACGGTATCGGTGGCAGAAATTGCTGTTTCCATAAAATTTAATTTTTGATACTGCAAAGTTCCGCCTGTAATCGTTCTGCCGTATTACGATATGTTGGCAAAGAGTTGTGAATTAATGGGAATGTACCTGATCCAGCGCTTTCCTTCGTCCGGTGTGATTTTTTTTGAACGCACTGGGCGTCATTCCGGTCACTTTTTTAAACTGGCTGCTCAGATAAGCCACACTGTTGTATCCCAATCGGAAGGCGATTTCCGAGAAGGTAAGTTCATTATACACCAGCCATTCCTTTACTTTTTCGGTTTTCTGTAAAATGAAATACTGCTCCAATGTAATGCCTTCCACTTCCGAAAAAAGTTTGGAAATGTTTGAGTAGTCGCGATGAAACGCAGCGCTGACATACTTGACCAGACTGAAATCTTCCGGCAATTCGCCCGACTGTACTTTTTCAAGCAGCAGGGTTTTCACTTTTTCAATCAATTGACTGCGCTGGTCGTCCAGCATTTCAAAACCGACTGCTTCCAGGTCGGCACGAAGGTTTTCCGCTTGCATCGGGCTGAGCGCTTCCGTCAGAACTACTTCACCCAGTGAGACACTGGGTGAAATAATCCCGTTTTTCTGCAACACCTGCTCCACAGACAGTATACACCGGTGGCAGACCATATTTTTGATATAGAGATTCATTTGTCTTAATGACCCGAGTGATCTTTTTCGCCTTCCTGGTGGTCATGCCCGCCATGGCCTTCCGGTTGTACCACATCACCTGGTTTGCCGGCTTCCACTTTCAAGACAAAATCAGCGGTATGCACTTTGCCCTTTGTCTGAAATTGTAACCAGGCGCGATAGATACCGGGTGTTTTAAATTCGGTGTGCAGGTCGAATGTGTTGCCTTCGATGCCCGGGTGCACATGTTCGTAATTTTTGTCGGCCAGACCAACCATGACGACATGAGCCTTTGCACCGAGATAATTTTCAAAAGCATTTACATCCAGCGGTTTACCACCTTGTTTAACGGTTCCGGTAATGTGCATTTCATTGTTGGTCAACCACTTGCCATCGGCGGTAGACAGCGTCACCTCATAACCGTCTACTTTGACCGTAGTTTGAGGCGTGTTGAAGACAACTGCTTTGGCAGGCGCTCCACTTACCGCAACGGGAATTTTTTCCACCTGATGTCCACCGCCGGCAGGCGCATAGTCGGCAAAAAGAAGGTATTCGCCTCCTTTTGGAAAAGAATAGGTCAGATCGAGGCCTGTGCCGTTGTATTCCGGGTGCTGGTGGTCAAACCAGGACAAATCACTGCTCACCAAAATCAGGTGCATTTTTTTCTCATGTACGACGTCGAGCGGAACGGCTTCACCGGGTTTTTCCACAATCGCAGGTGTAAACGTCATCTTGAGGGATTTGCCGGCGGCAGGCGCTGCGGGATCGGAAGTATACATCACTTTGTATGTTTTCGGATCGGCGGCATTCGGCGCTTCTACGGCTTTTAAATCCATTTTACATACAGGGCACTGCCCCGGCTGGTCGTACAGTTTGCCCTTTTCGCAGTCCATCGGACATTGGTATTTCACATTTTTACTATCGGCAGTGGCTGCCGGCAATTTTGATGCGGGAGCGTCGTGTTTGCAGGCAACGAAGAACAAAGCCGTCATCAGTGTGAGGCTAAAAAACAATGTGTGTTTCATGGTAAGTTGTTATTAGTTATTGGTTATTGATAGATTGTCACTGCACTTTTTTGAGCATTTGAAGATTTGAGTATTCGAGTATCTGACTGATAACGAATCATTTATATTCAAATCCTCGCATACTCGAATACTCAAAAAACTTGTGTGATATTGTATTGGTTATTGATTGAAATACACCATTTTCAACTGGTAGGTTCCGGCGGTTACAAACCGTTCTCCTTCTTCCATACCTTTCAGTATGACCGTTGAAGAACCATTGTCTTGGCCTGTGTTCAGGTAACGCAGTGTATAACGTTCAGCGCTTTGTTTAATAAAAACGGCAGGCATTCCGCTGATTTCTGTAATCGCGCTGTTCGGGATCGTCAGTTGGCGTTGTGATGTTTGCCGGAAAAGTTTGATGTTCACAAACTCACCGATTTTAAAGTCGCCGTCGGGGTTGTCTACTTCAAACAATACTTTTTGCGATTGGTTAGTCGGGTTGATACTATTAGGCAAAGCCAGCAGGCGCACGGCGCGGCTGAGGTGATCGTTGTTCGAGCATTCGATCTGGAACTGTTTTGCATCGCGCAAAGCATCGGCGTCCTTATCGTACAGTTGCGCCTCGACAATCACTTTGGCCGGATTGAGCAAAGTAAACATGGTTTCTCCAGCCGCTACCATAGCGCCCTGAGCCAGGTTAAAAGGTTCCACGCGACCGGTAATTGGCGCCGTCAGGGGAATAAAACGGGCATTTTTTCCGGCGCTGTCCTGGTACAAACGGTTAAAAAGATCCCGGTTTTCCGTTGCCTGTTGCAGGCGGGCAGTCGCTTCATCCAGATCGCGTTTGGCCACGATATCGCTCAGGTTGTTCAACCGCTCGTAATCTTTCTTCGCTGCCGTAAATGCAGCATCTACGGCATTGCGTTCGCTTTGCCAGTTGATGCTGGTACCGGCATCCACACTTTGCTCCACGATCGCCAGGACTTGTCCGGCTTTTACCTGTTCACCCACTTTTACCCGCACGGAGCGCAACCTGCCTGCAAAGGGCGACTGAATCGTCGCTTTGCCCATGGCTCCCGGGATGATCGTACCAAACAAGGTGATAGAAGGCGCAAAAGCATCGATCCCGGATTTGGCGACCGTCACATCGAACAGGAACTGCGTTTCTTTGGGAATCAGAACGTCGGAGCCGATGTGGTTGCCCTCAGGGCCGTGCGGTTCGTCGCCGTGCGCTTCGGCAGGCGGCAGGTTTTGCACCGGAAATCCGCTGAACAACAAGGCTATGAGTACTGCGGTGGCGGCTTTTGGGCGTTTGCGGGCAAAAAGGATTGTCATAATCACGCCGGCCAGAAAGGCCAGCAACATCCAGAGTACCGTCCAGGCGCCGGAACCTGCTGATGATTGTTCTTCCGGGTGTTCCTCCGCCATATCCTTACCCGGCTCGATGGCCTTGAGCTGGATCAGATCCGAGCCAAGTCCACCGCGAATCGTAACATTCAGGTCCGTTGTCAGGGTGTCTGCAAAAACTGTTTTCAGTCGGTAAATGCCCGGTTCTACCGCAGTAATTTCAAAAACCTGCGCAGCATCCCG
This sequence comes from Saprospiraceae bacterium, assembly GCA_022844265.1. Lineage (GTDB taxonomy): Bacteria > Bacteroidota > Bacteroidia > Chitinophagales > Saprospiraceae > M3007. The sequence continues at coordinate 3,442 of JALHMA010000234.1, read as the reverse complement.
GGTAGACTTGATGCTGATTTGCAGGTCTTTTATCGGTCGATTGGTATTGATATCACTGACAAAAAGGGTCAGTTCTGCCGGTTGACCGGGATCAAGATGGGTGTATTTCAACAACAACTCGTATTTGTCCGATACGTTTTCCGTACTGAAATAACCTGTCGTGGCAGATTTTCCGCCGGTGGCTACCTCGTCGCCATGCGCC
>JALHMA010000234.1:0-3140 GCA_022844265.1 Saprospiraceae bacterium | reverse complement strand
AATATATTGAAAATCAGGAGATATCAGTGAGTTTTCCAGTTTTTCCGGCAAAATATCCTTTGAGCGCCCGTTCTCCGATCAGCCAGAATACGGCAGGCGTAACGACAATATCCAGCAGGGTAGAACTGATCAGACCACCCAGGATCACGACTGCAACGGGGTGGAGTATTTCCTTGCCGGAAGCCTGTGCATCCAGTGTAAGCGGCACCAGCGCCAGCCCTGCCGTAAGAGCGGTCATCAGCACCGGAACCAGGCGTTCGAGCGAGCCTCGCACAATCATCTGCCGGGAAAACTTTTCCCCTTCTTCTTCCATCAGGTGGATATAATGCGAGATCATCATAATGCCGTTGCGCGAGGCAATACCGGTCAGCGTGATAAACCCGACGAGCGTGGCTACTGAAAAAGTGCCGCCGGTCCATAAAACAGCCAGCACCGACCCGATCAGTGCCAACGGAATATTTAACATGATTTGCGCCACGATAAGCGTCGAGCGGAAATGATGGTACAGCGCCAGAAAAATACCCAGCAATGCAAAAATACTCAATAATCCGATAAGCCGGGTTGCCTGCTGCTGGCTTTCAAACTGTCCGCCGTAGGTAACAAAATACCCCTGCGGCATTTCTACCTGCGCTTTCACGGCAGTTTGCATTTCCTGCACCGTCGAGCCGAGGTCGCGCCCCTGCACATTGGCGGAGACAACGATACGCCGCTGCGTATTTTCGTGGTAAATAGCGTTGATACCCGGGTTGTATTCAATTTTGGCGATCTGGTGCAGCGGAATCATCGATCCGTCCGGCGCATCGATGAGCGTGTTGCGAATATTATCCAGGTTGGTGCGTTCTTCCTGCGTCGTTCTTAACAGGATGTCAAAATACTGCTGCCCCTGCACCATCTGGCTTACCACTTTTCCGTTAAAAAATATCTCCAGGTCGCCCGATACTTTACCTGCCTGGATACCGTAGCGTTTCAGCGCCTCGCGGTTCACCCGGATCTGTAATTGCGGGATCATGGTTTGCCGCTCCACCTGCACATCCACAACGCCTGGAACGCTGCGCATAACAGTGGCTGCCTCTTCTGCTTTGCGGCGCAGTTCCGTCAGGTCATTTCCAAATATTTTTACCGCCACCTGCGCCCGCACACCGCTGAGGAGGTGATCGAGGCGGTGTGAAATGGGCTGACCGATATTGACAGAAGTGCCTGCCAGCGCCGTTAATTCGCTCCGAATATCCGCCAGTACCGCGTCGCGGGGGCGGGCGCCCGGCTTGAGTTCAATTTCGATCTCCGAATTACTCGGCGGCTCCACGTGTTCGTCGAGTTCGGCACGACCCGTTCGGCGACTCGCATAAGCCACATCGGGTACTTTCATAATCAGTTTCTCCGCAACCAACCCGATTTTATCACTTTCTTCCAGCGATGTGCCCGGCGGCGACGACAGATTGACCGTAAAAGATCCTTCATTAAACGGTGGCAAAAACTCCGTGCCGAAAAACGGTACAATGGCAATAGCCGCCACAATCATAGCGCCTGCAGCCAATACGACCGGCCTCGGATTGTCGAGGGCAGCATTCAGCACCCGTTCGTCCTGCTTTTTGAGCCAGCGCACCAGGGCGCCGTCCTGTTCCTGCTTTTTTCCGATATTGCTTAATAAAAAAGAGCAAAGTGCGGGCGTTACGGTAAGCGACACCAGCAAGGAAGCCGCAATACTGGTAATGTAGGCAATACCCAGCGGCGCAAAAATTCGGCCCTCGATACCTTGCAGGTAAAAAAGCGGGATAAATACCAGAATCACTATAATAGTAGCGTAAACAATAGAATTGCGCACCTCCGAACTGGCTTCGTACACCACTTGCAAAACGGGACGGGGGGTGTCCATCCGGCTGTTTTCCCGCAGCCGCCGGAACACATTTTCTACATCCACGATGGCGTCGTCGACCAATTCCCCCACGGCGATCGCCAGTCCTCCCAGCGTCAGCGTATTGATGGATATACCAAAAATATTAAATACGATAGCCGTTATCACTAAGGAAAGCGGAATAGCCGTGAGTGTGATAGCCGTTGTTCTGAAATTGAGCAGAAACAAAAACAGGACGATCACCACCAGGATAAATCCATCGCGCAGTGCCTCTTCTACATTTTTTAAGGAATTGACAATGAAGTTTTTCTGCTGAAAAATTTTGGAATTCAACTGTACATCCGGCGGCAGCGAGGATTGCAGCTCGGCCAAAGCCCGTTCCACTTCATCGGTCAATGCAACGGTACTGGTGCCGGGTTGTTTTTCGACGGTCAGGATAACAGCAGGTTTGCCGTTCACGCCGGCATCGCCGCGTTTGACTGCGCCACCCAGCCGCACTTCGGCTACATCTGACAATAGTACGGGTAAACCTTCACGGTTCGAGACAACGGTGTTTTTCAGATCGTCCAGACCTTCTGCATGTCCGAGGTTGCGAATCAATACCTCAGAGCCGTGCCGATCGAAAAAACCGCCGGTACTGTTCAGGTTACTCTGCCGCAACGCTGCATCCACCGCATCAATGGACAAGTTGTATTGTTTGAGGCGTTGCGTACTCAGCAACACCTGATATTGCAAACGTTCTCCCCCGATAGGAATAACCTGACTCACACCCTTGATACTCATCAGACGTCGGCGGATCGTAAAATCAGCCAGGGTGCGCAGATCGGCGGCTGGTGTGGAATCTGCCGTCACCCCGATCAGCATAATCTGCCCCATGACGCTCGAAATAGGCCCCATGACCGGTGTGATACCTTCGGGCATGACGACGGTTTGCAGTTTTTCGGAAACCAGTTGCCGGGCACGGTAAACATCCATATCCCAGTCGAATTCTACAAATACCAATCCGATGCCTACCCCCGAACTGCTTCGCACCCGTTCGACGCCCGGCGCTCCGTTCATGGCAACTTCCACAGGCGTCACGACTTGTGTTTCAATTTCCTCCGGCGCCATACCATTGGCTTCCAGGAAAACGGTCACCTGCGGGCGATTCAAGTCTGGCAATACATCGACCGGGAGATTCCTGATTGTAAATGCCCCGTACACCATGACCAGCGCGGCAAATGCCACAACCAGCAAGCGGTTTTGGAGGGAAAATTTTATCAGCGCATTGAGCATAATTTTTCTTTTT
>JALHMA010000233.1 GCA_022844265.1 Saprospiraceae bacterium | reverse complement strand
CGTTGATCGGCGACGAGGTCTTTTTTGTTCAGCACCAGCACAATGGGTACTTCCACCTTTTTCAGCACCTCGATCACCGGATTGTCGTCCTCCAGTTCTTCTGTCAGGTCGAACACGAACAACATCAGGTCGGCGTCTTCCACGGTGCCTTCCACAAACTTGTTCATGGCGTTGTGCATTTTGTAGGAAGGCGATTTGACATAACCCGGCGTGTCGGAAAACACCATCTGGAAATTTTCTCCTGTCAGGATTCCGATAATGCGGTGGCGGGTGGTCTGGGGCTTGTGCGTGATGATACTCATACGTTCGCCCACCAACGCGTTCATTAGCGTGGATTTGCCGGCATTGGGCCGCCCGATAATGTTGACAAAACCGGTGCGAAAGGGTGGGGACGTGGGCATTTTAGTTATTGGTTATTCGTTATTAGTTATTCGTGTGGGAGCGTTTGGCTTGGGGAGAGGTGTAGTCTGTTTTTTTTACCAGAAAGATTATTTTACCACATAGTACACATAGGGTTTCACATAGAACACATAGTTTTTAGAGTACGCTACGTTATGTGTTCTATGTGTGAAATCTATGTGTACTATGTGGTAAAAAAACCTATGTGGTAAAATCATTTCTCCGCTATAAAAAACAACTCTGTTCCCGCTCTCGGTGCTATGGAATTGGTGCAAGCCTCCATCGTTTGTATCCGAAAATGCTTTCCGAACAAGGCCTCATATTCCTGCCTGCTGCCTCCAAATGGCGGCCCGCCCGGAAAATCCCGGTCGAACAACAAGCCGGCCAATTTACCGCCGGGAGCAAGCAACTCCTTCATTTTCAATATATAAGCAGGTCTCATGCTGGGGTCGAGCGCACAAAAAAATGTTTGTTCCAGGATCAGGTCGTACTGCCCTTCGTGCTGAAAAAAATCACCGCACACGATTTGTAAGGCATCCTGCCAGCCCGGCAATTCGACATCCAATCGTCTCCGCAGGCTTTCCACAGCCGTCGGCGCAATGTCCAGCATGGTAATCTGCGTAAAACCCTTTTCCAGCAAATACAACGCTTCATGGCCGTTTCCGCAGCCGGGAATCAGCACCTTCAAAGAACGTTTTTCTGGCGGAATCTGATCGATATAGCCGGCCAGCGGAGGAGAGACTGATTGCAGGTCCCAGCCTGTTTCTCCATTTTGCCAGCGGGATTCCCAGAATGATTGTGGTTGCTGCATGTGGTTTGATTTTGTCCGTAGAGTTGACAGGACACGGATTTTAGGGATGAGACACGGATTAAAAGGATTTTGTGCGCTTACGCGCACGTAGGAATAATGGCAACACGGATTAGGCGGATGAACGCGGATTTACACGGATTTCCCCGGTTTAGAGTTGACACGGATTACATAGATTTTACGCTTACGCGCCGTAGAGTATTGGCAACGCGGATGACGCTGATGACGCGGATTTACGCGGATTTCCCCGCTTTAGAGTTGACACGGTACATGGATTTTTACGCTTACGCATTCCTGAATTTGCAAAAAAAAGGTCAACTCTAAAGCGGGAAAATCCGTGTAAATCCGCGTCATCAGCGTCATCCGTGTTGCTATTATTCCTACGGCGCGTAAGCGCAAAAATCCTTTTAAATCCGTGTCTCATCCGTTCAATCCGTGATCCAATTACTCCACAGCGCGTAAGCGCACAAAATCATCCCTTTACCAACTCCTCCGCCGTAGTGATCGCCGCATCGCTCGGCGGGTTCCCGCTCAGCATCACCGCCAGCGAACGAATACGCTCCTCGTGGTTCAGCAGTCGGATATTTGTCAGCGTCCGGTTGTCGGCTATTTTTTTGTACACAAAATAATGTGCATCGGCGCGGGCCGCGATTTGTGGGGTGTGCGTAATGCTGATGACCTGGTGCCTGTCGCTTAATTCCTTGAGAATCAATCCCATTTTCAGGGAAACATCGCCGCTAATCCCGGAGTCGATTTCGTCAAAAATCAGGGTAGGCAGCGGAATAGCATCAGCGACGAGGCTTTTGGTGCACAGCGTGAGCCGCGAGAGTTCACCGCCGGAAGCCACGTCTTTGATTGGCAAATACTTGCTGCCGATGTTGGAGGCAAACAGGAACTGCACATCGTCCGCGCCGGTGGCGGTGAGGCTGCCGGTGTCCCGTATGGCCACCTGAAGTCGGGCATGCGGCATGGAAAGTTGGTGCAACATACCGTGTATCCGCTCTTCAAAAGGCTGAACGGTGCTTTTGCGCCGCTCGCTCAGGGTAGCCGCGATATGCGTCAATTGTGCTTCCTGTTTGGCGATGGATTGTTCCAGTTGCGCGATTTCTGCATCGAGGTTGGTGTAGCCCGCCGTTTGCGCTTCCAGGTTTTCCTGGATGTGCAGCAGTTCGGCCACCGTACCGACCCCGTGTTTTTTCTGTAGTTTGTAAATGACGTTCAGGCGCTCCTCTATTTCCGCGATGCGCTGCGGATCGTACTCCGTCTGTTCTGCAATGCGGTCGCAGTCTTTCGCCAGTTCGTCCAGTTCGATCAGCACCGCGTCCAGGCGCTCGCTCAAATCCGAGAGGGTAGGGGTCAGTTTGCGGGTGGCGGCCATAGAGCGCCCAATTTCCTGCAATTGTGCCAGGATATTCTGTTCCGATTCCAGCAGGTAGTTGTAGGCTGCGCCGTAGGTGCGTTTGATGTCTTCCGCGCTGCTGAGCCGGGCGCCTTCGGCTTCCAGTTGCTCCTGTTCCTGTTCGCGGAGTTCGGCGCGCTGGAATTCCTCCAGTTGGAAGCGCAGAAACTCCATTTCCTTGGCGCCGTTGGCACTGCGCTCGGTCAACTGGGCCAGGCGTTTTTTATCGGCGGCGTATTGTTTGTATTGCTGCTGGTAGTCTTTGAGAATCAGGGCATTATCTGCAAGTGCATCGATCATGCGCAACTGAAAATTCACGTTGTGGATGTCCAGCGTATCGAACTGCTGGTGCAGGTCGACCAGCGATTCGGTCAGGCGTTGCAGCACATTGTTGTTGGCGGGCGTGTCGTTCACGAAGGCGCGGCTTTTGCCGGCAGGGGAGAGTTCGCGGCGGATGACCACCTCGTCGTCGTAGTCGAGTTCGTTGGCTTCAAAAAACTCCTGCATGTCGTAAGCCGACACGTCGAAAAAGGCCTCCACGACGCACTTTTCCTGGTCGTTGTAAAAGACCTTGGTATCGGCCCGTTCGCCCATCACGAGGCCCAGGGCGCCCAGCAGGATGGATTTACCTGCCCCGGTTTCGCCGGTTATGATGGTCAGTCGCTCTGAAAAATTGATTTCCAATTCGTCAATCAGCGCGTAGTTGCGGATATGGAGGCGTTTCAGCATTCTTTGGCGGAGGAAAGCGTTTTGCCGGCAAATGTAGGGTAAATGCCGGGAAAGGAGGTAGTGTTGAAATTTTTTGTTTTAAAAAATGTTGGAGCCTACTCACTACTCACCATTCACTACTCACTTTTTCATGTCAGAAATTTGATTGTTTGAAGGGGATGGGTTTATATTGGTGGCGATAAACAGAGACAGGCAACACATACAGTATATGAAGGAAATTGAAATTATCAGAGAACTTGTAACTGCAAATAATTTAAAATAAAAAAATTTTAGTAGAAAAGAAACATGAACCAAGAGGGTTTTTACGCTTAATTGCAAAAATATTTTTTGATTAAAAACTCCTTTAGCCGCGGCATTGGTCTTGGCCGTTCCGTTCAACAGAACAACAATATGACGACAATAATATTCAAAGAATGGAAATTCATCGCAGACAAAGTAACTACCCAAGAAGCCTACGCCAACATGTCAATGGGCAGACCGGATAGTTGTGGATGTAATCTCTGTAAGAATTTTGTAAACAACCGGGATAATACATATCCGAACGAAATAAAAATACTGCTAAACGATCTTGGCGTTGACTTCAGAAAAGAAAGTGAGATTTGCCACTTTTACAAACAAGACAACGGACTGCATCTCTATAGTGGCTGGTTCCATTTCAAGGGAAGGTTTGAGGGTAAAAATTGTACGGTTCCAAGTGGCGTAAATGGAATAACATTTGATCTGACACCTGTCAGCGAACATTTTAGCATAGGTTTTCGCTATGACAACGATCTCTCCTTTTTTGAGGATAAAGAAAATCTTGTGCAGATCGAATTTAATGCAAGTATACCCTGGACCATTGACCTCGCATTAGAGTGGGTATGAAACTTCCAAGACGCAGCATTCCGGTGCACTTTCGCCCCGGCAGGTATTCTTCTTTCCCTATTCACTAAAGCCCATCGCCGTGGCAGGTCAATGCTGAAGCCCAAACCATATTTATCACTCAAACCCAATAATACAGTGAAGAATACCATCAAAAAAAACCTGGAAACCCATTTCCAATATAGCTATGAGTGTATAAAAGATTCGTCCTTTCAGAACATCCTAGAAAGTCTCATAGAGAACAATTCGGAAGTCTTTGATTTGGACAATAACGCTGTAAGGCGTCTATATGAAGATGATACGATTGAAATGCTGGAGAAAGCGAAGAAAAGCAGCAAATTGAAGAATTTATTCAATGCTGCCAAGGAAAATTTAAATGATAATCCAATAGTTATTGAAAGATTTAAGAAAGATATTTTCAGGTCCATCAAAGAAATCAAGAAAAAGGTAGCGGAGGTAAATAATGGAATTAACAACCAAATAATCTTTCTAGAACATAATTATGAGCCGATTGCATGTTTCTGCGGGTTTGGCGAAGGTGAGTACCCGATTCTGGATACTCCCCAATATATAAAATTCAACTATCAGGAAGAATTATTTAATGGCATTGGTAAAATTGACTATGCTGTGTTCTGGAATAAAATGAATAAATTAGATGATATTATAGAGGAATTGGACTTGACTGACATCATTTATGATTCCGAGATATACAGGGCGTTTAAGTATGCATACAAATATAAAACGATGCTCTTCTTGTTTGAGGCTTTTGATCGAATACCCATAGAAGCGTTCGATGGAATACCAGTGAAACTACCGCTTTATATTTATGCAAATGAACATGATTGCGAAGCGATGAATGTTTATGTATACACTTCTTGAGGATACCTTTTGCCTCGGCGGGTGTTCCCCTCCGTCCTTTAAATCCACCCCCATCGCTGCGAGGTTGGCTATGGGGCTGAAATTTTCAATGACTGCATTGCGGATATTTCTAAAGGTTAGAACAAGCGCTTGAAAGCGAAGCATCCAAACCATCAAACCATTTCCCAACCACTCCAACCTGCACCGCTGCCCCTTAGGTTACCTCGCTTGCCCCAACCTACTCAAGCGCTTGCGCGAGGCTTTTTCGGCCTCGTGCAGCCTAGATTTTGAAATGTACGTGTTATAGACTTATATTTGTATTTCTTTTAGTGTTTCTATTTACACTAGGTACTGACATCAACAATGAATATGACCGCATTGCAACAAATAGAACGGCTCTTGTCCACCATGTCTTCCGGAGAAAAAGCCCTGCTTGCCCGCTGGGTGGAAAACGACTTGAGTTATTATACACCAGGCATTGAAAAGACACCAGACGTATGTGGCGGGAGTGCCTGCATCGTTCGTACGCGTATTCCTGTTTGGTTGTTGGTGGAAGCAAGAAATAATGGTGCCGACGAAGCACAAATGCTTCTTTCTTTTCCATCGCTTCGGGCAGAAGATTTGACCAATGCCTGGGCCTATTATCGAGGCAACAAGACAGAAATTGATGCTGAAATACTTGAAAATGAATCTGTGTAATTAATGGCGCGGTTTTACGGAGATGAGAATTTTGATGTTCAAGCAATGGCCATTCTTCAAAGTTTAGGCCATGACACCTTGACTGCAAGGGATGCCGGCATGATTAATAAGCGAATTCCTGATCAAGAAGTTCTTGCCTTTGCTACAGCACAAGACCGTGCAGTAGTAACGTTTGATCGAAGAGACTACTTTCATCTCCACAAAGATAATCCTGTCCATGCCGGTATCATTGCTTGTACTTATGATGCCGACAGCAAGGCTTTAGCAGAGCGGATAAATGAAAGCACTGTTTTAGAAAATGATGATTTAGCCAATAAATTTATACGGGTTTATCGGCCAAATTTATTGTGAAAGGTACGCGACGTCTCTTCGCTTCAACAGGTGTTCCCATCCGTCCTTTAAATCCACCCCCATCGCCGCAGCACCGCCTTTTTCGGCCTGCCGCAAACGTACAACAATATGAAATACTTCGCATGAGCCCCTGCCCGGACACAATAACATCCAACACATGATGTGCAAATAAAATTGAAACCATTTCCCATTAAATGTTGTGCTACGGACTACTTTAGCGCTGCAACGATTCAGGACTGGAAAAACCTGCTGAACCGGATATACCCGGATTAAAGTGGATTTGAAGATTCTTGATTACTAGGCTTTTTTCATTCCTTCCTGTTCTACCATCAATCTTGCTATGTGTCCATATTCACTCGGCGCAAAGAATGGTGAGTAATCGTAACCAAAGCAACAGCAATGTCATTGCACCCATGACTACCTTACTCACCGTTTTTTTGCTGATCGATGTATCGGCTGCGATGTACCTGTTCAGGCAGGGATTTCTGCCCGTAACCGCCAGGGCGAAAATAATTCCTCCCATTCGCTCTTTCCCGCATCTTAAAGGGCATAAGTTTGTTTATTTAACAGGGTTGTAATAATATTATGCCCCGATAGTCAAATCCGCTGCCTTAAGCTCCATCGGCTACCCATCAAACGTTCCTTTCCAATTTGAAATGGTGAGGTGGTACGCTCAACTTTTTAAATTTGAAAAATGAAAAAAAGCGCTGCATTTCCACGACCGAAGGAAATAAATATCCTGCTTGCTGACGACGATGCCGACGATTGTGCGCTCTTTAAAGAAGCGCTGGAAGAATTGCAATGGCCGGCACACCTGACGACCGTACCCAATGGTGAACAGCTGCTGGAACAACTCGGCAAAAGTCAAAAGAAGCTGCCCCATGTGCTTTTTCTGGACCTCAACATGCCGCGCAAAAACGGCTTTGCGGCTTTATTAGCCATCAAACTCAATAAAAAACTGGAAAAGATACCAGTCATCATTTTTTCCACGTCCTTTGACCAGGATATGGTCAACCTGGTGTATAAAGACGCAGCCCACTACTACATCCAGAAGCCTGTTGAATTTTCGCAACTCAAAAAAGTGATTCTGCAGGCGCTGATGCTCGTCACGCGAAAAAATGTGACGCTTCCGGGGAGAGAACGGTTTGTGCTGACGGGTGAACCCATTTGACTGCGCATAAAAATCATTCATCAGGCAGGAAATGAAATCAGATTCGGGTAAAAAAAATGCTCCTGCGAAGAAAAATAGCAGTGTTGCCAGGGTATCGAAAAAATCGCCCAAAACGTTTCCAATCGTTGCTATCGGCGCATCGGCCGGAGGGTTGGAAGCGATCACACAATTGTTGCAGCATTTGCCTGCCGATACAGGCATGGCTTTTGTTTATGTTCAGCACCTGAGTCCCGACCACGAAAGTATCCTTACCGCACTTTTAGCAAAAGTCACTGTGATGAAAGTGCAGGAAGTGAAAAACGGGATTCAGATGGAGCCTGATAACCTCTATATTATTCCCCCCGACAAAGTAATGTCGGTAGAAGACGAGCATATCAATCTGAAGCCCCGCACCAAAGAGCGGGTGGTTAGTTTACCAATTGATGCTTTTTTCTGTTCCCTGGCCGAAAAACACAAGGGCGGCGCTATAGGGATTGTACTGAGCGGCAGCGCCAACGACGGTACCATCGGCATAAGGGCCATCAAAGAGGCCGGCGGGTTGACTTTTGCGCAGGATGATTCGGCTAAATTCAACAGTATGCCAAAGTCGGCAATCGCCTCAGGCGTGGTCGATTTTATCCTCTCACCCAAAGAAATCGCGTTGGAACTGGCGCGGCTCAGCAAACACCCTTTTGTAAAACACAAGGGCATAAAAAGGAGTCAGGAAGATTTAATTGACAACAACGATCCTGATTTAAAAATCATTCTCCTCCATTTACAAAAAAACACCGGAGTTGATTTCAGCGCTTACAAAATGAACACCATCAAACGGCGCATCATTCGCAGGATGCTGCTGCACCGGATAAAAACGCTTGGGGAATACGCCGCATTATTAAGCGAAAAAAGTGCTGAAATAGATATTCTTTTCCAGGATTTGCTCATCAATGTGACCAGTTTTTTCAGGGACAACGATACACACCGCTATTTAAAAACCACCCTGCTGCCCCGGCTCCTCAAAAGTAAAAAGGCGGACGAAATCCTGCGTATCTGGGTGCCGGCCTGCGCCACCGGTGAGGAAGCCTATTCCATCGCCATGATGCTGCTTGAAATTCAGGGCAGCAAATCCGACAACCCGCGGGTGCAGATTTTTGCGACCGACCTCAGTGTAAAAGCCATCACGAAAGCCCGCATCGGCGAATATTCGAAACGAGAACTCGAAACAGTTTCCCCAACGCGCCTGCAACGTTTTTATACCAAAACGGGCAACAATTACCGCATTGCAAAAGCCGTGCGCGATATGTGCGTATTTGCGCCGCATAATCTTTTAAACGACCCGCCTTTTTCACGCCTCGATTTTATCAGTTGCTGCAACCTGCTCATTTATTTCGACACGGCAGCGCAAAAAAAGGTCATTGCCACTTTTCATTTTGCTTTGAATGAAAACGGGTACCTGATGCTGGGAAAATCTGAAAACATCGGTACCTCCTCTCAACTGTTTACCAGCCTGAATAAAAAGTTTAAAATATTCGTACGCAAAAAAAATTCGGGCGTCCATTCCTTGTCCGCGTTCACCCGCCGTTTTGCTCCTCCGGCACAAAGTGATGGTAATCAGCCGCTTGAAATAACAGGTAATGGAATGCCATCGCAGAAAACATCGTCCGTTACCACCTCGGGCCTCAGCAGTGCCATCGATGCGGTGCTTGTTTCAGAATTTATGCCGGCCAGCGTAGTAATCAACCATGAAATGGAAATCCTGCAGTTCAGGGGTTCCACGGATTTGTACCTCACGCATCCACCCGGAAAAGCCACGTT